>JAISSQ010000152.1 GCA_031273045.1 Puniceicoccales bacterium
GACCGGCCCCCCCCCCGCGGCCCCGCCCCCGGGCCCCCCCACCCCCCCTGCGCCCCCCCCCCTTCCCCCCCCCGCCCCCCCCCCCCCCCCCCCCCCCCCCCCCGCTCCCCGTTCCCCCCGAAAAATCATCGGCATCATGGGTTGCATGGCGCAGAACCGTGGCGCCGCGCTGCTCGACCAACTTCCCGACCTCGACCTCGTCGTTGGCACACAGAAGTTTCACCAAGTCCCCGACCATCTCGACAACCTGCTCGCCTCGCTGCGCGGCCTCGGCCCGCGCCCGTCAACCATCGTTGACATCGCCGAGGAGCGCGGCTCGCAGAACGCCCTGCGCGGTCACGACCCGCAACCGCGCGTCTGCGCCTTCGTCTCGATTATGCAGGGCTGCGACATGCGTTGCTCCTACTGCATCGTGCCCAAAACGCGCGGCGCCGAGCGCGCCCGACCGATGGAGGATATCGTCGAGGAGACCCGCGAACTCGTCGCCGGCGGCGCACGCGAAGTCACGCTACTCGGTCAAATCGTCAACCACTACGGCCGGCGCGAATACCCCGTCGCCGCCGGCAAGACCCCGTTCGTCCAACTCCTCGAAAAACTGCACGACATCGCCGGCCTCGAACGCATCCGCTTCACCAGCCCGCACCCCGTCGGCTTCCGCGCCGACCTCGTCCGCTGCTACCGCGACCTTCCCAAACTTTGCGAATACGTCCACCTGCCCGCGCAGAGCGGCAGCGACCGCATTCTGCGCGCCATGCGCCGGCCGCACACCCGCGCCCGCTATCTCGAAATCGTCGCCGCGCTGCGCGACGCCGCGCCCGGCATCTGCATCTCCACCGACGTCATCGTCGGTTTTCCGGGCGAGACCGAGGAGGACTTCGAGCAGACCGTTTCGCTTTTCGACACCGTCCGCTTCGACATGGCCTACGTCTTCAAATACTCCACGCGCACCGGCACCGAGGCCGAAGCGTTCGGCGACACCGTGCCGCCGGCGGTCAAGGACGAGCGCGACAAGCGGCTGCTCGCGCTGCTCGAACAATACTCGCTTGCGCGCAACCGCTCGCTCGTCGGCAGCACGCAGGAAATCCTCGTCGAAGGACCCGCCCGCAAAGGCGACGGCGTGTTGATGGGGCGCACGCGCACGAACCGCAAAGCCCTGTTTCGCGGCGACCTCTCGCTCGCCGGTCGCCTGCTGCCGGTGCACATCACCGGCGCCAGCGTCACGACCGTCACCGGCGAGATTGCGCCGCCGGCGGAGGCACCGGCGGCACCGGCACCGGTGGCGCAATGAGCGGTTTTTTATTGTTAAGTGAGTTTCTCGCCTCGCTTAACAATTCGCTTGCCTGCGGTGCCGGCGGCGGTTTCGTTGCGGGGCATGTTTTGTTTTTCCAAACGCGCTTTGTGCGCGGCGGCGGCACTGCTGCCGGTGGCTTTCGCGTCTCGCGCGGCGGCGGATGAAACCGTCACCGGCGACGAAAAAACCGCCGCCGGTGCCAGCACTGCCCCCGCCGCCCCGACAACCCTTGCGCCGGTGGTGGTCACTGCCGCGCGGGTCGCGAATCCCGAACCGGCGGAGGGTTTCTCAACGCCGGTGACGCTCCTGCGGTTCGACCCGCTCGTGGACGTGCAAGCGCGCGGGCTGGGCGAGGCGGCGACGGATATTTCGCTGCGCGGCGGAACCTATCTGAACACCGGATTTTCGCTCGGCGGGCTGTCGCTGACCGACCCGCAGACGGGGCACTATCTCGGCGAAATCCCCGTCGCGCCGGCGATGCTTGGGGCGCCGAAAATCGTCACCGGCGCCGCCGCCGCGCAGAGCGGTTGGAACGCGACCGCCGGCAACGTCGCCTACGAGTGGCAGCCGGTCGTCGCCGGCGGCACGGTGTCGCTCGCGGCGGGCGGACATCGCGAGTTCGGGGCGGACGCGGTCGCCGGCGCGGTCGCCGGCGAGAAGTTTTTGGGGCGCACGGTTGGCGTGGATGTCGCCGCCGCGTTTGGCACCGGCGACGGGCCGTTCGGCGAGGGGCGGCGCGTGTCCACCACCGGTGCCGTCGGCGAGCGCGCGAAGTTCTCCGAGCACGAGTTCTCGCGCTACAACGTGCGGCTGCAACTGCGCGACGCGGTGTCGCAGACGGACGTGTTCGCCGGTTATCAAACGAAGGATTTTCTGTGGCCGAACCTCTACGCGAAGCGCGCGCCGGGTCCGAAGTGGCAGGAGGAGCGCGAGCAGTTGGAGACGCAACTCTACGCCGTGAGCCACCGGCAGGAGTTCGGGACGCGCGGCGACTTCGTCCGCGCCGGCGCCTACTACCGCATCAACACGGACATCTACTCGCTGCCGTGGTATGTGCTCGCGAGCGGCGCGGTCTATGCGGCGCGGCACCGCACGAACGTCGCTGGCGCCGGCGTTGACGGGCGGCAGACGCTCGCCGGCGGCGCAACCGAGTTCGCGAACCGAACGGGGCTGCGCTACCGCGCCGGCATCGTTGCCGACGACCTCGCGAGCACCGATTTGCGTTACGGCCGCTATATGTCGCGGACGCAGTTTTACGCCGGTGCCTATGCCGACCAGACGCTCGCGCTCGGCGCCGGCGCGGGTGCGCTCGACCTCACCGCCGGCGTCACGCTCGACGAGAGCAACCGTCTCGCCGGCGCGTGGTCGCCGACCGCCGGCATCGCGTGGCGCAACGGCGGCACCGGCACCGGCGGCACCGGCGCGAAGAAGGACGCCCCCGTGCTGCGGCGCGTCGCGCTCGAATACGCGGCGAGTTCGCAGACGCCCGACTACACCGCGCTCAACAACTCGCCCACGGGACTGTTCGCCGGCAACCGCGACCTCGGCCGCTCGCGGGCGCACAACGTCGAACTCGCCGCCGAACTCGGCACGAACGTCGCCGGCGGCGGCGCGCTCGCCCTCAAACCGGCGGTGTTCTGGCGGCGCGACGACAACCTCGTTGACTGGGTCTTCGACCCCGCGAACCCGAACGCCTCGCGCAGCGTGTGCGCCGTTGACCTCGACACCACCGGCGTCGAACTCGTCGCCCAATGCTCGTGGCGGCGCGTTGACCTCGTGCTCGGCTATGCGTGGCTGCACCGGCACGACGACTACACCAACGCCGCCGCCGGCAGTTACTACGCCGGCAACTACGCCGAGCACCGCGTCACCGCCGCCCTCGTCGCGCGCGTCGGCTGGGGCGTCGAAATCCGGTGCGACAACGAGTTGCGCTTCCAAGCGGAGAACCCGCTGCGCGAAGGCACCTCGCACCCGTTCCTGACCTCGCTCGCCGTCTCGTGGCGTGTGCCGCTGTTCGACGCGAAAACGACGGCGGCGTCGCTCACCATCGCCGCCGTCGTGGACAACCTCTGGAACGTGAACTACCAAGAAATCCCGCTCGTCCCCGGTCAGCCGCGCGTGTGGTCGCTCCGGGCAACGTGGCGGTTTTGACGGCACCGGCGCCGGTGCCGGCGGCGGCACCGGCGGCACTCACCCGTTGCTGTTCAGAATTTCCGCGATGTGGCGCACTTGGAGCGGTTTTTGCTGCCGGCGCAGAATGCCTTCGAGGTGCATGAGGCACGAGGTGTCGGTGCCGGTGATGAATTCGGCGCCGTGGCGTTCGTGGTCGGCGACGCGGTCGGCACCCATCTTCGCGGAGATATCGGGTTCAAAAACGGCGAACGTTCCGCCGAAGCCGCAACACTCGTCCACGCGGTCGAGTTCGACGAGTTCGATGCCGGCGGTCGCTTCGAGCAGGCGGCGGACTCTGTTGTGCGCGGCGGCATAAGCGGGCGTTTCGACCAATTCCGACGGCGTTCCCAGACCGAGCGCGCGCAAGCCGTGGCAACTCTGGTGCAGCCCGACTTTGTGCGGGAAGCGCGAGCCGAGGTCACCGGCAATATCCACGTCAAGCACGTCGGTCAGAAACTCGCACAGTTCGTAAATGTTCGCGCGGACGCGGCGCGTGGCGGCGGTCTGCTCAATGCGGTCGTAGTGGTGCCGGACGTGTCCCGCGCAACTTGCCGACGGGGTCACGATGTAGTCAAATTCCTTGAAAATCTCGACGAACCGCCGGTGCGTGTCCTCGCCGCTGCGCTCGGCGCCGCTGTTCGCCATCGGCTGCCCGCAACACGTCTGCCCGTCGGGATAAAAGACGCACGCGCCGAGTCCGAGTTTCTCCAAGATTTCGAGCGTCGCGACGCCCACTTGCGGGTAAAACGTGTCAATGTAGCACGGGACAAAGAGCGCGACGGTGGCGTTTTTGGGGAGTTTCTTCATGATTTTTGTTTTAGCCGTAATACTTCGTTGGGGGGAAGGAAGTTTTTTCAGGCGGGGCATTTTGTTGCATTATTGTTTCCCAAGAATTCCGGCATTGTGGCTTCGCCCGGGGCGGAGACGCCGCCGCCGCGCAACGCTTTCAGCAGGGTCAGCAGGACGATTTTGAGGTCGAGCAGCATGCTCCGGTTGTCAACATACCAGACATCGAGTTTGAATTTTTCCTCCCAAGAAATCGCGTTGCGACCGTTGACGGCGGTCCAGCCGGTGATTCCGGGCGGGACTTCGTTTCGGCGCGCCTGTTCCGGCGTGTAACGCGGGAGATAACGCGGTAAAAGCGGGCGCGGACCGACGACGCTCATGCTGCCGGTGAGCACGTTCCAGAATTCCGGCAGTTCATCCAAACTCGTCCGGCGCAAAAAGGAGCCGAAGGGCGTGAGGCGGTCGGCATCGGGGAGCAGTTCCCCTTGCGCGTTCCGCGCGTTTGTCATGCTGCGAAACTTGACCATTCGGAAAATGGAGCCGTTCTTGCCGACACGTTCTTGGACAAAGAAGACCGGCGTTCCGATTTTCAAACGCACGAGTAGCGAGAGGAGGAGCAGCACCGGTGCCCCAAAGAGCAAAACCGAGAACGAGAAGGCGATGTCAAACGTGCGTTTTAACATGAACGGGGAAAAAATCTTGTCCGGTCAGGAAAACCGCAGGATTTGATTTGCGGAAGGAGTTTTTCGCCGAGGGCGAATTCGCCGAGGGGCAAACTCCGTTTTTGACGGAGCGATTTTCCGCCGCTCACGGGCGCGGAATCCATGCGGGATGTCCACCGGCGGGACGCGCGGCGGGATGTCCGGTCGGATGTCCGGCGGGATGTCCGGTTGGGTGCGCGGCCGGATGCGCGGTCGGGTGTTCGACTGGGTGCTCGATTGGCGGGTTGGCGGTGCCGCCGGCACCACCGGTGGCGACTTCGTGGCGGTAGGCGTCGAGGGAGCGCGGGCGCGAGAGCGGGCGTCCTTGGAGGCGGCCGCCGGCACCGGCGCCGAAGGCGAGCAGGTCGGCGTCGCGGCGTTTGGCGAGTTGGTTATAGACGGAGCGTTCGCGGGCGTCGCGCCGCCAATGCCGGTCGTAGAACGGCTCAAAGCCGCGTTGCAGCAGGGCGAGGTTGCCGGCGGCGAGCATTTCGGCGCGAGCGGCGGCGTTGGCGGGCGGCGGCATGTGACCGGCGGCGACGGCTTTCGAGAGCGGGCTGTTGGGGAAGTCGCGCAGTTCGTAGAGGTCGAGACCGGCGACGGCGGTTTCCTCGGCGAGGAAGCGGACGTCCTCGACGATGTGCGCGCTGGTCTGCGTCGGAAACCCGTAGATGAGGTCGAGCACGATGACCGCACCGGCGTCGCCGGCGAAGGCGAGCGCGTTGAGGGTTTCGCGCACTTCGGCGCGGTCGGCGAGACGGCCGATTCGGCGGCGCAGGGCGGTGTCGGTGCTCTGCACGCCAATCGAGAAGCGGTTCGCACCGGCGGCGATGAACGCTTCCGCTTTTGGCACCGTAAAACCGCGCACGCGCCCCTCGACGGTCACTTCGGCGTCGGGCGCGAACGCGAACGTGTCGCGCAATTGCCGCAGGACGCCGGCGAGGTCGGCGGCGTCGAGGTCGCTGGGGGTTCCGCCGCCGACGAACACGCTGCAAACCTTGCGCGCGCCGATGGCGTCGCGATGGCGCGCGGCACCGGTGGCGATGTCCTTGCGGAGCAGGGCGGCGTAATCGGCGGAAAATCCCCCGCTGGCGGGGTTGATGTAGAACGGGCAAAACGAGCAGCGACTCCGGCAAAACGGGACGTGGATGTAGATGGCGAGCGGCGTTTCGGCGTCACCGGCGGCGTCGGCGGCGGTCGGAGCGGTGGCACCGGCGGCACCGGCGGCGGCACCGGCGGCGGGAGGTTCCGCTGGCGGGGGCACCGGCTTTTCTGTGAAGTTGAGACCCATTTTCATTTGCGGCGCAAAAAACGCATTCGCCTCGCATCCCGCAAGGAGAAAACCGGCGGAGCGCAGCGGAAAACCGGCGGGGCGGGGAACAGGTTTGCCGTTGCCGGCGGACGTGTTTTCCTGCGCCGCATGACGCTTATTGACGGAAACGCCATCGCCCAAGAAGTCCTCGCCGAGGTCAAGCAACGCGCCGCCGCGCTCGCCGCCGGCACCGGTGCCGGTGACGGTGACGCTGCCGGCGTCGTTCCGCACGCCGTCTTCGTGCGCGTTGGCGACGACCCCGCTTCGGTCTCCTACGTCGCGAAAAAACAGCGCGTCGCCGCCGAGTGCGGCATGCGTTCGACGCTCGTGCTCTTTCCTGAAAACGTCTCGCGCGACGAACTGCTCGCCCGCCTCGACGCCCTCAACGCCGACCCCGCCGTTCACGGCATTCTCGTGCAGGCACCGTTGCCGCGCCATCTCGACGAAACCGAGGTCTTCAACCGCATCTCGCCGGCGAAGGACGTTGACGGCTTCACCTCGCTCAACGTCGGCCGCCTCGTTCAGGAGCAGCCCGGCGCGTTCGCCCCGTGCACACCGGCGGGCATCGTCGAACTGCTGCGGCGCAGCGGAGTCGTCACCGCCGGCAAGCGCGTCGTCGTCGTCGGCCGCTCGCTCATCGTCGGCAAACCGGCGGCGTTGCTGCTGCTCGCGCGCGGCGCCGACGCCACCGTGACCGTCTGCCACTCGCGAACCGCCGACCTCGGTGCGGTGACGCGCGAGGCGGACATCCTCGTCGCCGCCATCGGCAAACCGCGCCTCATCACGGCGGACATGGTGAAGGAGGGCGCGGTCGTCATTGACGTCGGCATCAACCGCGTCCCCGACCCGTCGCGCAAAAGCGGGCACCGGCTCGTCGGCGACGTTGACTTCGACGCCGTCGCGCCGAAGTGCTCGTTCATCACGCCCGTCCCCGGCGGCGTCGGCCCGATGACCGTTGCGATGCTCATGCGCAACACCGTCGCCGCCGCCGAGCGGGCGGTCGGCGTCTTTGGCGCGTGAGCGGGCGCGGGGGCGGAGCGGTGTTGGGCGCGGCGGGGCGGGGGATTTTCGCCGCCGCCGGCGGTGGCACCGGTGCCGGCGTTTTTATTTCGCCGCCACCGTTTTGGGCAGTTCGACGGGGATGTCCACGTCGTGCGGGTGGTTGCGTTTTTCTTTTTCGAGGCGGTGCCGGCGGCGCACCTGACGGGTCAGTTTCTCGTTCAGGGCGTCAATGGATTTGTAGAGGTCGTCGGACTCGATGCCGACGACGATGTCGTTGCCGCGCACCTCGACGCGGGCTTTGGCGACGAACTCGTTGATGTGTTTTTTGGAGGGGCGGTATTCGAGTTCGACGTTGATGCGGATGATGCGCTCGTTGTGTTTGAGCACCTTGGACAATTTGGTGCGCACGTGGTCCTTGATGGCGTCGGTGAGTTCGAGGTTGATACCAGAGATGATAATGTTTTCGGAGTTGCTCATTGCGGGTGGGTGTCTGGGTTGCGCCTTGTCGCGGGCGTTTTCCTGAAGGGTTCGGGGGGCGGGCGGCGTGGACGCCGTCCAAAACGTCCGTCAAGGCGTCCGCACACTACCGCCGCCGGTGGCGTGTTCAAGTCCGCTTTCGCGCTTTTTTGAGGCGAATTTTTCGGGGGGCGGACGGGGCGTCCGCTCATGGTTTCGGCGGCACGATGGTCGTCAGCACGGAGAAGTATTGCAGCACGCTGCCGCCGAGCACGAACAGGTGCCAGACGGCGTGGAAGTAGGGCTTGGCGTCCTTCAAATAGAAGACGACGCCCGCCGTGTAACTGACGCCGCCGGCGACGAGCAGGGCGACGCCGGTGGTGCTCATCTGGGCGAAAAGCGGTTTGAGCGCGATGAGGATTAGCCAACCCATGCCGACGTAGAGCAAGGTCGAGAGCACCTCGAAGCGGCCGGTGAAGCGGAACTTCATGACGACGCCGGCGAGTGCCAGTCCCCAGATGATGCCAAAGATGCTCCATCCGAGCGCGCCGCGCAGCGGTCCGAGCACAAACGGCGTGTAGGTGCCGGCGATGAGCAGGTAAATCGCCGCGTGGTCGAACTTGCGCAGGAGCCGCTTCGCGCCCGGATGCCGGATGCTGTGGTAGAGCGTCGAACAGGTGTAGAGCACGACGAGCGTCGCGCCGTAAATCGAGGCGTTCACCACCGCCCAGACGTCCGCCAGTCGCACCGCGAGCACGACGAGCACGGACAGGCCGGCGATGCTCAACGCCGCGCCGATTCCGTGCGTGACGCTGTTGGCGATTTCCTCGCCAAGCGTGCTCGGCGGAAGGTCACCGGCAGCGGAGTCGCCGGCGGCGGCGGCGGCGGTGGTAGCGGCAGTGGTAGCGGCGTTGCCGGCGACGGCACCGGTGGTGGCGGCGGGGGAATTCGCGGGGGCGGTGTTCGCGGCGGCGTTGGCGTCCATGCTTCCGCTGTTTGGCGCAAACGCTTCGCGGCGTCCAGCGTTGTCCAATGCCGCCGCGCCTTTACCGTCGCCGGCATGAGCACCATCGCCAACGCCGCCGGCGGCGCGCCCGCGTCCGCGCCCGCACCCCTCGCGAACGCCGGTCTGCCGTTTCCCAGAAAACTCGCCGACGCCTTCGCGGACTTCGACTTCTCCGCGCCCGAACTGCCGTCGCCCTGCCACCTGCTCCATCGCGGTCTGCTCGAAGACAACTGCCGCGTCCTGCGGAGCGTCACCGAGCGCACCGGTGCCAAGGTTCTGCTCGCGTTGAAGGGCTTCGCGCAGTTCTCCGAGTTCCCGCTCATCAGCCGCTACCTCGCCGGCACCACCGCCAGCGGCCTCCACGAGGCGTTGCTCGGCTCCTCCGAATTCGGCGGCGAGACACACGTCTATTCGCCGGCGTTCAAAGACGACGAACTCGCCCAACTCTTCGGCATCGCCGACCACATCACGTTCAACACGCCGGAGCAGGTGGCTCGTGCTCGTGCTCCCCGCTCCCCTTCCTTCGGCCTGCGCGTGAACCCCGAATACGCCGAGGTCGAGACCGCTCTTTACAACCCGTGCGCGCCGTTCTCGCGACTTGGGACGACGCGCCGCGAAATCCGCTCCGCCGGCGACCTCGACGGTCTCGAAGGTCTCCACTTTCACACGATGTGCGAGCAGAACAGCGACACGCTCGCGCGCACCATTCCGCACTTCGAGGAGAAGTTCGGCGAGTTCCTCCCGAAAATGCGCTGGGTCAACTTCGGCGGCGGACATCACATCACCCGCGCCGATTACGACCTCGACCTCCTCTGCGAAACACTGCTCGCGTTCCGCCGGCGCTGGGGCGACCGCCACCAACTCTACCTCGAACCCGGCGAGGCCGTCGCGCTCGGCACCGGCGTCCTCGTCTCGACCGTTCTCGACATCGTTCACAACGGCATGCCCATCGCCATCCTCGACGCCTCCGCCGCCGCCCACATGCCCGACACCCTCGAAATGCCCTACCGCCCCGAAATCCTCGGCGCCGGCGCCGCCGGTGACTTCGCCCACACCTACCGCCTCGGCGCCGCAACCTGCCTCGCCGGCGACGTCGTCGGCGACTACTCGTTCCCCCGCCCGCTACGGCGCGGCGACCGCATCGTCTTCCTCGACATGTCGCATTACACGATGGTCAAGAACACCACCTTCAACGGCATCCCGCTGCCGGCGATTGCAAGTTTCACACCCGCCGCCGGCGACACCACCGGCACCACCGGCACCGCCGGCGTCCGCATCATCCGCCGCTTCGGCTACGAAGATTACCGCCGGCGCCTCTCGTGAACACGCCGCCGGCGGGCGGGAACGCGGGCTTGCTTGTTACACCGACTCCAACCGTCTTTCATTCTGAACCCCATGGGCGCCCTCACAAAAACTCCACCCCGCGCGCGCACCAAGTCGCGCTCGGCAACGCGCGCGACACGCACCGCATCGCGCCTGACTCCGCCCCCGCCGCCGCGCGCAAAACCGCTTCCGACGCCGAGCGAACCGCTGAACTGGGACAACATCTTTATCAAGCCCGAAGACGCCCGCCCGCTCACCGAAGACGAAGCCGATGCCTACCTTGCCGGCATCCTTGCCATCGCCGGTAGCCACAAACTCTCCCCGATGTTCAAAAACACCGATGACTACATGCGCTTCTCGCGCGGGGAGGTCTGGCCGTGACGGTCGTGGACTCCTGCGTCCTCATTGACGTATGCTGATTACCCCGTAATTTGCACCCCGCCGGTGGCGCACCGGTGGTGCCTCGGTGTCGCACGCTTTCGCATTTACGCCGCGGTGCCTTCCGGCATTGTTCGCGGAACGCACATGCGAACGCCAACACCATCCGTGTTCATTCGCGGCCTCGGCGCCTACAAGCCGTCGCGCCGCCTCACAAACGAGGACTTGTCCAAAATCGTCGAAACCAACGACGAGTGGATTCGCACCCGCTCCGGCATCAGCGAGCGGCGCGTCGCCGCGCCGGACGAGACCCCCGACGTTCTCGGCGCGAAAGCCGCCGCCGCCGCCATCGAAAACGCACGCATCTCCCCGCAGGACATTGACTTAATCATCGTCGCTACCATCTCCAACGACACCCCCGTCCCGTCCTGCGCGTGCCGCATCCAGACCGCCGTCGGCCTGCGTCCGGGCATCCCCGCCTTCGACATCGTCGCCGCCTGCTCCGGTTTCATCTACCTGCTCCAAATCGCCAACCACATGCTGCGCGCCGGCGACTACCGCAACGCCCTCATCATCGCCGCCGAACGCCTCACCGGCGTCACCGACTGGACCGACCGTTCCACGTGCGTGCTCTTTGGCGACGGCGCCGGTGCCGCCGTCGTCTCGCGTTGCGACGTCCCCTACGTGGGCATCCTCGGCAACGTTCTCGGCGCGGACGGCGCGAAGGGCGACCTGCTCAGCGTCAAGCCCCGCGACGTCCCCGCGCCCCCGCCGCCGCCCGGGCTGACCGTCGGCGCGAACATCGTCCGCATGACCGGCAAGGAGGTCTTCAAGAACGCCGTGCGCGTGATGAGTCAGGCGTGCCGCGGCGTGCTCGAAAAGTGCGGCGCCACCGCCGGCGACGTCTCCCTCATCATCCCCCATCAGGCGAACATGCGCATCATTGACGCCATCGCCGGCGAGTTGGAACAGCCGCTCGAAAAGTTCAAAATCAACCTCGACCGCTTCGGCAACACCTCGGCGGCGTCCATCCCGCTCGCGCTCGAAGAAGCGTGGACCGAAGGGCGCATCCGTCCGGGCGACCTCGTCCTGCTTGTCGCCTTCGGCGGCGGTTTCACGTGGGGCGCGACCCTCATCCGCTGGTGGCAGCCGGAGGACGCGGCGAACGTCGCGCAATAACGCCGCCGGTGCCGCCGCCGCCGGTTTTGCGTTTTACCCGACGGCGGCGTCGTCGTTCCATTCGCGCAACATGAACGACACCCTGTTGGAGCACGGCTTCGTCACGCTCGCCGTCGTCACGCCCGAACTGCGCCTCGCGGACACGGCGGCGAACACGCTCGCGCTCGCCGCCGCCGCGCGTCGCGCCGCCGCCGAGGGGGCGTCGTTGGTGGTGTTCCCCGAACTCGCGCTCACGGGCTACTCGTGCGGGGACTTGTTCTATCAGGAGGCGTTGCTGGCAGGGGCGCGAAAGGGGCTGGCGGAACTCGCCGCGCTGACGGGCGAGTTGCGGCTTTCGCTCGTCGTCGGGCTGCCGTTGGCGGCGCAGGGGCGGCTCTACAACACGGCGGCGTTCGTCACCGGCGGGCGTGTCGCCGGCATCGTCCCGAAGACGCACCTGCCCAACACGGGCGAGTTCTACGAGCAGCGGTGGTTCGCGTCCGGCCGCGTCTGGACGGGCGGCGAGACGGCGAATCTCGACGGGGTCGAGGTGCCGTTCGGGACAGACCTGCTCTTTCAGGCGGAGAACATGCGCGAGTGCGTCGCGGGCATCGAGATTTGCGAGGACCTCTGGGCGGCGGAACCGCCGAGCGGGCGGCAGGCGCTCGCGGGCGCGACGGTGCTGTGCAATCCGTCCGCCGGCAACGAACTGCTCGGCAAGGCGGACTACCGGCGCTCGCTCGTGCTGCAGCAGTCCGCGCGCTGCCTCGCCGCTTACGCCTACGCCAACAGCGGACCGAACGAGTCGAGCACCGACGTGGTGTTCAGCGGGCACGGGATGATTGCGCAGAACGGAAAACTCGTCGCCGAGTCCGAGCGGTTCTCGTTCGAGGAGACGATGCTCGTGTCGCAGGTGGACATCCGGCGGCTGCAGCACGAGCGGCGCGCGAACGCGACGTGGTTCGGCGCCGCCGCCCCGCGCTTCCGCCGGTTGCCGTTTCGCGTCGAGACGCCGCCGGCGGCAACGCCTTCCGCCGCGCGGCTGCGCCGGCGCGTCTCGCCGACGCCGTTCATTCCAAGCGACCCTGCGCGGCGCGACGAGAACTGCCGCGAAATCTTCTCCATTCAGGCGGCGGGACTCGCGCGGCGGCTCCGCCACACGGGCGCGCAAACGGTCGCAATCGGCGTCAGCGGCGGGCTGGATTCGACGCTCGCGCTGCTCGTCTGCGCCGAGGCGTTCAAGCGGCTCGCGCTGCCGGCGGCGGGCATCCACGCCGTCACCATGCCCGGTCCCGGAACCACGCCGCGCACACGCGGCAACGCCGTCCGGCTGTGCCAGTTGCTCGGCGTCACGCTGCGCGAAATCCCCATCGGCGACGCCTTTGACCGGCACCTGCGCGACATCGGGCACCCCGCCGACCGGCTCGACCTGACCTACGAGAACGCGCAGGCGCGCGAGCGCACGCAGGTGCTCATGGACCTCGCCGGCAGCGTCGGCGGCTTCGTCGTCGGCACCGGCGACCTGTCCGAGGCGGCGCTGGGCTGGTGCACGTTCAACGGCGACCACATCTCGATGTATCACGTCAACATCGGCGTGCCCAAGACGCTCGTCCGCCACCTCGTCTCGTGGGCGGCGCGCTCGCGCTACATGGACGAGACGCGGGCGGTGCTCGACGACGTTTGCGCCACGCCCGTCAGCCCCGAACTGCTCCCGCCCACCGCCGGCGGCGAAATCGCGCAGGAGACCGAACGCATCGTCGGCCCCTACGAACTGCACGACTTCTTCCTCTACCACTTCGTGCGCGAGGGCAGCGGACCGCGCAAAATCCTCTTCCTCGCCGAACACGCCTTCGCCGGCAAATACGACGCCGAGACGATTCGCGGTTGGCTGCGCGTGTTCGTGCGCCGCTTCTTCGCGCAACAGTTCAAACGCTCCGTCATGCCCGACGGACCGAAGGTCGGCAGCGTCGCGCTCTCCCCGCGCGGCGACTGGCGCATGCCCAGCGACGCCTCCGCCGCCGGCTGGCTGCGCGAACTGGACGGGGAGTAGAAGGCGCGGGCGCCGGCACCGGCGGTGGCGGTCGGTGAGGGTATTGCGGGGAGCGAAAAAAAAACTTCTTGTTCTCCGCGCGGAATTTATTTTTTCACGCCGCCGAAATTCAAACGAACTCCGTTTCTGCCGCACTCCTTCAACCACCCGTCCCGCACCCTCACGCCCATGTTCCTCGCCGCACCCATTCTCAAAAGCAAGGCGGCGACCGCCGCACCACCGCCGAGCCGACTTGAAAGTCGGTGCTCCCAACCTCCCAACCTTCAACACACATCCACACATGAAAACGACACACATTAACTCGGTTCTTCCGCTCCACGCAAACGCCTCGCTCCGCCTTGCGTCGCCCTCTGCGTCGCCCTCTGCGTCGCCCTTCACGTCGTCCTCCTCGGTCGCCCATACCGTTTTTTCCGCCCTTTCCGCGCTGTTCGTGCTTTTCGCGCTGTTCGCGTTTTGCTCGCCGGCCGTCCCGTTCGCGGCACCGGTGGCGCATGCGGCGAGCAGCACCGTGACGATCAGCAACAGCGATACTGACACAAGTCACCAAATCGCTATCCAAAACGCCCTTAACTCCGCCGGCAGCGGAAACACAGTTACCGTCAAAGGCACACGGGAACTGCTTTCGGGGAGGATAACGTTGAGCATTCCCGCAGGTGTGAAACTTGCGTGGCAAGCGAATCTTTCTGGCGAGGGTGGTCTTGCGGAGGTTTTAAATCTAATGATTAACAACAATGGAGCGTTTGAGATGACAAGCGGCTCAATCAGAAACACTGGGGACGCTCCGTCTGGCAGGGCGATTTATTTTGCCCCCGGTTCCAAAGGAACCTGCACTATCAGTGGCGGCACGGTCAGTGCAAACGATACAGACGGAACGATTACGAACGCAGGCACTACTATCATCACAATTAATGGCACCGCTGTGGTTAGTGGAATGGATAGAGCAATTTCCTCAACTGGGCGGGTTATTATTGATGGAAATGCAAGCGTAACAACCAGCCAGTCAACGGTCATCTACTCTTCCTATTCCAGTAGCGGAGACGCCGACCCGGCGGTGACAATCTCCGGTGGCACCGTTGGGCAGACAGCCGGAATCGCGGTTCTTGCTGGAAGTGGAAACATCATTGTTAGCGGTGGCAAGGTCAATGGCCCCATTCAGACCAGCGGAAACATCACTGTTAGCGGTGGCACCGTCAATGCGTCCAATAATGCCATTTATGCAGTAGGAAGTGCGTCCAAGGTTACTGTCAGCGGAGGCGTTCGTTGTGACAACGGTAGGCGGCGATGCTATACGGATGCACAATTCCTCAAACACAGGCGAAAACGTTGTCGTTTCCGGCACTGGCAAGGTGCGTTGCGAATCATCGGGGTGGGCAATTTACTCTTTCGGCGGTGTCCGAATTGAAGCCGAGGCGGAAGTCACCAATACCTCCTCCGGTGATGGCATTTACGCCAAAGACATCACAATAAACGGCGGAAAAGTTATCGCCGGCAGCGGTGTGGTTCTGGAAGTCCCTTCGGATGGTTCCGTGAGTGTCAACAACAGCATTGTGTGCGGGCAGGCCTCCTCAATAACAGGGCAAGGGGGCATCATCCCGTCGTCGGAGAACACTTCTTATTCTCCTGAAAACAATCTGGTTATTGCATGGACAAAGAAGTCGGAAACCCAAACTCTCTCATACGAGGAAGGCGCAACCAATGGTCTTCTTTGGGAACCGGTGGCAAACAGCGAGAGCGGCTCCGCCGGTGCCACCGTGTATTGGACAATGCACGACGGCGTCACTTGCATTTACTACAAAAACGGTTCCGCCGAGGGATACATTCCCATCACGGGTGCCAGTATCGTTGACGATGCCACCGCTCCCCAAATCACCGTCGGCACCGTGACCCGCGTGGTCTCGAACATAACAGTGACATTTGTCAGTAACGAGACGGGAAAGTTCTCATATGTGTTACAGAAACCCGATGAAGCACCACCAGTAGGAACGAACTTTTCGGATGTATATCCTTGCATTATCGGCGAAAACACGATTAATCATTATGTGTCAGAAAAGGAAATAAGACACCTTTACCTTTGGGTTCGGGATTCTGCGGGTAACGCGCGGGGGCCGATTAAAATTGTGATTCCGGTGGAAACCGACCCGCCCGTTCTCCAGGTCAATGACGACTACGTAAAACGCATAAGCGAAACGCAAGCGCAAATCTCTTTTTTTACTCGGGAGGACGGGAAGGTATATTGCCTTGTCCAAGAACGCGGACAGGAACAACCAACGGCAACGAAGGTCATCGAAGACGGAGATATTTTGGATGAGTTAGAGTGGGACGAGAAGAACATCTCCCATGATGTCCGTTATACCATCCCTCTCACCGCAGGCGCAAAAGACATCTACATTGTTCAGGTGGATGCGTCCGGAAATGTCAGCGAACCGCTCCTGATTGCCATGCCGGAGTATGTGCAACTTCCTGCTCCCATCGTTACCGAGGTGACCCGATGGAGCGAGAATCAGGCGAATATAACGTTCACAAGTGAAGTGGCGGGATTGTATAATACGGCGGTTTTGGAAAGCGGCGCACCAGCACCTAAAACGGAAGATATCATTGTGAATGGGGGTTGGTATCTCTACGTGGGCGAAAATACGGCTGTTGTGTATCCAACGGAGGGCGCGAAAGATGTTTATATCATTCTCAAGGACGCTAATGGCAACACGAGCGAGCCGCTCAAAATCCCCGTCCCTGCGTATGTTCCCGATCCCGACACCTCCCCGCCAGTGCTTCAAACTGTCGAAAACGGCGTGCGACGGTTGACTACTAACACGATGAAAATCTCCTTCATTTCTGATGAAGAGGGTTGGGGGCGTTATCTTGTCCAAGAACGCGGCGAGGAACCTCCGACAAAGGAAAAAGTGGGAAGTAGCGGGTCAACGTTAGGTAGCGTATCCGTTGGGACGTTTGAATCGGACTCCCTTTACATATCCGAAGGCGCGAAGGACATTTATGTCGTCGTTCAGGACGCGCAAGGAAACATCAGCGACCCGCTCAAACTCGAAGTGCCGGCGGAGGCGGGGATATTGACTGATGCCCAACTCGTAGCATCGGCTTATTATTGGCTCACGTGGGACATTATCAAAGGCACCGGTAACACCAAAGGCGAAGGATATGTTGTCGCCGACCTCTACTTGCCGGCATCCGACCCTGCCACCGGCGCAACCATTGAGTGGGAAAGTACATGGCCAGAAATCATAGATCCTGCCACCGGTGCCGTCACGCGTCAAATTAGTTTTGGCGGAGTAGGCGCTACTGCTGTTATGCTTACGGCGACCATCTCCGTCGGCGAAGAGCGCGGCACAAAATTCTTCTGGGTTGATGTTCGCGCCATCGAAGATGACGATGACGGCGACCCCACCGGCAACGGCACCGGCACCGGCGGGTTCGCGCCAAAGCCGCTGCCGGTGGACTTCTCCGACGCGGTTCTCGCAGCGGGACCGAGCGCGCTGGAGCGCGTGTTCGCCGCCATTCGCGGCGAAACTCTGCCGG
>JAISSQ010000073.1 GCA_031273045.1 Puniceicoccales bacterium
TGCAAACGCGCCACGGCGTCATCGAGACGCCGGTGTTCATGCCCGTCGGCACGCAGGCGACGGTCAAGGCACTCACGCCGGCGCAGGTGCGCGACACCGGCGCCCAAATTATTCTCGGCAACACCTACCACCTCAACCTGCGCCCGGGCGCGGAGGTCGTCCGCCAACTCGGCGGTCTGCACAAGTTCATGGGCTGGGACCGCCCAATCCTCACCGACTCCGGCGGCTTTCAGGTCTTCTCGCTCGCGAAACTGCGCCGCATGGACGAGCACGGCGTCACGTTCCAATCACACATTGACGGCGCGACGCTGCGCCTCGACCCGCGCTCGTGTTTTGAGATTCAACGCGCGCTCGGCAGCGACATCGCGATGGTGCTCGACGAGTGTCCGCCGTGGCCGTGCGAGCGCGACGTCTGCGCCGCCTCGATGCGCCGCACGCTGCGCTGGGCGCGCGAGTTCCTCAACCACGCCGCCGGCGACGGTTTTCTCGACGCCGGACACCACGTTTTCGGCATCGTCCAAGGGTCGGTCTTCGCCGACCTGCGCCGCGAGTGCGCCGAGGCGCTCGCCGCGCTTGACTTCCCCGGCTACGCCATCGGCGGCGTGAGCGTCGGCGAACCGGAGCCGGAGATGCTCGCGCAAGTCGCCGCCGCCGCGCCGCACCTGCCCGTCTTCAAACCGCGCTACGTGATGGGCGTCGGCACGCCGCCGCAACTGCTGCGAATGGTCGCGCTCGGCTGCGACATGTTCGACTGCGTGATGCCCACGCGCCTCGCGCGCCACGGCGCGGCGTTCACGCCCGACGGCGTCATCAACCTGAAAAACGAATGCCACCGGCTCGACCCGCGCCCGCTCGTCGCCGGTGCCGCGAATTACGCCGCGAACTTTTCCCGCGCCTACCTGCGGCACCTCGTCATGAGTGGCGAGATGCTCGCCTCGACACTGCTCTCAATTCACAACATCTGGTTCTTCCAAGACCTGATGGCGCAAGTTCGCGCCCACATCGAAGCCGGCGACTACGCCGCGTGGTCGGCGGACTGGTGCGCCCGCTACGAGGCCGGCGAACGCGCCGGTAGCGGCACCGGTGCCGGCACCACCGGTGGCGTCTAATGCCGCACGGCGATTAGGTCTTGGTGGTGCGGAAGTCGCTGGGAGAAAACGGTTTCCTGCTCGAACGGCCAAGGCGCGCCATCGAGAATTTCCCATGCGGGGTGCGCGGCGACATGCTCCCGTGCCCAGTCGAAATAAGCGTCATGGTCGGTGCGAAAATGGAGGCGCGTCGCACCGGTGGTGGACAGACCGGCGAGAATGTCGAGGAACGCCGGTTGAATGAGGCGGTTTTTGTGGTGGCGCGTTTTCGGCCACGGGTCGGGGTGGAGGATGAAAATCGCGCTGAGCGGGAACGCCGGCGTCCACGCTTCGAGCAGTTCGCCGGCGTCCGCTTTCAGAAATTCGAGGTTTGCAAGATGGGCATTGTCGCGCTTGCGAATCGCGCGGCGAATTCGCTTCGAGAGCAGGTCAACACCGAGGCAGAAATGTTCGGGGTGCGCCGCCGCATAAGCGGAAAGGAAATGCCCGTGCCCGCATCCGATTTCGAGGACGCGAAACGGTGCCGCCGGTGGCGCAAGGCGAGCGTTCAACCACTCGCCGAGCGCGGCGATGCGGGCGGCGCGCGCTTCCTCAATGATTCTGCGTTTCTCCTCGGACATCCTTTTATTCTACTTGGGAAGAAGCGTTGTGAGCGCGTGGAGAATGTGCAGACAAGCGCAGGTGAGCAGGGCGGCGGCGACATCGTCAATCACGATGCCGACGCCGCCGCGAATGCGCTGCAACTTCTTGATACCAAACGGTTTGACGATGTCGAAGAAGCGGAACAACACGAAGGCGAGGAGTGTCCAGACGAAGACGTAGCGAGGGTTTGTTCCGGGGATGACAAATTGCTCGACGCCGAGAAACGCGAGCGGGAAGGCGGAGAATTCGTCGAAGATGACTTCGCCCGGGTCTTTGCGTCCGAAGTGGCGTTCACCGGCAGCGCAAATAAAAACGGAAAGAATGTTCAGCGCGATGACAACGAGGGCAAACGAGAATCCGTTGTGAACGTTGATTTTGTGAAGCCATGCCGCATAGAGCAGCAACGCGGCACCGGTGCCCCATGTCCCCGGCGCGGGGAGTTTCCTGCCGATTGACCCAAGCGTGGATACGGCGGCGAGGAAGCAGGTGAGATTGCTACTCTTTTGTGTTCCCATGTCAGTTCTTTGATGTGCGTGATTTTGCTTTGGGACAAATGCCCGCTGCCGGCGCGCGCGTCAACCGAGAAGGTGTTTTGACAAGTCGGCGATGGACGTGAATTCGGCGTCGGGACGGGCGTCACCGGCGGCGACGTCGCCGCTGTGCTCGCGGTTTGGAAGACGCAACCGGACGGAGCGCCAACCGGCGGTGCGCGCCCCGATAAAATCCTTTTGCGGGTTGTCCGCGACATACAGGCACTGCGCCGGCGGCGCGCGCAATGCGTTCTCCAACTCGCGAAACGGGCGCGCCGAGGGCTTCCACGCCTCGCGTCCCCACGTGTCGCTGTAAATCACAACATCCACGAGCGGCGCGATGCCGAGCGCGGCGACTTTCCGCTTCTGCACCTCCAAATAACCGTCGGTGATGATTCCCAATCTTCTTTGCGACGCGCGCAATTCGCGCAGCAGCGTTTTCTCGGCGTCGCCGAGGGTGAGCACCGGCGCGTGTTCGCGATAAACGCGGACGAGTTCGCGCACCGCCGCCGGTGACGCCGGAATTCGCAAATCGCCCAGCGCGGCGTCGAAGATTTTCCCGCGCTCGCCATTGTTAAAACGCGCGAGAGCGGCGGACGTAAATCCTTCGCGTCCAAAGAGTTGTTCGACGCGCTCGCCGGCGGCGCGGAAACCGCTCTCAACATAATCGCGCTCTGGGAAAAGCGTGTCGTCGAGGTCGAAGACAACAACGCTTTCCGGCGCGCTCACCGGTGGCGGCTTCATCGTTCGGGGCGGGGCGGGATTTCGCAAAACACGGCGTCGTCGAAACGAAGCATGCAGCGGTTTTCCGCCCAGTTGTCATTGATTGTTGAGGGAAGTCCGAGCGCGTCCTCGATGAGCCATTGCGCGAAGGGCGCGCCGGCGTTGTCGGCGAGCGGATAGCCGCCGCCGAAGCGCGCGTTCAATTCAAAAAGCGCGAACGAACCGTCGTCGCGAACAATTGCCTGCGCGCATAGCGCGCCGAATGCGTTCGGGAGTGTTTGCGCCATTTCGCGGACGGTTTTTTCGAGCGCGGGAAGGCGGCGCGTCGCGGCCTTGGACACCTCGCCGTCGCGCACTTCAATCCGCTCGTGCGGAACGGCGCACCGGCAGTGCCCGTCGCGCCCGACAAAAAAGTTGATTGTGAATTCGCGGCCGCGCCACAATTCCTGCCAGATGTGTTTTTGCGCGAAATCGGGCGGCGGATTTTGCAAAATGGCGTCAACCTCGGCGGCGGTGTTCGCGCGGAAAATGCCGAGCGAGCGGCTTCCGTCCTTTGGTTTGAAAATGACGGGCAGGGGCGGGGCGGATGCGGTTTCTTTGGCACCACCGGCGGCGCATTCGGCGGCACTGCCGGTGCGGGGCGTCGGAAAATGGTTTGCCGAGAGAAAGTTGTGAAAAGCGAATTTGTCCCGCGCGAGTTGGATGGTTTCGGGACCGGAAATGTTCAATCGGACGCCGTGCGTTTCATACCAGTTTTTATTTGCCGAAAAATAGGCGAGTTCGGTGTCAATTGTCGGAATGAGGAGCGCGATTTTTTTCTCAACGCAAAGCGTTTTCATCGCGGTGTCAAATTCGGGCGCGGTGCAATGCGGAACGGCGAAAGCGGCATCGGCGGCGTGGCATGCCGGCGACATTTTTGGATTCATATCCGTTGCAAACACAGTGACTTCCACTCCGAGCCGCTTGCCCGCTTTTCGAAAGCAGGAAAGCAGTTCGTTGCGGCGTCCGGCGGATGAAACGAGAATGTTCATGTTAAGTGCTTTTGCCGTGTTTCCACCGGCAGTGCTTACGCTGCCGGTGGGATTTCCGAAAATTCGCTGATGGCGGTGACTTTCACGGTCGCATCGGTGCGCTTGAACATGCCGGCGAGGACGGCGCCGGGGCCGCATTCGTAGAATTCGTTGACGCCGAGTGCGGCGGCGGCGCGGCAGTCGTCTTCCCACAAAACGGAGGAGACGACTTGTTTGACGAGTGCGGCTTTCAGGTCTGCCGGCGCGGAGATTTCGCCGCCGGTGGTGTTTGTGAACACGGTCAGTTGCGGCGTTTTGAACTCAATCGGCGCGAGGAACTGCTCAAACGCGGCGCGCGCCGGTTCCATCAGGCGGCTGTGGTAGGCACCGGCGACGACGAGCGGCTTCACAAGTTTGAAACCGCCGAATTCTTTTGCGCGGGCGGCGGCCTCGCGGACGCGGGTGTCGTCGCCGGAGATGACGATTTGCCCCGGGCAGTTGCGGTTCGCGACATCAATGTCGAACGCGGCGCAGAGTTTTTCCACCTCGTCGAGCGTGCCGCCGACGACCGCCGCCATGCCGCCCTTCGCGGCGTCGCACGCCTCTTGCATGAGCCGGCCGCGTTCGGCGACGATGCGCAGTCCCGTCGCGAAATCCCAGACGCCGGCGAAGCAGTAAGCGGTGAGTTCGCCCAGCGACAGACCGAGTGCGGTGCGCAGGTCGCCGAGCAGACCGCGTTCGCGCAGGATGCTCGCGATTGCGAACCCTTGGACGAAGAGCGCGGGCTGGCAGTAGCGTGTTTCGGTGAGGGTCGCCTCCGGCCCCTCAAAGCAGATTTTTTTGAACGGGAAACCGAGCACGTCTTCGGCGGTGTCGTAGAGCGATTTGGCGAGCGGCGAATTGTCGTAGAGCGACTTGCCCATGCCGACTTTCTGTGCGCCCTGACCGGAAAAAAGGAGACCTTTCATACGGATTTTGGAAGGAACCGGCGGCACCGGTGGCGCGCAACAGCGAATTTTTTTGCCCCTGCGCCGCCACCGGTGTTTCATGCGGGCAAGACCGCGAAAGGAAACATCCGCAAATCGCCGAAAATCCGCCGAAAATCCGAACCAATCTCAATGACACCAGCCGAAGAAATCGCGCGGCGCCGCGCATTCGCCATCATCTCGCACCCCGACGCCGGCAAGACCACGCTCACCGAAAAACTGCTCCTCTACGGCGGCGCGCTCA
>JAISSQ010000226.1 GCA_031273045.1 Puniceicoccales bacterium
AATCCCCCTTGACGCACTCTTTCCGCCGGCTTTTTTGCGCCACCGCAGAACCCCCGCCACCGGTCACTCGCCCCCGACCTTGCCCACTGTCCCTAACTACCGCCACCGGCACTGCCCACTGTCTTCCAACCACCGGCACTGGTCACCGGCACTGACCACTGACCACTGGCCACTGACCACTTCCTTCCCCCACTTTCTCCGCTCCCTTGCCTCCACAACTCTCCCACTCACACAACCACACCATGTCCACCCATGTCCCCCCTCCCTCCCCCCAACTCGCTGCGCGCCAATAGGTTGACGCGCCGCGTCACCGGCATCACCGGAATCGCCGCTGCCGCCGCCGCGCTCGCGCTCTTCGCTGCCGGCAGTGCCGCGCCGTTCGCTCCGTCTTTGCGCGCCGCGCAGACGTGGTCGGGCGCCGCCGGTGACGGCAAGTGGGCGACCGCCGGAAACTGGAACGCCGGCACCGGTGTCGCCGACAACACCTTCGACCTCGGCGCCGGCAACTCCGTCTCGGTTGACCTCACCGGTGCCTCCGTCAACAACGCCGGCGACGGGCAGCAATACGGCATCCGCGTCGTCTCCGGCGACGTCACGCTCACCGGCACTGCGTCCGCCTACTCGATTCGCACCTACACGGTTCAGAACGGCGCGCTGCACTTGCGCGACTTCGCCGTCAACGGCACCGGCAACCCGAACTCCATCGTCCTGCACCACAACAAGACCGACGCCGGTCCGGGCGCGCTCCATTTCTACAAGGCGCCGTTGTTCCGCACGGTCTGGAACGTCGCGATGAGCGATGTCTGGTTCCACGCCGGTTTCGGCGCGATGGGCGAGCAGTCCAACGCCTTCAACTCCGGCATGTTCAGCCAGAACGCCGGCGACGCCACCACGCTGCACTATGAGCACACCGGCGCCGCCGAGTTCATCCTCATCGGCTTCGGCAACAACATCCAAAACGGCTACACCACCACGACCACCGCGCTCACGTTCGACATCCCCGCCGGCGCCACGACGCCGACGGTCAAGGAAATCCTGCAGGGCTGGACGGTTTCCGGCTGCACCTTCACGTTCACCAAGGCCGGCGCGGGCACCGTGAATCTCGCGAAGACCACGCCCGGCTCGAACACCGTCAACCTCGCGCTCGCCGGCGGCGTGCTGCGCGTCACCGGTCAACTCGCCGGCGGCACGCACTCGACCGTCATCAGCGGCACCGGCGGCAAAATCGAATTCGCGCTGCCCGCCGGCACCGTCCAGAACATCGCCAACAGCGCGAACACGTTCACCGGCGGCATGTCCGTCACCGGCGGCGAAGTGCGGCTCACCGTGAAGGCCGCGGCGCAGAAAGACCCCGCGAACCTGCCCATCGGCGCCAGCAACGCCGCCAACACCTGCACGGTCTCCAACGCCAAACTCGTCATCGCTATCGCCGACGTCTTCGGCTGGCACGACTCGCTCTTCAAGCAGACGCTGCGCCTCGAAACCGGCGGCGAGTTGAGCGCGACCGTCACCGGCGTGCCCGCGCTCGGCGCGGTCGAGTTCGCCGGCGGCACGCTCGCCTGCAACGTCGTCCAAGCCGACAACTCGAACAACTCGAACTACATGGACCCCGCCGCCGTGGACTTCGGCAACCTCGGCTACGGCTGCTTCTGCTTCAACGGCGGCCTCTCCGCCACCGGCAACACTGTCTCGCGAATCACCGTCACCGACAAAACCTACTCCGTCTCGCTCGCCAACGGCGACGGCCGCTCCGCCAACACGTGGACAATCGAAGCCGGCTCGACGCTCGACGTCGCCGCCGCAATCCGCAACGGCCGCAACCGCAACTCCACCATCATCGCCTCCAATCTCACCAAAGCCGGCGACGGCGAACTGCTCCTGCGCAACGCCGCCGTCCACACCGGCGCCACCGTCGTTGCCGGCGGCACGCTCCGCCTCTCGCACAACGCCGCCAACGGCTCCAAGGCGTCCATCGAGAAAACCTCCTCCCTCACCGTCAACAGCGGCGCCGCGCTCGCGCTCGACGCCCTCCCCGACAACGCCGGCGTCGCCCTGCCGGCGACAACCCTCGCCGCCGGCGCCACCCTGCTCATCGGCTCCGAAGGCGACGCCGGCGCGCTCCGCGCCACCGACGAAACCACGACCGTCGGCACGCTCTCCGGCAAGACCCTGACCCTCGCCGCCGGCGCGAAAATCCGCGTCAACCTCGGCGCCGCCGGCACCGCCGGTCCGCTCGCCGGCGCCAAGACAATCCTCGCGTTCAGCGACGGCGCGACCGTCTCGTTGCCCGCCACCGGTGCCGTCTTCGACCTGCCCGCCGGCTACGCCGCGAACGCCTCCGGCTACGGCCTGCTCGTCGTCCGCAACGCCCCATCCGCCACGCGCGGCATCCTCACCGGCACCGCCCCCGCCGCCAACGCCCCCGCCGGCGCCGCGTTCGTCGAAGTCACCGCCGCCGACACCGCGCTGCTCGCCGCCGGCCTCCAAACGGGCGACCTCGTCCTGCTGCCCTTCGCGCTCGAAATCACCACGCAGCCGGTCGCCGAAACCGCCGTCACCATCGGTGCCGCCGTCACGCTCAACGCCGCCGCCACCGGTGACGGGCTGGTGTGGCAGTGGCAGAAACTCGTCGCCGGCGAAAACGGCGCGGACGATTTCTTCGCCGACGTTGTGGACGACACCGCCGGCGGCGTCACCGGCAGTGCGACGGCGTCGCTCGTGTTCACCGCCGCGACGCCCGCGCACAACGGGGTCTATCGGGTCGTCGTCACGGACAAGTTCGGGCGCGCGG
>JAISSQ010000005.1 GCA_031273045.1 Puniceicoccales bacterium
CCGCCGGCACTTCCGCCGTTGACCTCAAAGACACCCTCAACCTGCCCGTCACGGATTTTCCGATGCGCGCGGGGCTGGCGGAGCGCGAGCCGGGGCGCGTCGCGCATTGGGAGCGCATCGGTCTTTACGAGAAAATCCGCCGCCGGCAGCGCGAACGGGCGGTGCAGGAGCGCGGCGAGGGCGCGGAGCCGCCGTTGTTTGTGCTGCACGACGGACCGCCGTTCACCAACGGCGACGTCCACATCGGCACCGCGCTCAACAAACTGCTCAAAGACATCATCCTCAAATACAAGTCAATGCGCGGCTTCCTCGCGCCTTACGTGCCGGGCTGGGACTGCCACGGGCTGCCCATCGAGCACAAGGTGATGAAGGAGTTGCAGGCGCGGGGGGCGTCGCTCGACGCGCTCGAAATCCGCCGTGCCTGCGCCGAGTTCTCCGAACGGTTCATCGAAAAGCAGCGCGGACAGTTCCGGCGGCTCGGCGTGCTCGCCGACTGGGCGTCCGAATACCGCACGAAAGACCCGCGCTACGAAGCCGTGATTCTGCGCGTGTTCGCCACCTTCGTCGCGCAGGGACTCGTCGAACGCAGCAAGAAACCCGTCTATTGGTCAATCCCCTGCGCCACCGCCCTCGCCGAAGCCGAAATCGAATACAAGGAGCACAAGAGCACCAGCGTCTGGGTGCCGTTTGAAACGGCCGAAAACACGGCCTTCGTCATCTGGACAACCACGCCGTGGACGCTCCCCGCGAACCTCGCCATCGCAGTCCACCCCGAACTCGAATACGTCGGCGTCGAGCACGCCGGCAAAACCTACATCGTCGCCGAAGCCCGCGCCGCCGCGTTCATCGCCGACTGCGGTCTCGAAGGCGCGACCATCGGCGCGTTCCGCCGCAAAGGACGCGACCTCGAAGGCATCGCCACGCGCCACCCGTTCTGCGACCGCACCTCGCCCATCGTCGTCGCCGACTACGTCACCACCGACGCCGGCACCGGCTGCGTCCACATCGCGCCCGGACACGGCGCCGAGGACTACCAAGTCGGCCTGCGCAACGGGCTGGAAATCTACTGCCCCGTCGGCGACGACGGCCGCTACGTCAACGACGGGCAGGTGCCGGCGTCGCTCGTCGGCTTGAGCGTTCTCGACGAAGGCGGCAAGTGCCCCGCCAACATCGCCGTCCTCAAACTCCTCGCCGAACGCGGCGCACTCCTCAAAAAGGCGACCATCACCCACTCCTACCCGCACTGCTGGCGCTCGAAGACACCGGTGATTTTCCGCGCCGTTGACCAATGGTTCGTCAAACTCGACAAAGCCGGAAAACGCGCCGCCGCCCTCGACGCCATCGGCTCCGTCGCGTGGACACCCGCCTACGCCGAGAACCGCATCCGCGGCGCCGTCGAAACCCGCCCCGACTGGTGCGTCAGCCGCCAACGCTCGTGGGGCGTCCCCATCCCCGCCTTCTACGACACCGCCGGCAACGCCTACCTCGACGCCGGCGTCATTGACGCCATCGCCGCAAAAATTTCTACCACCGGCACCGACCTCTGGTGGTCGCTCACCGCCGCCGAACTCCTCGACGGCGTCCCGCTCCCCGCCGGCTGGCCGCCCGCCTCCGAACTCCGCAAAGGCACCGACACCCTCGACGTCTGGCTCGACTCCGGCTCCTCCCACCTCGCCGTCCTCGCCGGCGGCGAAGCCGCGGCAACCGCCGCCCGCCAAGCCCGTTTCCGCGCCCTCATCGAACGCGCCCTGAACGACAAAACGTGGCAGACGCGCACTCTCATCGCCGCCGGTCACGAAGCCGACCCAAGCGGAAAACTCTCCCAAACCTTCGGCTTTACCGTCGAATACCAATACCTCACGCCGGACGACATTCGGAAAACCGAAAAACACCACGGCGGCGCGAACGAGCACTTTTCCGACCAAATCGGAATCACGCACGACGATTACGTGAAAGCCCTCGAAATCCTGCGCGACCCCGAAACATCCCGCATCAGTTCGTCGCGAAACGGCAAGCCGTCGGCGGAATTCGGAAGAGCGTTTTCAGACGGGACGTTTGTTGTTGCGGAAGTCGAACTCGCAGAACTCGGTGCGGTGAGTTTCAAGTCCGTCTGGAAAAAAATACCCGGCAGGAACCATACAAGGGCGAACCCCTATCCAGTCCGTAAAACGTCCGAAAACGCTGCCGGGACTGCCGCCACATTGCCTGCCGGCACCGGTGTTGCCAATTTTGAAAACGCCGCTGCCGGCGGCATCGGCACCTCCCTCCGCTGGCCGGCGGACCTCTACCTTGAAGGCAGCGACCAGCACCGCGGCTGGTTCCAATCGTCGTTGTGGACGGGCGTCATTGTGCGCGGCGCCGCGCCCTACAAGCGCGTCATCACGCACGGCTTCATCGTCGGCAAAGACGGCAAGAAAATCTCCAAGTCCGGCGAATACGTGAAGCCGCCCACGTCCGACAACTACGTCGCCGCCTACGGTGCCGACATCATCCGCTTCTGGGTCGCCTCGCAGGATTTCACGCAGGACATCACCGTCTCCGACCTCGACCGCGACCTCAAAGACAAGGCGAGCATCCTCAACATCGTCGCCAACCAATACCGCAACATCCGCAACACCCTGCGCTACCAACTCTCCAACATCCACGACTTCAACCCCGCGCCCGCCGCCGCCGGCGGCGACGCCCTCCCCAGCGCCGCGCTCACCCTGCTCGACCGCTGGGCGCTCGCGAAGACCGCCGACCTCGTCCGCGAAGTCACCGCCGCCTGCGAGAGTTTCGAGTTCCACAAGGCCTACTCCGCGCTCACCACGTTCTCGTCGGCGACCCTTTCCGCCACCTATCACAACCTCCTCAAAGACCGCCTCTACACCCTCGCCCCGAACGACCCGCGCCGCCGCTCCGCGCAAACCGCAATCCACCAAATCTTCCAAACCTTCACCCGCCTCCTCGCGCCATTCCTGCCCTTCACCGCCGACGAAGCGTGGAGCCACTTCGCCACCGGCACCGAGTATTCCGACGAGCGCAGCGTTCACCTCGAAGCGTGGCCGCGAACCGGCACCGACGATGACGCCGCCGCCGACTTCGACGCCCTGCTGCGCTTTTCCGAAACCATCAACGTCCAACTCGAAGCCCTGCGGCAGAGCAAGGCCGTCGGGCAGGCGTTGGAGGCGGAAGTCCGCATCACCGGCACTGCCGGCGACCCCGATTTTGACCTCCTGCAAAAACTCCACGCCGCCGACCCCGCATTGCTCGCCGAGGTTTTCCTCGTTTCCGCCGTGCACCTCGAAACCACCGGCGGTGCTGCCACCGCCGCCGCCGGCAACGCTGCCGACACCGGTGCCACCGCCGGCAGCACCTTGAAAATCGAAGTTTTCAAAACCACCGGCGAACGCTGCCCGCGCTGCTGGCGGCACCTCCCCGAACTCGTCCCCGCGCCCGCACCGTTCACCGAACACGTCTGCCCGCGCTGCGCCGCCGCCCTCGCCGCCCGCACCGCCGCCGGCAGCACCGGCACCGCCGCCAACTCAACCACCGCCGCCGGTGCCACCGGTGCCGCGTAATCCTTTCGCAAAACCAGAAACATCCGCCCAACGCCCAACACAAAGACAAACACCATGAGCAGCAAGAGCACCAAGAAGCCAACCGCCTCGGCGAAACCTGCCGCGAAGCCCGTCGCGAAGACCACCACGCCGAAGACCGCCGTGAAGCCCGTCGCGCCGAAGACCGCCACCGCGAAATCCGCTGCGCCGAAGTCCGCTCCGGCGAAGCCCGCCGCGAAATCCCCCGCGAAACCGGTGGCGAAAACCGGGACCGCCGGTCTCCGACCCGCATCGGGAAAAGCGGCTCCCCGTCCCGCCTCCGCCCCCGCGCGGAAGGTCGCCCCTGCGCCCGCCAAAAAAACCGCCACTGCTCCCGTGCCGAAGCCCGCTGCCGCCGCCAAAAAGCCCGCTTCCGTCCCCGCTCCTGCCGCGAAGAAGCCCACTTCCGCCCCCGCCAAATCCGCCGCGAAAGCACCGCCGGTGAAAACACCGCCGGCGAAAGCCACTTCTCCGAAGACATCGCCGGCGAAGGCGCCGCCGGTGAAATCTGCCGCGAAGCCGCCGGTGCCCGCGAAGCCCGCCGCCAAAACGCCGTCGAAACCGCTCCCGAAGCCCGCGCCCGCCCCGAAGGGAAAAGGCGCGCCGGCACCGTCGGACGCCCCCAAAAAGAAGGCAACCGTCCCCGCGAAGAAGACGACCGGCGGAACGAAGAAAGCACCCGCCGGTGCCACCAAGGTCGTTGTTACTTCCAAGTCCACCGCCAAGCCCGCTTCCAAGTCCACTCCTGCCAAGTCCGACGCCAAGTCCGTTGCCGCCGCCCGCAAAGCCGAGTTTGAGCGCAAGAAAGCCGCGATTATCGCGAAACAAAAAGCCGCCGCCGAGAAAGCGAAGAAGGAGCGCGAGCGCGCCGTCGCTGCCAAGAAAGCCGCCGAGGCGAAGGCGAAGCGCGAGCGCGAGAAAGCCATTGCCGCCGCGAAGGCGAAGAAGGAGCGCGAAGCCGTCGCTGCCAAAAAACGCGCGGCCGCCAAAGCCGCCGCCGCCGAAAAAGCGAAGAAGGAGCGCGAGCGCGCCGTCGCCGCCAAGAAGGCCGCCGAAGCGAAGGCGAAGCGCGAGCGCGAACTCGCCGCCAAAAAAGCCGCCGCCGAGAAGAAGGCCGCCGAAAAAGCCGCCGCCGCCAAGAAAGCCGCCGAGGCGAAGGCGAAGAAGGAACGCGAAGCCGCCGCCGCGAAAGCGAAGAAAGAGCGCGAAGCCGCCGCCGCCCAAAAGGCGCGGGAGCGTGAGCGCGCCGTCAAAGCCGCCGCCGCCGAGAAAGCGCGGCGCGAGCGCGAAAAAGCCATTGCCGCCGCGAAGGCGAAGAAAGAGCGCGAGCGCGCCATTGCCGCCAAGAAAGCCGCCAAGGCGAAGGCGAAGCGCGAACGCGAACTCGCCGCCAAAAAGGCCGCCGCCGAAAAGAAGGCCGCCGAGGAGCGCAAGAAGCGCGAAATCGCCGCCAAGAAAAAGGCCGAGGAGGTCCGCAAGAAGCGCGAGGCGGCGGAGCGCGCCCGCAAACTCGCCAAGGAAAAGCGCGAGCGCGAACTCGCCGCCAAGCGTGCTGCCGCCGAGAAAAAAGCCGCCGAAGCGAAGGCGAAGCGCGAGCGCGAACTCGCCGCCAAGCGCGCCGCCGCCGAGAAAAAAGCCGCCGAGGAGAAACGCCGCCGCGAGGAGGCGAAGCGCCGCAAGAAGGAGGAGGCCGCCCGCAAGAAAGCCGCCGCCAAAGCCCTCGCCGCGCGCCTCAAGGCCGAGCGCGAGGAAAAACTCCGCCTCCAAAAGGAGGAGCGCGCCCGCAAAAAAGCCGAGGAGCAGGAGCGCCGCCGAATCGAGCGCGAACAGTTCAAGCAGGCGTCCGGCATCGCCAAGGGTGCCAAGAAAAAAGCCGACCGCGCGCTCACGCACGCCACCAAGGTCAACGAAAACATCTCCAGCGCGCTTTCCTCCGAGGCGCTCGC
>JAISSQ010000006.1 GCA_031273045.1 Puniceicoccales bacterium
AATCTCCCGCGCCACGCTCGACCTGCTCCGCCTGCGCGAAGGCGACCGCGTCCTGCTGCGCACCCGCACCCGCCCCGCCGAAACCGCCGTCGAAACCGCCACCAACTACGCCATCTAAACGCCGGCACCACCGGTGCGGATTGCCGCCGGTGGTGCCTCGGATGTTGCCGGTGGCGAAGCAAATCGCCGCCGGCGCGAGTCGGGTTTATCAGAAGCCCGCGCTGTTGAGTTTGCTCCGCAGGTCTTGCAGGAAATTCTCGTAGGCGAGGCGATAGCCCTTCTCCCAGTTTGCCTGCGACCCGGTTTGCGGGTGGTGGATGGCGTAACCACTGGCGGTGATGACGGCTTCCTTGCCGGCGCGCGAGAGTTTGATTTGGCATCTGATGCGCGCCTCGATGGACAGCGTCCACATGCCGGGCGTAATCCAGCCCCAGAACTCCTCGACGGAGACGTCCAACTTCGTCCCCGCTTGGGCGGGGTCGGCGACGACGGTGTAGCCGCGGGCGGTCAGTTCCTTGGCGATGAGTGCGCTCGTCCGGTCTTGGACGCTGCCGCCGGGTTGCAACGCGACTTCGCCGAGCGCGGCGCCGTAGGTGTTGCGCTGGCGACCGATGAGGTTGTTCTTCGTCGTGTCGGAGAGCATGTTGAGGTTGCCGGCAGCGGACGGAATCGAGGGCTGGCGCGGGTCTTTTTCAAAAACGCGGACGTCGCGCGTCATGATGACGGCGGTTCCACGCTGGGCAACGTTCGCGGGGACGGGCACGTCCGGCAACGGGACGTCCACGATGCGGCGGCCGGTTGCGCAACCGCTTGTGAGCAGTGCGGCGAGCGCAAGGGCACCGCAGCACAGGATGTTCTTCAGGGTGTTTCGATGGTCTTTCATTTGGGGAGGTGGGTGTGAGTTTGTTGAAACGTCACCGGCGGTGTGCCCGTGACACGGCGGCAGGGAAGACCGGACACGGAATGCCGCAAGCACTTTGTTCGCGGTGCTCACAACCGCGCGATTTCTTCGGCAGAGAGTTTGGTGATGCGGGCAATCGCGTCGGCGGGGAAATTTTCACGCTTCATCTGCCGCGCGATTTCGAACTGTTGCCTGCGCTCGCCCTCAAGACGCCCCTGCGCAAGTCCCTGCGCCATGCCGGTGCTCATCCCTTCCCTGAAACTGCCGGTGATGAGGGTGCGCTGGCAACTGACCCAGTCCCAGAAGCGGTCCTTGGCGAGCAATTCCTCGCGCGAGTAGGCGGACTGCTCCAAAAGTTTGACAGCGAGCGATGTGCGCGGGTCGGCGAGCAGGTCGGGCGGGACTTCCTCCGCGCCTTCCTTGATGGCGGTGAGGTAGCGCAGCCACAGGTCGCGCAGTTTGGTCTCGGCGCGGTTCGCGGGCTTGAACTTGGGCAGTTCGACGAAGACGAGTTCCAGCCCCTCGATTTGGCGGTCGGGGTGGCGGATGTTCACGTGGCGGTAGTAGTGGTAATACTCGTCCGCCATTTCGGGCGTTTTCTCGAAGGACTCGGCGAGCAGGTTGAGCGAATAGACGGGCTTGAGGCGGTCGAACTTGTCGCCCTCGGCGAGTTCGCTGATGTAGGCCTTGGAGGCGTTGAACAGGACGCGCCGCTTGAACTCGTCCGTCCAGAACATCTGCATTTCGACGAGGAATTTCCGCCCTTGGTCGTCCACGCAATAGATGTCGGCAATGGTGTTTTTGCCGCCGTCGAAGACCGAAAAAACGTCGTTGGCGCGGAACTCGATGTCGGCGACGTGCCGCCCCGCCTCGACGGGCAACAGCGCGTTGAGCAGCGAAATGCACAGGTCCTTGTGTTTTCCGAAGACCTTGCGGAACGGGATGTCGCCCTTCGGGTCGAGGTAGTGCGCCATGACGGCGCGGAAACGTGCACCACCGGCGCGCGAAGTCAAGGTAGAGGACGCCAAGGATGCGGATTGACGGTTGACGTCCTGTGGCACAGCGACAGCGTTTGCTTCAGGATGAGTGTCGTGCGAACAATTTCTTTCACGAATTCCAAGTCAGGGTTCGAGCACATACTTGACGCGATTGAGCGCGGTGTGGCGTTTTTGCTTACCCGCGATGACCGTCCACTTGCCCGCGTGACGCCTTTGCGCGAGAGCACACTTGCTCGTCAACGCGCCGAGGCCTTCGCTTTGGTTGACTCTATTCCCGCGCGCCCCAAAACGGACACTGCCACGCCGAAAGAACTCATTGAGGAGGGGCGCCGGTGACGCTCGTTCTCGACGGCAGTGCGGCACTCGCCCTCTTGTTACCCGACGAACGTGAGGCACCGGCGGCGCGAACAATCCGAGCCGAATTCAACCGTGCCAACAGAGTGCTTGCCCCCTTGCATTGGTTCGCGGAGGTGGCAAATGGCATTGTGGTTGCCGAGCGGCGGAAACGCATTTTTCCGACGGAAGCCGACAAACTGCTGACTGCTCTCCGCAGATTGGGCGTTGCCGGAGATGTCGTGCCGCCGGAAGACGCTGTTGCCGCCGCTTGCTTGCTCGCCCGTCAACACGGTCTTACCGCTTACGATGCCGCTTATCTCGAACTCGCGTTGCGTGAGAACGCTGTTCTCGCCACGCAGGACAACGCTCTACGCCGCGCCGCCAATGCGAGTGCTGTGCCTCTGGTTCCGGCGTGATTGAGACAGGATTCGGGCGCACAGCGCGGAACCCGCATTGCCGGTGGCGATACCGGCAATAGCACCGGCAGTAAGCACGACGACCACGCCAGCGGTGGACGCCATGAGTGTATCGGCATGGCGTGGGCGGCGTGGCGCGGTGCCGGGCGCGCTCAATTACTGCGCGGGGTTCCAGCCGGTGAGGACGCGGGTGTGCTCGTCAATTTTGATGGTGTCCGGCTTGGTGGGGTCGGCGATTGGGGAGATTTCGACTTGGTCGCTGTTGCGGCGGCCGACTTTGACGGGGACTTGGTGCTTGTCCTTGTTCTGCCAGACCCAGATGTGCGCGCCGGAGTCGCGCAGGGAGGCGGGGGCGGCACCGGCACCGGCGCTGGCGGACGGGCGGCGCGGCGGGCGCGGGGTGAGTTTTTCGACGAGCGAGCCGCTGGCCTTGGGCGCGGCGTTGGGCAGGGCGCGTTCGGGGTTGAAGCGCAGCGCGGCGGGTTTGACCCAGAGCGCGTTGCGCGAAATGCCGACATCAATGTCAATCTGCGCGGTCATGTCGGAGCGGAATTTCTGCGCCGAGTTATCCACGGTGAGTTCGGTCTGGTAGGTGACGACGTTGTTGGTCGTGGTGGAGGAACTTTCGATTTTGGAGACGACGGCGTCGAAGGTCTCGTTGGGGTAGGCGTCCACGCGGAAGGTGGCGTGCTGACCGGTGGCGACGTTCACGATGTCGGCTTCGGGGACGTTCACGACCAACTTCATTTTGTTGAGCGGTTCGGCGATGACGAAGATTTCGGGCGCGTTGAAGGAGGAGGCGACGGTGGCGCCGACCTCGTAGTTTTTCTTCAGCACGAGACCGTCCATCGGCGCGGTGAGGAGGCACTTGTCGAGGTTGGTCTGGTCAATGGCGAGTTTGGCTTTCTGCTCGTCCACCGACTTGATGGCGGCGTTGTAGTTGGCGAGCGCGCGGTCATAGGACGCCTTGTCGGTGTCGAGTTCCATCTGCGAGGGCGTGCGGCCGCCGCTTGCCTCGAAGAGTTTCTTCCGCCGCTCGTAGTAACTTTTGCTCTCGGCGAGGTCGGCGGCGTATTTGCCGACGAGTTCCTGCGCACTGGCGAGGGCGGCGGTGGTGGCGTTCACTTGGTCGGAGAATTTCTTGGTGTCAATCTTGGCGAGTTTGTCGCCCTTTTTGACGACGGCGTTGGTGTCCACGTAGATTTCGACGATTTGACCGGAGACCTCGGCGCCGACGGTGACTTCGGTGCGCGGTTTGAGGGTTCCGGTGGTGCGGATGATTTGGGCGATGTCGCCGCGCTGGACGTTTTCGATGAGGTAGGGCAGTTTGGCGGCGGGGTGCGTTTTCTTCCACCACCACGTGAGGAGCAGGAGCAGCAGGAGCAACAGCAACGGCAGGAGCCACCACCAGAATTTGCCGGACTTCCGTTTGTCTTCTTCGAGGATTTTTTCGAGGTCGTCCTCGTCCTCGTCACCGGTGGTGACCGGTTCGTCGGCGAGCGCGGTGGTTTCGGTGGAGGACTCCTCCTTGCGAATGGTGACGCGCTTTTCCTTGGTGATTGTGGTCGTGGTGCGCGTGGTGATGCCGGTGACGGGGTCGGTGACGACCTTGGTGTCGGTGGTGGTGGTCGAGGCGTCGTCGGAGACGAAATCGTCGCCGGTGGCACCGGTGCTGGTGCTCACGCTCTGACCGGAGGCACTCCGGCTTTGGGAAGCGGAATAGGCGGCGGAGGACTTTCCGCCGATGGTTTCGGCGTCGTCGCCGGCGGCTTCGTCGGAGGCGTCGCCGGTGTCGGTGCCGGCGTCCTCGCCCGTTTCGTCGGAGGCCTCGCTGGCGGTCTCGGTGTCGCCGTCGAACTCGTTCTCGAAGTCCTCCGTTTCGGGGGACTCGGCTTCGCCGGCGGCGGCGTCGTCACCGGCGGTGGCGGACTCGGCGGATTCGGCGGCGGACGTTTCGCTGCCGGCGACGTATTCGGGCGGCGGGAGTTCTTCGTGGGTGGAGTGCGCGGAGGAGTGGTCGAAGCGGGAGTGGCGCAGTTCGGGGAGCGGCGAGGCGTCGGCACCGAGGTCGCCGGTTCCGCCGACGTGTCCGGCGCGGCTTTCCTCCTGTTTGCGGCGAATGCGTTCGGCGAGCGTCAGCGGACGCTCGTCCGCGCCGTTGGCACCGGCGGCGGCGGAGCCGTGGTGGCCGTGGCGGTGGTGGCGGAATTCGGAGCGGTAGGGGGCGTCGAAGGTCGCGTCGCCGGCGTCGTCGTCGGGATTTTCGGAACCGTCGCCGGCGGTGCCGCCAGCAGTGGTATCAGCGGTGTCTTCGGGGCTTTCGGCGGCGGCACCGGCGGTGGCGTCGTCGCCTTGGAATTCGCTCGCTTCGAGGTCGCCGATGACCGGTTCGTCGTCGCCGGAAGCGTCGCCGGCGGAGCCGTCCGTGCCGGCGGTGTCGGAGTTCGCGCGGTGCGCGGCATAGTCGTCGGCGGCGTCGAAGAACGCCTCGTCCTGTGCGCCGTCGCCGGTGGTTTCGGTGGCGGGGGTGTCGTCGGTGGCGGTGCCGGTGGATGCGGCATCATCGCCGGCGGTGGTTTCGGCGGAGGCGGCGTCGAAGGAGACGTCCCGCGTGTCGGCGGGCAGAATGATGTCGGCGTTGTCGGTCTGGGCGTCACCGGCGGTGGGGTCGAATTCGGCGGGTGCGCCACCGGTGGCGGGGACCGGTTCGTGGTAGCGGGTCGTGGAGACGGGCGCGGGGCTGATGTTGACCGATTGGGCGGCGGCGGAGAGCGGGGCGGCGGCGCGGCGCGGGGCGGTGTAGGCGGGGGACGGGCTGCCGGCGTCGAGGACTTCGGGTTCGACGGCGTTCGTGGCGGGCGCGGCGGCGGTGCTTGGCGCGGTGCCGGTGGCGGTCAGGGGCGCGGCGGCACCGGTGCCGGCGGGAAGGGGCGTTTTCCCAGCGGGGGCACCGGCGGGGCGGGCGGTTTGCGGGCGGCGGTGGGCGGGAAGCGTGACCGGAGTGCCGGCGGGGGCGAGTTCGCGCTCGACGGCGACGGCGCGGTCGGCGGCGTTCTGGGCGTCCTTGGCGGCGGCGGCGGCTTCGCCCGGAGTGGTGGCGGCGGCGGCGCGGGCGACGGCTTCCTGCGCTTCGGCGGCGGCGACGCGGGCGTCGTGGACTTTGGACTCGGCGGCGTGGGCGCGCAGGGCGAGGTCGCGGGCGTGGTCGGCGAGGGCGAGGTCGTGGCGGTTCGCGCGGGACGCTTTGCCGGCGCGCAGGGCGCGGTCGGCGAGGTCGGCGGCGTGACTGGCGGCGCGGGCGGCGGCGGTCTGGGCGTCGAGGGACGCTTGGGCGGTTTGTTCGACGGCATGGGCGCGGGCGGCTTCGCCGAGGGCGGCGTCGCGCACCGCCTTGTCGCTGTCGGCGTGGAGGCGTGCCTCGTCGCGCGCGGCGGCGTGAGCCGGGTCGAGGAGGAGGGCGGGGTTGGCGAAGGCGGCGTGTTCGAGTGTCTCGGCGGCTTTCTGGGAGCGCGCGGCGTTTTGGGCGGCGGCGGCGGCGCGGGCGAGGGCGGTGTGGGCGGCGGCGGCGGCGGCGGCGTGTGGTTTGTCGTGCGGGCCGCGCGCGTCCTGTTCCTGTTTGGCGAGGCGGGCGGCTTTTTCGGCGCGGGCTGCGAGGGCTGCGAGGGCTGCGCGGTCGGCGGCTTCTTGGGCGGCGGCGGCGGCGGCGGCGGCGAGGCGGGCTTGCTCGCCGCCGGCGGACTTGGCGTCGAGGGCGGCGCGGGCGTGGGAGGCGGCGAGTTCGGCTGCGGCTTGTTCGGCGGCGCGGGCGCGCTCGGCTTCCTCGACGGCGGCGGCGGCGAGGGTGGCGGCGGCGGCGGCCTCGCGGGCGGCGGCGTCGGCTGCTTCGAGGCGTTTGGCGGCTTCCTCGGACTCGCGGGCTGCTTGTTCGGCGGCGGCGGCTTCGCGGGCGGCGGCGAGTGCTGCCTGTTCGGCGGCGGCGTTGCGCTCGCTCTGGGCGGCCTGCGCTTGCTCGGCGGTTTTCTTGGCTTCGGCGTAGCGCAGGAGGGCTTCGCGGACGATGGTCTCGGTGGTCTCGCGCTCGGCGGCGGCGGCGGCGGCGGCTTCGCGGGCTGCGAGGGCGGAGATGCGGGCTTGCTCGGCTTTGGCGGTGCGTTCGGCGCGGGCGGCGGCGGCGGCGGCGGCGGCTTCGGCGGCGCGTTTTTCGAGGGCTTCGCGGGCGGCGCGCGCCTCGGCGGTCTCGCGGGCGCGGCGGGCGGCTTCGGCGGAGCGGGCGGCGAGGGCGGCGGCGCGTTCGGCGGCGGCGCGGGCTTCGGCGACTTGTCCGGCGACGAAGGCGTCTTGGTTGGCGAGGGCGGCGGCGGCGATTTTCGCGAGGGCGGCGGCGCGGTCGGCGGCGTTCTGGGCGTCCTGCGCGGCGGCGTCGGCCTGGTCGGCGAAGAGGTCTTGGGTCGCCGGGTCGGCGAGGGCGTTTTTGCAGGCGCCGGCGGCGATGTCGGCGGCGGTCTGGGCGTCCTTGAGGGCGAGGGCGGCGGCTTGCGCGGCCTCGGCTGCGGACAGGACGGTTGTTGTTTCGGCGCCGGTGGCGTTAGTTTCGGACGGGTTGCTCATTTGGGGGAAAATTTGTTGGTGTGGTTGGATGGTGAACGGTGGTCGGTGATCGGTGGTTGGTGCCGGTGGTGGCTTACTTGGCGGCGGGGGTGGCGAGGGCGATGGTTTCGGGGCGTTCGGGTTGCGGGTTGGGTTCGGGGGCGGTGTCGCCGAAGGCGGGGCCGCCGAGGGCGAGGTAGAGGCGGATTTGGGCGAGGGTTTGCTCGGTGGCGGAGGCGACGGCTTGCTGTTCGGCGGCGAGGCGGACGCGCTGGGTGTCGAGGACGTGGCCGAGGTCGTAGGTGCCGCTGCGGTAGCGCAGGAGGGCGATTTTCTCGTTGTCGGCGGCGACGGCTGCGGAGCGTTTGAGGACTTCGAGGCGGCCGGTGCTTTGTTTGACGGCGACGAAGCAGTCCTCGACTTCGAGGAGGGCGGCGAGGACGGTGCTTTCGTAGCCGCGCAGGGCTTGGCGTTGCTGGGCTTCGCGCATCTCGATTTCGGAGGAGATTTTGAAGCCGTTGAAGAGCGGGAGGGCGAGGCCGGCGAGGACGCTGCCGACGGTGGCTTCGGGGCGGAAGAGGTGTCCGGCTTTGAGGGCTTCGACGCCGATGGCGCCGGAGAGGTTGAGGGTGGGGTAGTGTTTGCGGCGGGCGGACTTGGTCAGGAAGGCGGCGGAGAGCAGTTCGCGTTTGGCGCGGCTGACGTCGGGGCGCTGGTTGAGGACTTTGGCGGGGAGGAGGAGTTCAAAGTCGGCGGGGGCGACGGGGACGCCGGCGATTGCGGCGAGGGCGGGGTTGGCTTGCGCGGGGGGCGGGACGATTGGGTCGTTGGCGGGGCGGGGCGGGGGAGGCGGCGCGGCGGGCTCGGGCTTGGCGGCGGCGTCACCGGTGGTGCCGCCGGTGGCGTTTGTGTTGGCGGTGATTGTGCTGGCTGGGGCGACCTTGCGGTCAATGACGGGGTCGAAGAATCCGGGCGGTTTGCCGGAGAGTGTGGAGAGGAGGTTCTTGGAGTGGCCGATGCTTTCGATGACGACGGGGAGTGCGGCGCGCGCCTGCTCGTATTCGTTCTCGCTTTGCTGGAGGTCGAAGTCGTCACCGGTGCCGGCTTCGCGGCGCCACTTGGCGAGGCGGAGGGTTTCGGAGCGGGAGGTGATGACGTTTTCGAGGATGCGTTTGAGGGCTTCGTCGGAGCGGAGTTGGACGTAGGTTTCGGCGAGGGTCGCGACGAGGGAGAGTTGGATGAGGCGGAAGTCCTCTTCGGTGGCTTGGAGCAGGGCGCTGGCGGAGGCGGCGGCGGCGCGGTATTTGCCGAAAATGTCCACTTCCCACGTGGCGGAGACGCCGGCGGAGTAGGCGTCGCCATGCTGCTGCCGGTGGGCGTTGGCACCGGTGCCGGCGCCGTTTTGGAGACCCCAGCGGCCTTGCTCCGGCTTGGTGGTGTGGAGGCGGTAGTAGTTCTGACCGGCGTTGGCGTAGGCACCGATGTTGGGCATCATGTCGCCGTAGGCGGAACTGCGGGCGGCGCGGGCTTCGACGACGCGCTGGAGGGCGGAACGGAGGTCGGGGTTGTGGTCGAGCGCGGCGAGGATGAGTTGTTCGAGGATGGGGTCGTTGAAGCGGCGCCACCACGCGGCGAAGTTGGCGCGGTCGGCTTGGGCGCGAAGCGGCGTGGCGGGACGCTCTTCTTCGTCCTCGGCGTCGGCGGGAGCGGCGGCACTATTGGCGGCACTGCCGGCGGCGGCTGTGTTCGCGTTGGAGACCGCGGCGGTGCCGGCGGCGGCGTCACCGGTGGTGCCGGCGGGCTTGGTGGCGGCGTCGGCGGGACCGCCCGGCGCGTTGTTCCATTTGTCGGGCACGGCGACGGTCTTGCCTTTGATGTCGGCTTGCACGCTCTTGGGGGTGTTTTCGTAGGAGCACCCTTCCGTCGTCAGCGCGGCGGCCGCGACGAGGAGCCACGCGGAAATTTTTGGGAAGGCGAGGGAGCGATAGTGCATGACGTGTATGAAGTTGGCGTGGGGAAGGTGTGGGTGTTTTGAAATGGCGCAACTGTAATCTGCATTTTTTTCGCGCACCGCCGGTGAAGAAAATGCGCTGCCGGCGACGGGGCGGACGGAAGGGGAACAAGCGGGCGGGCGAGTAGCGGCGGGCAACGAACGCGCAGCGGCGGGAAATGAAACTGTGCCGCCCCTGCGGGGCTTTGGCGATGCGGGTCAGAGCGCGGGACCTTTGGGGGGACCGTCGGGACCGTTGGCGTATTCGGATGCCGGCGTTTCAAAGCGCGTCAAGTCCCCGTTAAAGAGCAGTTTGACGTCCCCTGTGGGACCATTTCGTTGTTTGGCAATGATGAGAACGCGCTCGTAAATGTGATGCTTGTCGGCGTTGAGGGTTGCTTCTTCCTTTTCTTCTCCGTCGGCGGCGGCGCCCTGTTGCTTTCGCTTGCTTTCGCCTTTTCGCTTTTTGTCTATGAGGAGCACCATGTCGGCGTCCTGCTCAATGGAACCGGACTCGCGCAGGTCGGAAATACGCGGTTGACGGTTCTCGTCTTCGTTTTTGCGGTTCAACTGGGCGAGGGCGATAATGGGTAGTTTGAACTCCTTTGCCATCGCCTTGATGCTACGGGACGCTTCGGCGATTTGCTGCTCACGCGGGATGCTGTTGTCGGTGCCGTTGATGAGTTGGAGGTAGTCAATGACGATGAGTTTGATTCCGTGTTTTTTGACAAGGCGGCGCGCCTTCGAGCGGATTTCGAGTATCGTTTGTCCGCCTTGGTCGTCGATAAACAGGGGCATTTTTTTGTATGCGACACCGGCATTCGTGATTGCTGAAAGGTTTTCTTTGGAAGCACGTCCGCTACGAATCTCCTCCAAACTGACACGCGCATACGAGCACAGCAGACGCATGGCGAGTTCCGGTGCCGGCATTTCGAGCGAGAACATGAGCGTTGGCGCTGGGTTAGGGTCCCCTTTGTCGTCCCTGCGCGAGAAAAGAGCCGCTTCGATAAAATTGAGTGCCATGGAGGTTTTTCCCATGGCTGGACGGGCGGCGACGACTATCATTTGTCCCTCGTGAAAACCGTAGCACATACTGTTCAATCTGGGGAATCCAGTGGGGATGCCTGTCACGGAGTTTCGGTTATTTTGTAACTTTTCAATCAATAAACTGGCTTCGTTCACCGGTTTTTCGATGTGTTGCACGGTATTTGCAGAAACCCCTGCCTCGCTGATTGCGAAAAATTTTTCTTCGACCGATTCGAGGAGGTGCTTGATTTCGTCCGTCGGGTTGTGCGCTTCCTCGACGGTCTCCATCGCGGCGCGGATAAGACGCCGCTGGATGTGGCGGTCTTGGACGATTTTGAGCCAATGCAGGGCGTGGGCGGTGACTTGGACGCCGATGGCGCCGTGCAAACCGGCGACGAAGCCCGCGCCGCCGGCGGCTTCGAGTTCGCCCGTCTCGGCGAGTTTGTTGGTGACGGTGAGTTCGTCTATGGCGATGCCGTCCTTGAGCAGGGCGGACATGGCGCGGAAGACGCACTGGTTGGGGAGGGAGTAGAAGAACTCGTCCGTGACCCCGCGCACGCCGCATTCGTTGAGGATGTCGGCACCGCCGCGCCGCATGCACGAGGCGAGCAACGCTTGCTCGGCGTCCATGTTGTGCGGCATCTCGCGCGTGGGGACGCCCTGCGTCTCGGACGGCGGCGCGCCGGTGCCGTCGCCGGCGAAGCGGTTGAGTTTGCGTTTTCGGGGAGGCATGTTTTCGGGGAGGATGAAGGAAGACGGACGAAGGGGAAGGATGAAGGTGAAAACGCCCCTCAAAAAGTCGCTTGCAAACGTGGTTGGCGGGCGCACCCTGCGCTCGCCGGTTGGTGCCGGCTGAAACAAGCGATACTCGCGCCGCAAGGTGCAATCACTCCCATACACAATCCCTCCAATACCACTAACATCCCTCCTCTCATGGCCCGCTTCTTCATTGACCGACCCGTTTTCGCATGGGTCATCGCAATCTTCCTCATGGTCGCCGGCGCGCTGTCGCTGACCCAGATTCCGGTCTCGCAGTATCCGACAATCGCCTCGCCCGCGATTAACGTGCGCGTGGTCTATCCGGGCGCCACCGCCGAGACGCTCCACCTGATGGTCACCGACCTCATCGGGCAGGAACTCAACGGCATCGAGGGGCTGCGATACTACGAGATTTCCAACGAGGCGAACGGGCGCGCGACCATCACGGCGACGTTCGTGCCGGGGACGAACCAGGACCTCGCCGCCGTGGACGTGCAGAACCGAATCAAGCGCGTCGAGCCGAAAATCCCGGAGGAGGTCAAGCAGCAGGGTATCCAGATTGACAAGGCGAACTCGGGCTTCCTGTGCATGGTGGGGCTGTATTCGCCGGACGGGTCGCGGAACAACTTCGACATCGGCGACTTCGCCGCGCGCAATGTCTATAACGAAATCAAGCGCGTGCCGGGCGTGGGGACGGCGACGCTGCTGGCGTCCGAGAAGGCGATGCGCATCTGGGTTGACCCGACGAAACTCACGGGGCTGGGGCTGTCGTTCGCGCAGGTCAACGCCGCCGTGCGCGAGCAGAACGCGCAAATCCCCGCCGGCATTCTGGGGCTGCGGCCGTCGCCGCGCTACACGCAGAACACCATCACGCTGGTCGCCCACGGGCAGTTGCTCGACGCGAAGCAGTTCGAGAACATTCTGTTGCGCTCGAACCCGGACGGGTCGGCGGTGCGCCTGAAGGACGTGGCGCGCGTCGAACTCGGCGCCGCCGAATACGGCTTCTCCGGCACCTACATCGGCAAGCCCGCCGCCTCGATTATCGTGCAGTTGTCCCCGACCGCCAACGCGCTGGCGACAGCCAAGGCGGTGCGCGCGACGCTCGAAAAACTCCGCCCCTACTTCCCAAAGACGGAGAAGGTGGACGCCGGCGGCAAGCGCCCGCAGGTGCAGCGCGTGGACCCGTATTCGCGCGGCGTCATCAAGGGCGTTGACGGCAAGCCAATCGTCGAGGACCAACTGGCGATTGACTACGCGATTCCCTACGACACCTCGCCGTTCATCAACGTCTCCATCATGGCGGTCGTGCGCACACTCATCGAGGCGGTCGCCCTCGTGTTCGTCGTGATGTTCCTCTTCCTGCAAAACATCCGCTACACGTTCATCCCGATTATCGTGGTGCCGGTGGCGATTCTGGGCGCGTTCGCCGTGCTGCTCGCGCTGGGCTTCTCGGTGAACGTGATGACGATGTTCGGCATGGTGCTTGTCATCGGCATTCTCGTGGACGACGCCATCGTGGTCGTCGAGAACGTCGAGCGAATAATGCGCGAGGAGCGGCTGCCGGCGCGGGAGGCGACGCGCAAGGCGATGCGCCAAATCACGGGCGCAATCGTCGGCATGACGCTCGTGCTCGCCTCGGTGTTCATCCCGATGGCGTTCTTCCCGGGCGCGGTCGGAATCATCTACCGGCAGTTCTCGCTGACGATGGTGGCGGCGATTCTGTTCTCGGCGCTGCTGGCGCTCTCGCTCACGCCGGCGCTGTGCGCGAACATCCTCAAGCCGCACGCCGAAATCCACGGGACGCGCGTGCCGCTGCTGCAACGCATCGGGCTGATTTTGAGCGCGTTCATCGTCGCCGGCGTCTCCATCTTCCTCACCTATCACGCGCCGTGGTTCGACACCGCCGCGCACTGGCTCGGCGCCCGCCTCGGCAGCGCGGTCTCGCCCGTCGAACTCTTCGAGAACACCGAGGTGTTCCTGCGCACCGCCGCCTGCATCCTGTTCCTCGTCGGCGTGCGCGACCTCATCCACTCGCTCATCTTCGCCCCCCTGTTCGAGGGCACGAGGGCGACGCCGCCGGTGCGCGTGCTGTTCTTCATCATCGGCGTCGCGCTCGCCGCCGCCGTGTTCTTCATCGGCAACCTCGCCGGCGTGTTCACGGACGCCTTTGGCGACGCGCACGGGCACCTCGTGCTCCAAATCGCCCGCGTGCTGCTCATCTTCGCCGCCGTGTATTTCCTCTTCGTCGCGTTGCGCGGCTTCCAACGCGTCTTCGAGACACTCACCAGCGCCTACACCGCGACCACCCGCATCATCGTCCGCGGCGCGTTCGTGATCGTGATGATGGTTGCCTACGCCGCCATCGTCTATGGCTTCACGCACTTCTACGCGAAACTCCCCACCTCGTTCGTTCCGCAGGAGGACAACGGCACGCTGCTCAACCTCATCCAGATGCCCGCCGGCACCTCCGCGAACCGCACCACCGAGGCGTTCAACCTCCTCCAAAAACACTACAACTCCGACCCCGCCATCAAGACCGTCGCCGGCGTCGTCGGCTTCTCCCTCGCCGGTGCCGGCGAGAACGCCGCCATGATGTTCGTCACCCTCCAACCCTGGGATGTGCGCGACGCCGAGCACGGACGCAAGGCCTACAACGCGGCGCTCGAAGACGCCAAAAAGCGCGACGACAAGGCCACCCTCGCCTACCTCGCGCGCTTCGGCGACGACACGTGGAAGAACTCCCTCGCGCGCACCGTGCACGACGTCACCGGCTGGGAAAAACCCTTCGGCATCGAACCCAAGCCCGCCCCCTTCTCGCCCGACGACTACCTGAGTTCCGCGCAAGTCGCCGCCCGCGCCCACTACGCCGTCGCCGGCATCCGCGACAAGTTCCTCATCATGCCCATCCTCCCGCCGGCAATCCCCGAACTGGGCATGTCCAACGGCGTCTCCTTCCGCCTCCAAGACCGCGCCGCCAAAGGGCACAAGCAACTCGTTGACGCCCGCAACATGTTCCTCGGAATGCTTTTCGCCGACGCCGACAGCGCGTTCCCCGTCATCGCCCGCAACGGCACCCGTCCCGACGGCTTGGAGGACTCGCCCCAACTCGAACTCATCATTGACCGCGAGGCCGCCGCCACGATGGGCGTCTCGTTCGGCGAAATCACCCAAGCCGTCAGCACCGCCTACGGCTCCGCCTACCTCAACGACTTCCCCAGCAGCGGCCGCATGCAGCGCGTCCTCGTCCAAGCCGAGCACCTCAACCGCCTCACCATCGAAGACCTCATGGCGCTCCACCTGCGCAACGCCACCGGCGGCATGGTCCCCTTCGGCGCCGTCGCCAAAGCCAAGTGGGTCATCGGCCCCACACAGGTCATTGACTACAACGGCTACCCCTCCATGCGCATTGAAGTCGCCGCCGCCCCCGGACGCACCACCGGTGAAGTCATGGAGAAGATACGCGACGTGGAGACGAAAGTCCGCGCCACCCCCGGCTTTGAGGGCTTCGCCGTCGAATGGACCAAGCAGTCCCTTGAGGAAGCCGAGTCCGGCTCGAACACCCCCTACCTCGTCGCCATCTCGCTCCTGTTCGTCTTCCTCCTGTTGGCGGCGCTCTACGAAAGTTGGAGCATCCCCTTCGCCGTCATGCTCGTCGTCCCGATTGGCGCGCTCGGTGCCGTCCTCGCCGTCACCCTCCGCGCCATGCCCAACGACATCTACTTCCTCATCGGCATGATTGCCATCATCGGCCTCTCGACCAAGAACGCCATCCTCATCATCGAGTTCGCGAAAGAGGCGCAGTTGCGCGGCGCGGGACTGCATGCCGCCACCGTCGAAGGCGCGCGCCAGCGCTTCCGCCCGATTTTGATGACCTCGTTCGCCTTCATCCTCGGCGTGTGGCCGCTCTTCAAAGCCAGCGGTGCCGCCAGCGCCAGCCAGCGCGCCATCGGCACCGGCGTCATCGGCGGCATGCTTGCGGCGACCCTCCTTGGCGTCTTCTTCATCCCCGCCTTCTACGTCGTCGTGCGCAAACTCACCGGCGACCGCACCTCGCACTACGACCGCGTCCGCAAAGAGGAAATGGCGGCCGCCGAAGCCGCCGAACGCAGCGAGGCGGACTGAAAGGCGGACTGAATCTTTTCGCCGTTGTCAGGCGACCACACACACGGAGCGCCGACACTGGGAGCGCCGACTTTCAAGTCGGCTCGGCGGTGGTGCGGCGCAGCCGCCACTCTTTTTTTAGAATAGCGAGGCGGCTACGCCGCATCTCCCCCGAGCCGACTTGAAAGTCGGCGCTCCATGTTTGTGGCGCTCCATGTGTGTATCGGCTTGGCGTGTGGCGGTAGTGGCGACGCCGAGAAAAAGACGCTTGCCCTCCGCGCCGAATAACGGCGCGCGAGCGGCGCGCGACACTGGGAGCGCCGACACTGGGAGCGCCGACATTCAAGTCGGCTCGGCGGTGGTGCGGCGCAGCCGCCACGCTTTGTTTAGAATAGCGAGGCGGCTAC
>JAISSQ010000013.1 GCA_031273045.1 Puniceicoccales bacterium
AGGTCTGCGGCGCGGACACCGGCGTCTATCCGCCGATGAGCGACATGCTGCGCGACGCCGGCGTCGAAATCCTCGAAGGTTGGGACCCCGCGCGCCTCGCCGCGCTCGCGCCCGACCTCGTCGTCGTCGGCAACGCCGTCTCGCGCGGTCACCCCGAAGTCGAGTGGCTGCTCGAAACAAACGCGCTGCCCTACGTCTCGCTGCCGGAGTTGCTGCGCACACGCCTGCTCAACCGCCGGCGCAACATCGTCGTCGCCGGCACCCACGGAAAAACCACCACCACCTCGCTCACCGCCGCGCTGCTCCGCGCCAACGGCGCCGAGCCGGGCTGGCTCGTCGGCGGCGCCCCGCGCGACCTGCCGGCAGGCGCAAACGCCGGCGTTGACGGCGGCCCGTTCGTCATCGAGGGCGACGAATACGACACCGCGTTCTTCGACAAACGCTCCAAGTTCGTCCAATACCTCCCGCGATTTTTAATCATCAACAACATCGAGTTCGACCACGCCGACATCTTCCGCGACCTCGACGACGTGCTGCGCGCCTTCACGCACGTCACCCGCGTCGTCCCGCGCAACGGCGCCATTCTTGCCAACGGCGACGACCCGAACGTCGCGCGCGTCACCGCCGGCGTCACGTGGTGCCCCGTGTTGCGCGTCGGCACCGGCGAGCACAACGACCTCCGCATCGCCGACTTCACCGAAGACGCCGCCGGTGCCTCCTTCCGCCTGCTCTGGCGCGGCACCCTCTGGCGCGAAATCCACTGGAAACTCCCCGGCGAGTTCAACGCCCGCAACGCCGCAATGGCGGCGCTCTCATCCTCTCTCGCACTATCTCCTCGCACCCCGCTCCCCGCTCCCCGCTCTCTCCCCGAATTGGACACCGCAATCCTCGCCACCGTCCAAGGCGTCCGCCGCCGGCAGGACATCCGCCTCGCGACGCCGGCACTCACGGTCATCGAGGACTTCGGCCACCACCCGACCGCCATCCGCCTCACGCTCGAAACGCTCCGCCGGCGTTACCCGCGCCACGTCATCCACGCCGCCTTCGAGCCGCGCAGCAACACCTCCGTCCGCCGCATTCTCCAAAACGCCTTCCGCGACGCCCTCGCCCTCGCCGACGCCATCTACATCGCGCCGGTGCACCGCCCCGAACGCCTCGGCGACGACGTCTTCGACACCGCCGGCGTCGCCGCCGCTCTCCGCGCCGCCGGCCGCGCCGCCCACGCCGCCACTTCCGCCGAGCACATCCTCGCGCTCCTCCGCGAAGCCACCGGCACCGCTGCCGGTGCCGCCACCGGCACCGCCGGCAGTCCGCACCTTGTCGTTTTTTTCTCGAACGGAGCATTCGGCGGCATCATTGCGCGCTTCGCCGGAGTGGACGCTCCACCGCCGGCGGCGGCGTAGTTTCGGCTTTACCGGCGGCGGGAAAATGGCAGTGTTCGCGCCCGAACGGGGGCGCGCGAAAAACGCGCTCCCGTTGCTTAAAAACTCACTCGCTCCAAAAACGAACTGAAAAGAATCCTCCAAATGTCCTCTCCGAACATGGCTTTTTACATTCCTGTTTTCGCTGACACCGCGTCGGCAACGTCGCCGGCGGTGCCGGCTTCTCCGTCCCAGAACGCGCTTCCGGGCACGTCCGCCGGCAATGCCGCTCCCGCCGCAAACGCCACCGCTCCCGCCGCCGGCGGTGCCGCTTCCGCTCCCGCCGGCAACGCGCTTCCGGCCTCGAACGCCGCGCCGGCCGCCGGTCAGCAGGGCGCGGCCGCCGGTGCCACCGCCGGCACGTCGGTTCCGCCGCCGGCGCCGCATCCGCAGCAACAGCAGGAGGGGTCGCTGTTGATGACGTTCGGGCCGTTCATCCTGATTTTCGTGGCGTTCTACTTCCTGCTCATCCGTCCGCAGCAGAAGCGCGAGAAGGAGATTCGCAAGAAGCAGTCGGAACTCAAGTCGGGCGACCAGGTGCTCACCGCCGCCGGCATTTTCGGCAAGGTGGTGAAACTCGACGGTGACCGCGTGACGCTCGACGTGGGCGAAAACACGCGGCTGACGTTCCAGCGTTCGGCGATTGTGGGCTTCACCGCCGACCCGAACGCCGCCGCCGGCGACGCCGCCAAGTCCGAGAACCAGAACAACAAGAAGTAACCCGTCACCGGCGGCGGTGGTGCCGCAAACCACCGCACACAGACCACCGACCTCTCTCCACTTTTCATGAACTTAAAAATCTTCTGGAAACTCGCCCTGTCCGCGCTGTTCCTCGCTTACGCGGTATGGCGGCTGACGCCGTTGACGACGACGCCGTTCGACCAGTTTGTCGAGGAGCGCATTGTCGCCGAGCGCGTTGCCGGTGAGCGTCCCGGCGCCGCCGAGACGCCCGCGGCGGTCAAGGCGCGCGAGTTCCGCGCCATCTACAAGGAGGCGCAGGAGCGCGTGAAGCGGTTCGGCGAGGACCGCCGGCGCGAGGAGGCGAAGCAGCCGCCGCTGTTCAAGGAGGGGGAGAAGTCGCAGACGATTTACGCCGCGCTGCGCGACATCGGCGCCGGCAAGGGCAGCACGGGCAAACTCATTGATTTGTGCCAGTATTTCCCGGACATCCAGGTCGTTGACGACCCGAACATTCCGCGCCGCAACGGCTATCTGCTGCAGGAACTGCTGCTGCAATCGCAGGGGAAACTCAAACTCGGCCTCGACCTGCAAGGGGGCGTGTCGTTCACGTTGAGCGTTGACCCGAAGAACTTCGAGCCGAAGGAGGAGGACATCGCCGCCGCCAGAAAAACCGCCATCCGCGAGGCAACGCGCGGGCTGACCGACCCCGCGAGCGACGCCTTCAAGCAACTGCCGTCGGACACCGCGCGCGCCGAGGCGAAAGCGAAGTGGGACGCCGCGCTGGCGAAGGCGGACGCGGCGGCCGTCGAGTCCGCGAAGGAACTCGCCTCCGCCGCCAAGACCCGCCTGCAAGAGGGCCTCGAAAAGGCGATTTCGGTGATGGAAGGGCGCGTCAACGAGAAGGGCGTCGCCGAGCCAATCATCCGCGTCATCGGCACCGACCGCATCGAGATTCAGTTGCCCGGCGGCGACGCGGCGAATGACCCGAACATCATCGAGGCGCTCAAGAAACCGGCGAAGTTGGAGTTCCGCATGTGCCACCGCTACCTGTTCCCCGAACAGGGCACGCCGGAGCACTCGACGAAGCCGTTGAAGGAGAACCCGAAGGACCCCGCCTCGCCCATCCTCGTCTATGAGGTGCTCTACCAGCGGCGCGAAGTGAAACGCTCCGAAGCCACCGACGCCCACAAGGCGGGCGACATCATCGAGACGCCCTACTACGTCGCCAAGACCGCCGTCGCCGGCGGCAACATCGTCAAACACGCCTCGCCGTCGTCGCCCGACGGCTTCGGCTACCAGACAAGCATTTCGTTCACGAGCGACGGCGCGAAGAAGTTCGAGAAACTCACCGGCGACATCGCCGCCGGCAACAACGCGCAACTTGACCGCGGCATCGCCGTCGGCACCCGCGACTTCTTCGAGGGTCGCATGGCAATCGTCCTCGACGGCAAACTCGTTTTGGCGCCGGGCGTGAAAATCAGCGACAACGGCCGCTACCGCGCCATCGCCGGCGGCGGCGCAAGCATTGACGCCGAGAACCTGAAGGCGGCGCAGGACCTCGCCAACGTCCTGAACAACCCGCTCGAATTCCCGCTCAAACTTGAGGACAGCAAGCAAATCAGCGCCACGCTCGCCGCCGACGCGAAGGAGAAATCCGTCACCGCCAGCGGCGTCGCCATCGGCCTCGTCGTCGTCTTCATGCTGCTCTACTACGTGTGGGCGGGCGCGATATCGGTCGCCGGTCTCGTGCTCAACGTCGTCCTCATGCTCGGCGTGATGGCGGCGTTCGGGGCGACAATCACGCTGCCGGGCGTCGCCGCGCTCGTGCTCACAATCGGCATGGCGGTTGACGCGAACATCCTCGTCTTCGAGCGCGTGCGCGAGGAGATGTCCGCCGGCAAGCCGCTGCGCGTCGCCCTCCGCGAGGGTTACGACGCCGCGCAAGCGACCATCATTGACGCCAACCTGACGACGCTGATGTCGGCGGTGATTCTGATTTTCATGGGCACCGGTCCCATCAAGGGCTTCGGCGTGATTCTCGCCATCGGCATCATCACGACCGTTTTCACCGTGCTCGTCACCTGCCGCGCGTTGCAGGAACTGTGCGTGAACCTCGGCGTGCGCCTGCCCATCTTCGGCGTCCAACTCTTCAAAGGCGGCACGAAAATCCCCTTCCTCCAATACGCCAAACCCTCGTTCATCGCCTCGTGGCTGCTCGTCATCTTCTCGCTCGGCGCCCTCATCTACAAAGGCGGCGACGCCTTCAGCAAGGACTTCAAGGGCGGCGAGGCGGCAATCATCAAAGTCGCCAAACCCGCCGGCGGCGCCGAACTCAAGCAGTTGGACGCCGGCACACTCATCAAGACCATCAACGCCGCCGGCGTGAACGACGTCACCGTCTCCTACCAGACCACCCTCGGCGGCACCAAGGACGTCACCCTGCGCGTCGAGACCGAGTTGTCCGCGAACGTGAAGACGGACAAGACCGGCGCGAAACTCGCCAAACCGCTCGCCGAATTCACGCAAGTGCGCGCCGCCGTCGCCGCCCTGCAAAAAGCGTTCCCCGGACACTTCGTCACCACCGTTGACGCGCGCACCGGCGCCGAGACACCGGTGGTGGACAGTTGGGAGAGCATCGGCGGCGCCGTCAGCGGCTCCCTCCAGCAGAACGCCATCGTCTCCATGCTCCTCGCCCTGCTCGGCATCGCCATCTACGTCGCCCTGCGCTTCGAGACCGGCATGGGCCTCGGCGCCCTCGTCTCCTCGCTGCACGACGTGCTGCTCACCGCCGGCCTCTACATCCTCGTCGGCAAGCAGTTCTCCTCCTCGATGATAGCCGCCATCCTGATGGTCATCGGCTACTCGATTAACGACACCATCGTCGTCTTCGACCGCATCCGCGAGGAGATGAAACGCCACCCCGGCGCGACCCTGCGCGACATCATCCACATCTCCATCAACAAGACCCTCTCGCGCACACTGCTCACCTCCGTGACCGTCTTCCTGTGCGCCGCCGCCCTCTACACCCTCGGTGCCGGCGACGTGAAAGAATACGGCCTCATCTTCATCTTCGGCGTCCTCACCGGCACCTTCTCCTCCATCTTCATCGCCAGCCCCATCTTCTACTGGTGGCACAAAGGTCAGCGCGGCTCGGTCGAAAAAGCCGAGGCGCAAGTCCGCTACGAATGGGAAGCCGGCGCGGAAGTGAAACGCCGCCGCCGCGACCCGCTTGAGGAAATCGGCGAAATCACCGGCGAGACCACCACCGGCGGCAATGGAAACGGCTCGCCCTCGCCGGCACCGGTGCCGGCACTGACGGGGAAGTAAGAAATCAGCGGAGCGCGCGCGGTCTCACGCCCCCGAAGGCAGCGAGGCGCGCAGGCGGGCGGTGACTTCCGGCGTGACCGCCGCGCCGCCGAGGGCAAGGGCGCGAAGCGCGGCACCGGCGACAGGCGGAACCTCCGGCACAAGCGTCTCCGCGCCGGGCAGCGCGAGTTGGAGCCGCTCCTGAAAAATCGTCGCCCCCGGCTCGTTCAAAATCACGCCGCCGGTGATGCCAACGCGCAGCCCGCCGGGCGCGAACTCCAATTTCCGCGCCACCGCCGTGACGGTCTCAATCACGCTGTCGAGCGCGTCCTCGACGACCTTGCGCGCCACGGCGTCGCCGTCGGCGCACGCCTGCGTGACGTATTTGGCGAGCGAGGCGATTTCGGTTTTGGTCATCGGCTGCCCCGGATGCTCGATGCTGTCCTGGTGCAGGCGCTGCGAGATTTGCCCGTATTCGGAAAGTTTCAGGGCGTCGAAAATCATCGTCCGCAGGGCGGTCGCGGGACCGCGCCCGTCAATCGCGCGCAACGCCGCCTTGATGCCGCGGATGGCGAGGTCGAAGGCGCTGCCCTCGTCGGAGACGAGATACTCGACGCCGCCCGCCTCCCACTCGCGCCCGTCGGCGGAGCGTCCGTAGCACTTCGAGCCGGTGCCGACGATGAGCACGATGCCGGAGCCGACGCCGAACGTGGCGGCGTGGAGCGCGCGCGTGTCATTGTCCACCTTGAAGCCGGAGAAGCGGACGGTCTGGAAGCCGGCGACGAGTTCGGTGACGGCGCGCGCGGCGCTGCTGTCGTTCACGCCCGCCATGCCGAAGAAAGCGGCGGCGAAGTTGGGCGGGACGCCGATTTGGGCGGCGGCGTCGCGCAGGGTCGCCTCAAGGTTGGCGGCGGCGACGGCGGCACCGGCGGTGTTGATGTTCGACGAGTCGCCGACGGCGAGGGCGAGGCAGTGTCCGTCGGGCGCGATGACGAGCGCGCGGGTCTTTGTGCCGCCGCCGTCAATGCCGGCGTAGAGGGGCGTGGTTGCGTGGGTTTGCATGGTGCGTGTGTGTGTTGGTTGGTTTTGCGTATTCGTTTTTTGAGTTCGTGGACGTGTGTGAATTTTCGACGGGCGGGCGGAAGGTTCTCACCGCCGGCGGGCACTGCCGGCGCGCCAAGCGGCGGCGCACAGGTGCAGCACCGCCATTCGCACGGCGATGCCGTTGCGGACCTGCTCCAAAATCACCGAGCGCGGTCCGTCGGCGATTTCGCTTTCGACTTCGACGCCTCGGTTAATCGGTCCCGGATGCATCACCAGCGCACCGGGCCTGAGCCAGCCCTCGCGCTCGCGGTTCAGCCCGAACATCGAGGTGTATTCGCCCAGCGACGGGAAGTGCGTCGTCGTCTGCCGCTCGTGCTGGATGCGCAGCAACATCACGGCGTCGGCGCCGTTGAGTGCCTCCTTCAAATCGTGGACGACGCGCACGCCGGCGTAGGTCTCAAAGGTGCGCGGCACGAGCGTCGTCGGCCCCGCAAGCGTGACCTCGACGCCGAGTTTCGTCAGGCAGTGGATGTTCGAGCGGGCGACGCGCGAGAACAGGATGTCGCCCAGAATCGTGACGCGCCGCCCCGCAAGCGAGCGTTCCGCACCGGCACCGAAGTGCTCGCGCAGCGTGTAGGCGTCGAGCAGCGCCTGCGTCGGGTGCGCGTGGGCGCCGTCGCCGGCGTTGACGACCGGAATGTCGAGCCGCTCCGCCAGATACGCGGCGGCGCCGGCGGCGCTGTGGCGCACGATGAGCATGTCCGCGCCGAGCGCGCGCACGTTCTGCGCCGTGTCGCGCAGCGTCTCGCCCTTGACCAAACTCGACGCGCTGCCGGCGATGGAAATCACGTCCGCGCCGAGCCGTTTCGCGGAGACCTCGAACGCGGTCCGTGTGCGCGTGCTCGGTTCGAGGAAGAGGTTGACGACCGTGTGCCCGTGCAGCGAGGCGTGTTTCTCGCGGCTGTCGAGCGTCGGCTTGAACACGTCCGCCTGTCGGAAAATGACGCCGATTTCCTCCGGCGAGAGGGCTTCGATTGCGACGAGGTCTTTGCGCTCCCAACAACCGTCGCCGCCCGCGCCACCGGCGGCGGCACCGGCACCGGTGTCGCGCATCGCGCGCTTGGCACGGCTTCCGGGGTTCTTGGATTTTTTGGTTTCCGTTCTGGGGGCGGAGGAGGCGGGAGGCATACGGCTTCGGGTCGCGCACGCTACACGCTTTGCGCGAAAGGGCATTCTCAAAATTTTTGCGCAGGTGCCGACGCGATGAGGCGGCGCGGCGGCACGGCGCGAAATGGGGGGTTGCCGGGCTGGGCGGGTCGCGGATTCCCTGCGCGGACGATGACCATTTTGCGCGCTTACCACCCGCTGCCGGTGCCACCGGCGGCAACGGAAATCACGCTCGCACCGGCGGAAAGCGCGCACCTGACGCGCTCGCTGCGGGCGCGCGCCGGCGAGGTCGTGCATGCGTTCGACGGGCACGGGCGGCTGTGGCGCGGAACGGTCGCGCGCGCCGACGCCGCCGGTCTCGTCATGCGGGTCGAGGCGGAGGAGAAGGCGCGTCCGCCGGCACCGGCACTGCTACTCGCGCTCGCGCTGCCCAAGGGCGGGCTGTTCGACGACATTCTGCGGGCGGCGGTGGAAATCGGCACCGCCGGCGTTTTCCCGCTCCTCACAGAGCGTTGCGAGACGCGCCTCGACGCGCAGCGCGCCGCCGCCCGTCTCGCGCGCTGGAACACCATCGCGGTCGAAGCGTGCAAGCAGTCCGGCAACCTCTTCCTGCCCCAAATCGCGCCACCGGCGGACTTTCGGACATGGCTGAAAACACTGCCGGCGGCGGTGCCGGCGGGGACGCTCCTGCTGACCGGTTCGCTTGAGGACGGCGCGCCACCGCTGGCGAAATTTTTCGGCACGGATGCAGACGCCGGCGCGCCACCGGCGGCGCACTTCCCCGCCCTGCTGATGCTCATCGGACCGGAGGGCGACCTCACGCCGGCGGAGCACGCTCTGGCACGCGAGCACGGTTTCCACGGTGTTCGCTTCGGCGAAAACGTTTTGCGCGTCCCGACCGCCGCGCTCTACGCGCTCGCGGCACTCGACCAAGCCCGCCGCCGGTGACGGGCGGCACGCGCGGCAACACCGGCGGCACAGTGTAATTCTCGCAATAAGCGGGGCTTATTTCTGGGCGCGCGCGGGTGGTTTTCGCGTTTTTGTTTTTGCCGGCGGCGGCGGGGAAGACAACCTTCGCGCCTTCCTTTTTTTTCTCTCCAACTCATGGTTTATTCAATCCTTGCAAACGCCTCCGCTGCGGAGCCGACGAAACTCGAAGTCATCCTTGAAGGGTTCGTCGGGCTGTTCGTCGTGCTCTTTATTCTGTCGTTGCTGACGCTGGTGCTGCTCGCGCTCTCCAAGATGACGTTCCTGCGCGAAAAGCCGCCGGCAGCAAAGTTGGCGCCGGCAGCGGTGCCGGTGCCGGTGGCGGCGGGCGC
>JAISSQ010000080.1 GCA_031273045.1 Puniceicoccales bacterium
ATGAACATCCACGAATACCAAGCCAAACAACTCTTCGCTGAGTTCGGAGTCGCAGTCCCCAAGGGCTGGCCCGCCAAATCCGCCGACGACTTCGACGCCGCCCTCGCCAACTTCCCCGACGGCGCACCCGTCGTCGTCAAATCCCAAATCCACGCCGGCGGCCGCGGCAAAGGCGCGTTCACGAACGGACTGCAACGCGGCGTCGTCGTCGCCAAATCCAAGGCCGACGCCAAAGCCGCCGCCGCCGAACGCCTCGGTCAGACCCTCGTCACCAAGCAGACCGGTGCCGCCGGTCGCGTCGTCCGCACCATCTACTTCGAGAGCGCCTCGCAAATCACCAAGGAATACTACCTCGCCATCCTGCTCGACCGCGCCACCTCGCGCCCCGTCATCGTCGCCAGCACCGAAGGCGGCATGTCCATCGAGGAAGTCGCCGAGAAGACGCCGGAGAAAATCGTGAAAGTCCGCGTTGACCCCGCCCTCGGCCTGCAACCCTTCCAGAAAAACCAACTCGCCTACGCCCTCGGCTTCACCGACAAAGACCTCGTCAAGCAGTTCGCGAAACTCATCACCGCCCTCTACAACCTCTTCTGGGAAAAGGACTGCTCGATGGTCGAAATCAACCCGCTCGCCGTCACCACCGGCGCCGACGGAAAACCCCAACTCACCGCGCTCGACGCCAAAGTCGGCTTCGACGACAACGCCCTCTTCCGCCACCCCGAAGTCGTCGCCCTGCGCGACCCCAACGAGGAAGACCCCAAGGAAATCGCCGCCGGCGAGTTCGGCCTCAACTACATCGCGCTCGACGGCTCCATCGCCTGCCTCGTCAACGGCGCCGGCCTCGCCATGGCGACCATGGACATCATCAAACACTACGGCGGCGAACCCGCCAACTTCCTCGACGTCGGCGGCGGTGCCAGCAAGGAAGCCGTCGCCGCCGCGTTCAAAATCATCCTCAGCGACGCCAACGTGCGCGGCATCCTCGTGAACATCTTCGGCGGCATCATGGACTGCGACGTCATCGCCCAAGGCATCGTCGCCGCCGTCCACGAGACCGGCCTGAAACTCCCCCTCGTCGTCCGCTTGGAAGGCAACAACGTCGAGAACGGCAAGAAGACCCTCGCCGCCGCCGCCGCCGACCTCCCCACCCTCAACACCGCCGGCAGCATGGCCGACGCCGCCGAAAAAATCGTCGCGCTGGTCAAATAGCCGGAGGAGAGTTGCCATGAAAACCCGCGCCGCCGCCGCTGCCGCCGCCGTCCCCGCCCGCCCCGGAACGGTCGCCCCGCAAACGCGCCGGCACTTTTTGCGCAACATCTCGGCGACGCTCGCCGCCGGCGGCATTGCCGGCGCGCCGCAAATTGTCTCCGCCGCCACGCTCGGACGCGGCGGCTGGTTCGCGCCCTCGAACCGCGTCGCAATCGGCGTCGTCGGCGCGAACTCCGGCCTCGCCCGCGCCCGCGAATTCCTGCGCTTCCCGCAGGCGGAAATCGTCGCCGTGTGCGACGTTGACGAGCGGCGCGCCGCCAACGCCGCCGCCGACCTCGCCCGCGCCCGAAAGGGCACGGCGCCGCGCCTCTTCAAGGACTTCCGCGACCTCTTCGCCGGCGCCGCCGCCGACGCCGTCATCATCGCCACGCCCGACCACTGGCACGGCATCATGGGCATCGCCGCCCTGCGCGCCGGTCTGGACGTTTTCGGCGAGACGCCGCTCGCGCGCTCGCACGCCGAGTGCAAGGCGATTGCCGAGACCGCCCGCCTGCACGGGCGCGTCTGGCAGTGCATCCGGCGGCGCGTCACGTTCCGCGGCTTCCGGCGCGCCGCGCTCCTCGTGCGCACGGGAATTCTCGGCACGGTCACGCACGTCGAAATCGGCGTCGGCGACGGTTCCGCGACCGACCCGCGCGCCGAACAGCGCGCCCGCGCCGCCGCCGCCGCTCCGGTCGCGCCGCCGGCGCGCCTCGACTACGAAAACTGGGTCGGACCGGGCGAGTGGCGTCCCTACAACCCCGTCGTCGTCGCCGGCGGTTGGCGGCGCGTCGCGTGCTACGGCGGCGGCGCGTTCGCGGGGCTTTGCGAGCACTACCTCGACTTCGCGCAGGGCGCGCTCGGCATGGAGTTCTCCGGTCCCGTGAAGGTCTCCGCCAGCGCCGACTACGAGACCGTTCCGCCCTACGACGCCGAGTCGCGCGTCCGCCTCGACGTGCTCTACGAGACCGGCGTCACGCTCGCGCTCTCGTCGGACTTCGCGCCGGGCGTGCGCTTCCACGGCGAGCACGGCTGGCTGCACGCGGGGTGCGGGAACGCCGCCGCCGGCGACGATGTTCTGGGCGCGTCCTCGCCCGAAATCCTCGCCCGAGCCACCTCGCTCGAAACCGAGGCGGAGTCGCGCCGCCGGTTGCGCTCCGGCGACAACATCTGGCGCGACTTCCTCGCGTGCGTCGCCGGTCGCGGACGCACGATTTCCGCGCCGCGTCAGGCGCGCCGCTCGGCGACGGTCTGGCAACTCGGCCGCGTCTCCGCCCTCACGGGGCGCACGCTGCGCTGGGACGCGCGCAAGGAGGAAATCATTGACGACGAGGGCGCGGACGCGCTCTTCCGCCCCGCGTTCCGCCGGCCGTGGCAGTTGTGAAAACGCCACCGCCGGTGACGCCGCCATTTTCCAAAAGAACCACCCTTCACCACCAACCACCGCCAACCACCACCATCCCATGAAAGCCCTGCTCATCAACGGCTCGCCGCGCCCCGCCGGCTGCACGTTCACCGCGCTCTCCACCGTCGCCGAAGGTCTCGCCGCCGGCGGCGTCGAGACCGAGTTCTTCCAACTCGGAACCGGTCCGCGCCACGGCTGCGACGCCTGCAACTCGTGCAAGAAAACCGGACGCTGCGTGTTCGACGACGCCAACGAACTCGCCGAGAAAGCGCGCGCCGCCGACGCCCTCGTCGTCGGCTCGCCGGTCTATTTCGCCTCCGCCAACGGCGCGCTGTGCGCCCTGCTCGACCGCGTGTTCCGCGTCGCCGGCGCCTCGTTTCGCGGCAAGCCGGCGGCGGCGGTGGTGAGTTGCCGGCGCGGAGGCGCGAGCGCGGCGTTCGACCGCCTCAACAAATACTTCACGCTCTCCGAGATGCCCGTCGTCGCCTCCCAATACTGGAACGCCGTCCACGGCAGCGCGCCCGACGAGGTGCGGCGCGACGCGGAGGGGTTGCAGGTCATGCGCGTCCTCGGCCGCAACATGGCGTGGCTGCTCGCCTCGCTCAAAACCGCCGCCGGTGCCGGCGTCGCCCCGCCGGAACGCGAGCCGCGCGTGATGACCAACTTCATCCGCTGACGCGCCGCCGAAGCCGCCGCTGGCGGAACAATCCTTGTCTTTTGCGCCCCGCGCCGCATTGTGCCCCGCTTTATTACGCCTTCCCGAACAATGCGCATTTTCCTGCTCCGACACGCCCGCGCGCACCTCCCGCGAAGCGCCGGCGACGATGCGCAGTGCGACCTCACCACCGCCGGCCGCGCGCAAGTCACCGAACTCGTCAGCCGTCTCAATCTGGCGGATTTCGCGGGCGTCAAAGTCATCGAACACAGCCCCTACCGGCGCGCCGCCGAAACCGCGCGCCTCTTCGCCGCCGCCGCCGGTCTCGCCACGCCGTTGCGCGAAAACACCTCAATCACCCCCGACGGCGACCCCGAAGCCGTCGCCGCCGGTCTGCTCCACAGCACCGGTGACCGCCTCCTCGTCGGCCACAACCCGCTCTACGAGACGCTCGCCAACGTGCTGCTGTGCGGCCGCCCGTTCTCGCTCATGACCAACTTTTTGCCCGGCTCGCTCATGGAATTTGAATTCATCAGCGGCCCCTCGAACAGCCACCCGCTCGGTTACTGGCGCCTCGCCGGTTTCACCGTGCCCGCGCAGCCGCCCCTGCTCGCCCCGTAGAAGACAGAAAAACAGAGAACCGAAAAATGGACGTATTCATCCTCACCGGCGCCGGCTCCGAACCGGCCCAAAGCATCGCGCGCCGCCTCGTGCGCGACGGCGCCCGCGTTTACGGCCTCGACGCGCGCTTCGCGCCGGAGGGCTTCTCCCATGCCGACTTCACGCGCGTCCCGCTCAACCTCGCCGACAACGCCGCCGTGCTCGCCGCCGCCGCCGAAATCCTCTCGAAGGAGTCCGGCGTCGCCGGGCTCGTCCTCGCCGCGCGCGTCGCCGTCCCCGACCCGTTCGAGGCGGTCTCGCCCGACGACATCGCCATCGCGCTCAACGCCGGCGTCACCGCCCCGCTACTGCTCGCCCGCGCCGTCCTGCCAACCCTCGTGAAGCGGCGCGGAAGCATCGTCGCCGTCGTCGAAACCACCGGCAACACCGCCCCCGCCGCCGCCCCCGCCACCGGCGGTGCGCTCAACGCCGCCGTCCTCGGCGCGCTCAACGGATTTTCCCGCGCGCTCTTCGACGAACTGCGCGACACCGGCGTGCGCGCCTCCCTGCTGCGCCTCGAAAACAACACCGGCGAACCCGACCCCGCCGCGCGCTTCACCCACGCGCCGCAAAGCCGTGTGCAGCCAGACATCGTCGCCGACGCCGTCGAATTCCTGCTGCGGCTGCGCGAGAACAACGCGCTGACCGAACTCACGCTGCGCCCGCAAGCGACGCGCGAGACGCCCCGCCTGCCCGTCACCGCCGAGCCGCGCCTGCGCGTCGTCCAGAACGTCCAACTGCCGCCGCCGGAAAAATTCCCGCCGCCGGAAGAGCGCATCCCAACGCCCGTCCGCCGCCGTCCCGACTACGCGCCGCCCCCCGGCTCCGAGCCGGAGTTCGACGCCGGCGACGACGATGACGACAGCGTTGACCCCGAACTGCGCTACCTGCTGCGTCCGCGACGCGGCGAACGCGACACCGGCAACTCCGGCGAGGAAGACGCCGCCGGCGAGAAGGATGCCACCGGTGGTGCCGGTGAAGAAGGGGCGGACGAGGCGAGCGAGACGGGCGAATCCTCCGCCGCCGGCGGGCGCGAGTTCCCGCGTCGCACCGGCATTTACGGCTACGAACCGCCGCCGCCCGAACACCGGCGCGGTCTCAAACCACCCAAGCAGGGAATCCGCATCCACCCGAACATCCCAACCGGCACCACCGGCGACGCCCACGCGACACCTTCGCGCCCACCGCAACCGCCGAACCAGCAGAACCAAAAGAGCCAAAAAAATTTCGCGCCACCGGCGGACGGTCTGCCACCGGTGCCGGTGCTCGACGCCGACGGCCGCCCGCTCCCGCCCCAAGCGCGCAAACGCGAAATCCCGATTCAAAACCAGCCCTATCCCGAAAACTGGCACTGGCCGCGCCGCCCCTCGAAACCGCAACGGCTCCTCTTGGAAAAACGCCGCCGGCAGCGCGAATGGCGCCTGAAAAACGGACTGCCAGTCTGGGGCAGCAAACGCGAGAACCAGCAACCGCCCGCCACCGGCGGCGCAACGCATGCCGGCGGCGCGTCCGGCACCACCGGCGGCACCGGCGGCGCGTCCGTCACTAACGAGCACGCCGCGCCGCCCGTTCACGAACGAAGCAACGCGCCCACCGGCAACGCCATCGCCGGCAACGCCCCCGCCGGTGCCGTCCCCGCCGAGACCGACGCCGTTGCCGCCGCGCTCGCCGCGTTCGCCGCCGCCGCACCGGTGCCCAAAATCGTCCCCGAATTCGTCCCGCCGGCACCGCCGGAAAATTCCTCCGCCACCGCCAACTTCCCTGAATTCGTTCCACCGGCACCGCCCGACGAAACCACCGCCGGTGCCGCCGATGAGACCGCCGCTCCCGCCAAGCGTCCGCGCGGGCGTCCGCCCAAAGCCAAGTCCGCCGAAGACGCCGCCGCCGCCCCGAAGCCGGCACCGAAGCGTCGCGGGCGTCCGCCCAAAAAAGCCACCGCCGGTTAGCCGACCGCCGCCTCGGTCCGGCGGAAACTCTCCGCCAGACCGAGCAGCGTCAGTTCGGGAACCCAGCGAATGCGCTCCGCCCACGCCTTGGGCAGCGCGCCGGCGGTGCCGCCGGTGGCAAGCAATGCCGGCGGTGCCGCGCCCCACTTGCGCATCTCCGCCAAAACGGTCTCCAAGAGCGCGCCAATCATGCCCGCGAACCCGACCGCGCAACCAAGGCGCATCGCGTCGAGCGTCGTCTTCCCGACCCCAGCCGACACGAGCAGGTCGGACGGGTCGAGCACCGGTAGCAACGCCGTCTGCTCGTGCAGGTAGCGCGTCATGACGCCCAGTCCGGGCGCGATGACTCCGCCCTCGTAACCGGCGGCGGTGAGGATGTCGAACGTCACCGCCGTGCCCATGTCCACGACCACAGCCGGCGCACCGGCGAGGACTTGCGCGCCGACGCAGTTCGCGAGGCGGTCCTGTCCGATTTCGGACGGATTCGGATAGTGAATGCCAAGACCGGGACAGTTGGCGTGGTTGAGGTGGTGGACGCGCAAGGTCGGAAACTCCGCGAGCGCGGCGCGCAGCGCGTCCGTCGCCGCCGGCACCACGGAGCAAAAAGACACGCCGTCGATGCCGTCTTCGCCGAGCGCGCGGCGGACACGCGCGCCAACCGCGTCCGTGAGCGCGGCGGTGGCAATGTTCGCCCCACTGCCGGCGACAAGGCGCGGGACACCGGTGCCGGTGGCGGCAGGAAATTCGAGCACGCCGCAGTGCGCGCTGGTGTTGCCGATGTCCACGCAGAGGACTTTTGACGCCGCATCTGCCGCCACTGCCGCCGCCGGCGTTGTTGTTCTTTGCTCTCCCATTGCGGACGAGTGAAACGCCGCCGGCACCACCGGTGAACGTCGAAAACAGCCCCCGCCAGCAAAACCTCCCGCGCCGAAAAAAATGCGCCGACACCGCCGCCGAAAAATGTCCTTGCCGGCGCGCGTTGCCTGCGGTTTCTTCGCGGCACGCTGGCAGGAACAAGCGGTTCGCCCGTTTTCCGCGCCGGACGCCACGGAGAGATGACAGAGTGGCCGAATGTGCCTGACTCGAAATCAGGTGTGCCGCAAGGCACCGGGGGTTCGAATCCCTCTCTCTCCGCCACTTCTTGGGACGCCGCCGCCTTCGCCCTCGCCGCAGCCCGATACCTCCCGCCTCTTCCGTCGCCCCCCCGCCATAGGCAGCAAGGTCTGCGTCTCGACTTCGACCGACGTAACTCGCGCCCTGCCAATGGCTTACAACCCTGTAAATTTGAAGGTTGCAACTGAAGGAGTGTCAATGGGTTACGAGCAAGATTTTTTCGAGCTTCACAACGCAATCCCCAAGGTTAGAGGGGGAAATAGTTTCCCTCCCGAAACCACACAAACCAAAACAAAGGAACAACATGACCTCACTTACAACGGAACAAATCGACCGCCTCGAATTCCCGCCAAGGTATCACATCGCAAGGGCATGGGCGACCGTGGTTGACCACAATGACTACCCGAAGACGCACAAACCGACAATCTTCCGCCGGATAGTCAGAAACTGGCGGGAGGACATGGAATTAGTGCGACGCCATCGGGAAGGCGGAACAGTGACCGGCAGTTGGGACACGGCATGGCTCCTGACCATGCCGCCGGAGACCCCCTACACCGAGGAACACGGGCGATACCATTGGGAACCCCTAACACCGGAACTGAAACAAGAACACCCAGCGCGCCTACTGGCAATAGCGCGACACCGAGCGCAACTCCCAATCCTGATAGAGTCGCTACTACTGCTGGCACGCGGCTACCCGCTACAGAGCGGACGATGACACGACTCTGCGGCACCGAACGCGACGGTGCCGCGAACGGACGGCACCGGCACCGCCGCCGCCAGCACCGGCACAGCAGCCAGCACCGCAAGTGCTGTGCCGCCCGTTCACGGGCGGAATGCCCCCTCCGCCGTCACCGACGACATGCCCCGCGGCGACGGTCTCGCCGAACGACTCAATGTGCCGGCGTTAGGCGGATTGGACGTGCGTGCGCTGCCGGCGCAGGGCGAGCAGTTCGCGCGTCACGAGACGGTCGTCGAAGGGCACCGTCACGTCGGCGAATTCCTGCGTCGCCTCGTGTCCCTTGCCGGCGATGAGCAGCGTGTCGCCGGTGTCGGCGGCGTCGAGCGCGGCGGCGATTGCGTGGCGCCTGTCCTCGATGAACATGACCTTTTCCGGCGCGGTGATTCCCGCGCGCATGTCGTCGAAAATTTGTTCCTGCGGTTCCTTGCGCGGGTTATCGGCGGTCGCCCACGCGAAGTCGGCGAACTCCTGAGCCGCCGCCATCATCTTGGGTCGTTTGCCTCGGTCGCGGTCGCCGCCGCAGCCGAAGACGAGCAGCAGCCGTCCCTTGGTAATCGCGCGCAGCATTTCGAGCGCGTTGCGCAGGGCGTCGTCGGTGTGCGCGTAGTCCACGAAAATCTGGAACGGCAGGTCCGGCGCGACGCGCTCCATTCTGCCGGCGACGCCGCCGAAGCCGCTCACGCGCGGCAGCAGCGCGCCGATGTCGCGTCCGAGTGCCCGCGCCAGCGCGAGCGCGCACAGCACGTTCGACACGTTGTAGTGTCCGGGGAGCGTCGTTGAGACCTCGCCGGCGCCCTCCGGCCACAGGACGCGGAATCGGCTCCGTCCCGCTTCGAGCACGATGTTCTCGGCGCGCACGTCCGCGTCCTCCGCCAGTCCGAACGAATGCGCGCGCACCGCCGGCGGCAGCAGCGCGAGCAGCCGGCGTCCGTGCGCGTCGTCGGCGTTGATGACGGCGTGCGCCGGCGGCGGGGCGGCGGTGCCGAGGAAGGCGGACGCCTTGACGCCGAAGTAGGCCTCCATGTCGCCGTGGTAGTCAATGTGGTCGCGGCTGAGGTTGGTGAACGCGAGTGCCTCGAACGCCAGCCCGTCAACGCGCCGCTGCGCGATGGCGTGCGAACTGATTTCGGCGACGAAGCCGGCGCAACCGGCGTCGCGCATCTGCGCGAGCAGGTCGGTGAACTCGACGGCGTCCGGTGTCGTGCGGTGCGCGGGCAGTTCGCGGCCGCCGAGTTCGTAGCGGACGGTTCCAATCAAGCCCCACTTTTCGCCGCCGGCGGCATCGTCAATCCCGCCGGTGACGCCGGTGCCGCCGGCACCGCCGCCCGCGCCCCATCCGAGCAGGTGGCGCAGCAGGGTGCTGACGGTCGTTTTGCCGTTGGTGCCGGTGACGCCGACGGCGCGCAGGTCGCGCTCCGGGTGTTGGAAGAAATTTCGCGCCGCCGCCGCCGCCGCCGAGGGCATGTCCTCCGCGCGCGCCCACGCGACTTGCGGGCGCGGCGGAATTTCACCGCCGGAGAGCACCGCCGCCGCGCCTCGGCTGACCGCCTCGACGATGAAACGCTCGCCGGAGGTGCGCGTTCCGGGCATGGCGAGAAAGAGGTCTCCGCGCCCGACGCGGCGGCTGTCGGTGCGCAGTGCCGAAACGACTGTTTTTTTGTCTCCGGCAAAAGCGGCGATGGGGATTCCGTGAAGAACGTCTTGCAGGGTGACTGGGGCGGGCGTTTCGCCAATGCTCATGCGTGAAAAGCAGAAGCGAACGCCGGCGTTGGCAAGTGCGTTTTCGCCAACGCGCCGCCGGCTGCGGGCACGGTTTCGGGGAGGATTTCTGTTTCCGCAAAGAGGGCTTCCTGCTTTCCTGCGCCCATGAAAAAGGACCCGAAAAAAGAGCCGGCAAAACGCGCCGCCGCCGCCGGAAAAACCGCCCCGAAACCGGCTCAAAAACCCGCCGCAAAAGCCGTCTCGAAACCCGCCCCGAAGCCCGCCCCGAAGCCCGCCGCACCACCGGTGGCACCGAAGCCGTCGCCGGTGCCGAAGGCCGCGCCCCAGCCGGCACCGAACGCTCCGGCGGGGTTGCAAACCTACGCGACGCCCGAACTCGGCGACGCCGGCAAAGGGCACGTCATAGTCACCCGTCCCGCCTCCGAGCGCGGGCAGACGCAAGTCGCCATTTTTGAAATAGACGTGCGGGCGCGCGGACTGCGCAAAGTCGGTCTCGAACGCCTCCCCAACCGCGACATCTCGCCCGCCTTTTTCGCCCTGCGCGGCGTCGCTCCAATCGGTGCGCCGGTGGCGCTCGGAATCATCACCGCCGCCCTTGAATTCGCGCGCTCAAACGGCTTCTCCACGCCGGAAAACTACGTGGACGCGCGCAACCTCTTCGGGCTGTGGATTGAGCCGGTGCCGGCACCGTTCGCGTTCGGCGGTGCCAGCGGCGAGAACTTCGAGTTCGACGAGACCGAGGAACTCGTGGACGGCGAGGATGCCGAAGGCACCGGCACCGGCGGCGGTTCCGAGGCGGATTTCGACGAGAACGAGACCGAGAACTGGGGCGAGGGCGGCAGTTGGGAATTCGAGGATGGCGACGCCGGCGGCGGCGATTTCGGCGACGACGAATAGTGCCGCCGGTGCCGGTGCCGGTGTCGGTGCCGGTGCGCCGCGCCGCTACTTCGCCTCCAGCCCGAACAGCGCGGGAATGCGCGCGTCCATACGGCGCGGGCGTCCGCTCGCGGGGTCAATCGTGCACCAGACCGTTTTGACGCGCGCGATTTCAACACCGTCGGCGGCGCGCGTGATGCTGCAATGCCGCTCGCTCTTGATTGCCGTCATCGTCTCGACCCACGTGCGCACGAGCAGCCGCTCGCCGAGTTTCGCGGGACGCCGGTAGTCAATCTCGTGGCGCACCACGACCCAGAAATTGCCCTCCACGATGTCACGCGGCGCGATGTGCTCCCAATGCGCGATGGCGGCCTCCTGCACCCAGCGCACATACACGACATTGTTGGCGTGGTTGTTCACATCAATGTCTCCGGCGGCGACGACCACCTCATGATCGTAGGAGGGGAATTCACCGGCGGTGCCGCCGGCAGCGGGATTATCTTCGGGCATGAGGCGGAGAAAACGTCCCCGCCCCGCCCTCGAAAACCACAAAACAAGTGGTCAGTGGTCAGTGGTCAGTGGCCAGTGGTCAGTGGTCGGCGACCGGCACCGGTGCTATTGCAGGGGCACGGTGATGACGGTGTGCAGTTTCACGGGACCGAAGAGGCCGGAGGGAAGCGGTTTGTCGCCGGCGTTGAAGTGGCGCCACGTGGTGAAGGTGTGGCGGCCGGTGGGGCTGGGTTTGCCGTCGAGGAACCAGCGCGGCCAGCGCGCAAGGTGCTTGCCGCGATACTCGGCGTCCGCCGGCAACTGCTCGTCGCCGATGAGGCGGTTCGGCCAGAGGTTCGTGATTTTGATGACGAGCGTGTTCACGCCGCGCCGGAGGTGCCGCGTGACGTCGAGGCGGAACGGCGGCTTCCACAGCACGGGAAACTCGTGTCCGTTGAGCGCGACTTCGGCGAAGTTTTTCAGGTCGCCCAAGTCGAGAATCAGGGAATGGGGGGCAGTTGGGGAATGGGGAGGAAGCGTAAAGGACGTTGTGTAGGTGCCGGTGCCGGAGAAGTAGCGCACGCCGGCGTCAGGGTGGTCGGTCCACGAGATGAGTTTGTCGAGTTTGACCGCCGCCGGCGCGCCCCAGTTGGGCGGGAAGGTGAGTTGCCACGGTCCGCCAATGACCACCGGCGCGGGGACGGCGGCGACGGTGCGCGTGAGCGTCGCGCCGTTCGAGAGGGTCGCGCTGAACGCGCCGGCGCGCCACGCAAGGAGGCGCGGAACGCCGACGCCGCCGGCAACGGCACCGGTGGCGGCATTTTCGCCGCCGCAGCCGGCGCGCAGTTCGTAGGCGGGGGTTTCGCCGACGGCACCGCCGGTGACGGGCGGGAGGCGGAGGCGGCCGTGCTCGCGGACGACGGCGGTGGTGGTGCGGCCTTCAAGCGAGTAGGTGACGCGCAGTTCCTTCGTCGCGCGCGGCAGCGGGTCGCCGCCGAGCAGGTGGTTCTCGATGGGAAAATCAATCTGCCCGTCGCGCACGGCGCCGGCGATTTTCGCGGTGACGTCGCGCGTGGCGACGCCGGCGGTCGGCTCGACGCCGTCGAACGCGCCGTAAACGGCCTTCAGCGCGCGGGGCGGCTTGCCACCGGTGGTGCCGGCGATTTCGAGCGTCGCGCCTTCCTTCAACCGCACGGTGCGGGCGTTGGAGCCGTCGGCGTCAACGAGGTGCGCCCAGAATTCTTTGACGACGCCGGAGGCGGGGTCTTCGCCGGCGAGGGCGTTGTTCGCCTTGATGGAGCGTTTGCCTTCGGCGAGCAGTTTGTTGAGGGCGCGGGTGACGTCGCGGGCGCGTTCGGGCGTGCTGTCGGGGAACGCGCCGTAGTGCGCGGCGTGGATTTGCAGGTCGCGCACGGTGCCGGCGGCGGCGCCACCGGCGGCGAACTCGCGGAAACTCGCGGCGGTGATGTGCGGCGCGGCGGCGGCGTCACCGGCGTCACCGGCACCGGCGTTTTTGCGGAACACCACGAACACGCTTCCGCAGGGACCGAGGCGCAGCGGGAGCGTGGTCGTGTCGTTGCCGGCGCCGGCGCCCTTCTCGCTGCGCCAGACGGGCGCGGGTTCGATGGCACCGGTGTCGGGATGCCAGAGTTCGGGGACGCCGCCGGCGGTGCGGAGCGTCACCTCGGCGTTGGCGCCGGCGTGGTTCGAGGAGGCGATGAAGTAGATGTCGGCGCCGTCGGCGGCGATGCGGTGGATGTGGCGCAGTTGGGCGGCGGCGTCGTTCGAGGCGAAGTCGGGCGCGACGCCGAGTTCGCGCAGCGCGGCGGCGGCGTCCTGCGTCGGCGAAATCTTTCCGCGCCCCTCGCCCCAGAGCGCGTCGGCACCGGCGCGGACGGCGGCGTCGGCGGCGGGATAGTTCGCCAGCCCTTGGGCGCGGCGCGGCTTGGGGCCGATGATTTTCGCGCCGGCGGCGGCGAGGCGTTTGAGTTGGGCGAGGACGGCGGGCGACATCGCGTCGCCGGTGCGCAGGACGAGGACGCGGTAGGTGATGCCGGCGGGGGCGAGGACGAGTTTGCCGTCGCCGGTGACGGTGAGGCGTGCGAGCGCGGCGGTGTCGCACACGTCGTAGTCGTAACCCTTGGGCGGGAGCGCGCCGGCGTCGCCGCCGTTTGGCGCGTCCTCGCCGGCGAAGAAGAGCACGTCCGCCGCGAAACGTCCCTGCTGGAGCAAGAACTGGCAGCGCGTCTGGTAGGCGAGCCATTCGCCGGCCTGCTTCCACCACGTGAGCGTTCGCTCGAAGTGCGTTCCCCACTGCCCCATCGTCATTCCGGGCAGCCGCGCCGGCGCGACCCACGGCTGGTGCGCGTAGCGGTGGTAAATCATCCGGTTGATGCCGGCGCACAGCGCGGCGTCGTTCTGGGGCTTGAGCGCGAAGGCGTCCTTCTGCCAGCGACCGCCGTGGGGCGAGGCGGTGAACGCTTCGGCGCCGATGAACTTGCGGCCGTTGACGTGCCCGATGGAGGCGCCGAGTTTCGCGTTGTCCACGTTGTGGCAGTGCCCGCCACTCTGCCAGAACTCCGCCATCGGCACGTCCGCGAACGAGCCGTATTGGAGGTCGTCGGTCGGGCAGTTGCCGTAGGGTTCGATGGAGTAGAGCAGCCCGTTGGCGCGGGCGATTTCGCCGAAGAAGCCCGAATAGACCTCGGCGAAAACGTCGGCGATGACGCGCCGGAAATCCCACAGGAAACGCTCCGTGATTTCGGGCGAGCCGACGACGGCGCCGGCGAGCACCGGCAGGAACGGCGTGATGTCGTAGCCGCGCCGGCGGGCGAACTCGCGCTCGAAGCCGCGCGTCCAGTTCTGCGTCCCGACCTCGTAGGAATCGATGAGGACGTTGTTCAGCCCGCCGCGACGCGACGGGTCGAGCGGCGCGGCGGCGCGGGCGGCGTCGAGGACCTTCGCCATGTGCCCGTCCCAGTGCGCGCGGACCGCGGCGCGCGAAAGTTTGTCCACCTCCAAGCCCAGACCGCCGGCGGGCGCGGGATGGTTCGTGCGCCCGTGCGAGGCGTAGCCGACGCGCAGGACAGTCCAGTCGCCGGCGGGCAGGGAGAAGGTGGCGCCGGTGGCGGAGGCGGGGAGGGCGGAGGCGTTTTCGGCGCGCCAAAGCACACGCACCTGCGCCGGCGCGATTGCGCTGCCGGCGACATCGGGCGCGACGCCACCGGTGCCGCCGCGCAGGCGGAAGATTTTCTTCTCGAAGTTCGGAATCTCGGCACCGGCGGCGGGCGTCGGGAACGCCACCACCGCGATGTCCTCGTAGAACCCCTTGCGCGGCTTCTGCGCCGGCAACGGCGTGGCGGTCCGCGCCGCCGAGTCGGAGACCAGCGTGAACACGCCGTCCGCCGACGCCGCCGGCAGCGTGAACGTCGCCGGACCGCGCACGCGCGACTTCGCCGTCTCGACGAACTTCATCGCGTTCTCCGGCGTGTTCCATGGACCGCCGCTGTTCGCCCAGCCCGCGCAATTGTGAATGCACAGTTCGATACCGAGCCGCCGCGCCTCCTTGTGCGCGTGCCCAATCATCCCGAACCACGCCGGCGAGCCGAACCGCGCCTTCCCCTCCGGAATGCTCTGTCCGACGTTGAAAATCTGCGCGCCGCCGACTCCCGCCGACGCCATCGCCTCAAGGTCGGCGGTGATTCCCTCCTTCGACACATTCCCGTCCATCCAATGCCACCACACGTGCGGCCTCGCCTCCGCCGGCGGCGTTTTGAACCCGCGCTCCAGCGCGGCAACCGTGGCGAAATCCCCGCCACCACCGCCACCGGCACCACCGGCGGCGGAAATATCAAGACCGAAACCAACGACCGCTGCGGCGACCACACCGGCGGCAAGAAAACGAGAGAGCGACATGCCGCACCAAACACCCCGCCCGCCACGCTGTTCCCTGTCCTGCCCTTACAACGTCCAGCCGCCGTGGAGCGGTTTGTCGAGCATTGCGGTGGCGGCGGCGTCGTTGAGGATTTTTTCGTCCTTCGGGCACCACTTGATTTCGCGGCCGGTGCGGGCGGCGATTTCGCTCAAATGGCAGACGACGTCGCCGTTGAAGCCGCTCGAAATCGGGTTGATGGTCGGCTTGCGGTCGCGGACGCGCTCAATGAAGTTGTGCCACTGGTTGTCGCTGACGAGGACGGGGTTCGCGTGTTCGGGGACGGGGGCTTTGAGTAGCGCGGGGTCGCTCGCGGCGGCGTGGCTGCGTCCGACGGAGAGCCAGCCGCGGTCGCCGAAGAACGTCGTGCCGTCACCGCCGATGCGGCGCGTTTGCTTGGAGAGGTATTTGCGCACGTCGCCGATGAGCGAGGCGTGGTCGCCGTAGCGGGCGGTGACGCCGCTTTCGTAGCGGAGGGCGACGTCCCACTGGACGGTGGTGTCGAAGTTCCCCTCGTCCGCCCATTTGCCGGTGCCCTTGTAGGAGACGGGTGCGGTGTTGTCGGCGTCGAGACCCCACTGCGCGATGTCAACGGGGTGAATTCCCCAGCCGGCGATGTAGCCGATGGCGTAGCGGCTGTGGTGGTAAATCATGTCGGGCCGGAGGTGGGTTGCGACGAACGGGCGGCGCGGCGCGGGTCCCTGCCAGAACTCGTAGTCGAGTTCCTTCGGCACCGGCGCCGGCGTGAGGTCTTTGTGCATTTTGCGGGTGTTGGACTTCGGGTTCATCACGCTGCCCATGTCGAGCGCGGGCGACCAGATGTCTATGTGGCGGACTTTGCCGATGACGCCGGCGCGGACGCGCTCGATGACGTTGCGGAAGTGCTTCCGCGAGCGTTGCCACGTGCCGAATTGGAAGACGGCTTTGCGCTTCGCGACCTCGTCGCGCAACACCTGCGCCCAGTGGACGGCGACGCCCAGCGGTTTCTCGACGTAGATGTCCTTGCCGGCGCGGACGGCGGCGAGCGCGATGGGGATGTGCCAGTAGTCACCGGTGGCGACTTCGACGCAGTCGAGGTCTTTTCGCGCGAGCAGTTCGCGGAAGTCGCGGAACACGGCGCAGTCGGCGTTCTTGTAGTGCTTGTTGACCATGTCCTTGCCGATGCGCGAACGGCCGGTGTTCACGTCGCACACGGCGATGACCTGCGCGAGCGGGCAACGCAGCACGTCGCCCATGCCGGAGCGACCCATTCCGCCGCTGCCGATGAGCGCGAACGTGGTGCGGTTCGCCGGCGTCGGACGCCCGTTTTGCGCGCGCACGACACCCGCCGGCACGAGCCACGGCG
>JAISSQ010000089.1 GCA_031273045.1 Puniceicoccales bacterium
GACGCCGTCGCCCGTCTTGACCACGTAGGGCGGGTCGATTCGCCCGTAATAGACCGTTGGGTTGCTGACGCGGTGGACGACCACCGCCACCGGTGCGGTTGACCACGTTGGCGCGAAGCTTGTCGTCCACTCGGCCGTGTTCGTCGGGTCGTATCCGCCGCGGCCGGTGAGCAGCGTGTTGTGCAGCGTGAGGAAGCCGCCGAGTTCGGGGTGGAAGACGATGTCACCGGTGGCGGCGCCGCGCAGGTTGTTGAGTTGCTGGGCGCGCGCGATGTCGAGCCGTCCGTTGACCTCAATCGCGCTGCTCTGGATGAACGTGTTCGCGGTGCGCGCGGAGACGACGGTGCTGCCGTCGTAGTATTGCTCGGTGGCGTTCGGGTAAGCGGGGTTGCCCGCGTGGAGGGCGTCGGGCGCGTAGATGATGCCGTTGTCGAGGCGCGCGCCGGCGGCGATGACGGTTTCGCCGAGGTAGGTGTTGTGCGTCGTGCTCCACAACTTGATGAGCCGGCTGCCGGTAAACTCGACGCTGCCGTGCTGCGAGAGGAAGCCCGTGCTGACGGTCTTCGTCGTCGGGTGCGAGGACTCCTCCTCGCCGATGTGGATGTTCAGGTAGAGCGGCGCGTCCTCGGTCGGCAGCGTCGGCGCGGACGTTTCCTCGGAGTAGGAGTTCGCGTCGCCCGCCCGCACGGCGGCGGCGGTGTCAATCGGCATGCGTTCGCCGAAGTAGGCGTTGAGCGATTGCAGACCGGTGCTCACGAAAATGCCGTTCTGCGCGCCGTTCTTGTTGAGCACCCCGTCGTTGAGGTCCATCGCGCCGACCGCATTCGCCGCCGTCGCCCCCGGTGCCATGTAGAAAATCTCGAACTTGCGCGCGGACTGCACCCGCGAGACGTCAACCGGCGTGTCCGAATAGACGACGGGGATGATTGCGCTGGTGGAGTTCGACGGCGTCGTGGTCAGCAGGAACGGCAGGTCGTTCGTGAAGCCGATGAGCGAGATGACCGCGCCGGCGGCGCCGACGGTGACGCTCTGCGCGCGCAGGAACTTGTAGGGTGTCGCGTAGGTGACCTCGACGAGCGCGCCGTCGAGCGTGAGCGAGCCGAGTTTGTCCGCCGCCGCGTTGGTCTCCGAGATGACGAGTGCGGCGCTTGGCAGGACGCTCCGCCAAGCGTCCTTGGTCGCCGCCGGCGTCTGCGTGTTCCACGTCCCGTCGCCGATGGTGAGGGCGGAGCCGCGCAGTGTCCGCGCCGCTCCGGTGTCCCATTCGAGCGCGCCGGCGCGGACGATTGTTTCTCCGGCGAACGCTCCGGCGGTGGTGTTCGTGAAGGTCAGCCGCGCGGCGTCGGTCGTGAACGCGCGCCACGGCTCGGTGCCGACGGGCGCGGGCAGTTTCAGCGCGATGTCGAGTGTGCCGGCGCCGGCGAGGGCGTTGTCGAACGCGAAGTCGCCGCGCGGATTCGTTCCGGCGGGGACGTCGGCGGGGTCGCCGTCGGGGCGGTCGAGTTTGAACGTGACGCCGGCCGCGATGTTGAACGTGCCGGTGCCGTCCACGGCGAAGCCGCCGGTGCCGGTGGCGATGCCGCCCGCGCCGCCGGCGACGACGTTGAAGGTCGCGTTGTTCGTGAGGACGCCGGTGAAGGTGCTGTTCGAGAAGTTGACGTTGATGACGCCGCCGGTGGCGGTGCCGAAGTCGTTCTTGTAGGTGATTGGGTTCGACGCGCTCGCCGCCGTGCCGTCGGTGCCAACGCTGCGCGCGAGGTTGAGCGTCGCGCCCTCGACCGCCTCGATTTTGAGGTGTCCGGCGCGGCCGCCGGCGGTGTTGTTGTCGGGCAGCGCGTAGAGGTTGATGACGCCGCCGGAGCCGCTTGCCGCGCCCGCGCCGCGTCCGCCGGAGAGCGTGAGCGTGTTGCCGTCGGTCACGGAGCCGTCGCTGATTTTTCCGCCGGCGAGACCTTGCGCGACACCGCCACCGCCGCCAATCGCGCCGAGATTGAGTGTGCTGCCGGTGCCGACCTCGACCTGTGCGTCGCCGGCGACCTCGCCGTTGCCGGCGAGCGTGAGCGGCTGCGAGCCGGTCACCTTCACCACCGGTGCCACGATTTCCTCGGTCAGGTCGCCGTGAATGGTGCTCGCCGCCACGTCGGCGGCCTCGCGGTAGAAGACGTATTCCTGCGTGAGGACGCGCGCGGTGTCGGTCGCGGTGTTCGTGATGAACGTGTTGCCGGCACCGTCGGCGCTTGTGGCGGACGTGACCGTCGCGCCGAGCAGGGCGCCGCTTCGCAGGTAGAGCGTCCCGCCCGGCGTGCCGATTGCGCCGCCGCCGCCGGCGTAGTCGGCTCCGATGACGAGCGTCGCGCCGGTGTCGAGCACGAGTTGGGCGAACGTGTTTCCGTCGTTGGTGAAGATGACGCGCCCCGTGCCGGAGCCGTTGAGGATGAGCCGCGAACTCATGCCCATGATTTGCCCCTTGAAGAAGAGGTCGCCGGTTCCGTCCTGAACGATGAGCAGGTTCTCGGCGCGGTCGCCGCCGGTGATGCCGTCCACGTTAATCAGTTTGGACGAGTTGCTCGCGCCGAAGAGTTGGACGAGGTTCTCGATGGTGACGTTGCTCGGTCCCTCCTTGGTCACCTGCACCACGCCGTCCTTCGACGTCGTCGTGTTGTCGAGGTAGATGCCGTTGCCGGTGAGCGTGAGGTCGTCGCGCCGCGAGCCGGTGAAGATGAGCGTTCCGACGGTGACACCGGCGGTGTAGGCGACGTTGATTGTCTCCGGCAGTTGCCCGCCGCCGCCGGTGGCGTAACCGCCGCCTCCCGCGACCTTCGCCGAGGCGATGAAGTCGGTGTCGAACACCGCCATCTCGCGCGGGTTGTTCGGCGGGACGTTGGAGTGCTCGCCGTCCTTGTTCCAGTTGTAGGACTCCCACTGGTTGGCGGTGGGGGTGCCGTCCTGCCAGCCGTCCCACAGGTAGGAGTTCTGGAACGGCATCAGGACGAGTTCGCCGGTGCTGTTGCGCAGGACGATGGACGAGTGCGAGGTCGGCTCGCCGACGAGCGGTTGCAGCGTCACGCCGTAGAAGACGCGGTTGACGGTCTGCGTGCTCACGCGGAGCCGCGTCGCGCCTAATCCCGTGATGGGGTCGCCCTCCCAGTTGAGGAACGTGAGATTGCTGTCGGACGCGCCGCTGCCGGTGCCGGTGATGTTGCCGATGTCCACGTAGAGCGGGTTCGTCGCGGTGTAGCCGTGCGCGGTGGCGGCGACGTTGATGGTCGCGCTCGCGCCGCCGGCAACGACGGCGATTTCGGCGAACCGCTGCGGGTGTCCGGCGAGGTCGAGCACGCTGCCGTCGTTGAGCGTGACGACGCCGCTGTCGTGCCTGCCGGAGTCGGCACCGGTGGCGGCGGTCAGGTTGTCTATCAGGTAGTCGCGGTTGAGCGTCGTCGTGTTGAACGCGCCGAGGACGAATTTTTGCGCTTCGACCTTCACGCCGAGCGTGTTCGCGGTGCGCGCGCCGGAGGTGCCGGCGGCGGTGGCGACGATGTCGCCGGCGATGAAGCCCGCGTCGTTCACGGCGTTGCTGAACGCGGTGGAGGACAGGTTCACGCCGTCGGCGAGCAGCAGCGTGACGGCCGTCGCGTCGGTGGCGGCGAGCGAGGTGTCGCGGCGCGAGACGCGCAGTCCGCCGCGCTGTTCGAGGGCGAAGCGCGCGGCGCCGGCGGGCGTGAGCGTGATGACCGCGCCGTCGGCGGCGGTGAACAGGAACGTGCCGGAGTAGGCGCCGGCGGCGAGGGCGGCGCCGGTGTTGTTGGCGCGCGTGAGGAGCGCGCCGGCGGCGGTGGAGTTGCCCAGCGGGCGCGCCATGTTGTTCGGGTCGGCGTCGGCGAACGCGCTGATGGTCTTGGTGAGGCCGTTGTCCTCGGCGTCCACGCGGACGGTTCCGAGTTGGGCGATGATGCCGTCGGAGAGTTGGTTGGCGTCGTTGGTGAGCCAGAGCGTGCCGTAGGAGGTGGTGATGATTTGCTTCGCGCCGGCGGCGGTGACTTCCGGCGAGTCGAGCATCCGTGAGTCGATGCGCAGCGTCAGCCCGGCGGCGATGGCGAACTTGGCGTTCGCGTGGTCGGTGTTGCCGGTTCCGGTCCAGCGGCCGACGGTGAAGGTCGGCGCGGAGAGGATGAGCGTGGTGGCGTAGTTGACGGTCGGGCTGCCGGTGACGGCGGCGAAGGAGGCGTTGGCGGCGGTCGCGCCGGCACCGGCGGCGGCGGTGGCGCCGGCGAGGACGGTCGCGGGGTTGAAGGCGTCGAGGCGGTAGTTGCCGTCGCTGTTCATTTCCATGAGCACCTCGTTGCCGACGCGCTGCCATGTCTGCGCGGGGTTGTCGGAATAGACGCCCATGAGCGGTCCGATGAAGCCGGTGCCGGCGGGACCCGAAACGACGGTCGAGGGCGTGTAGTCGTCGAACGCCTGATTGAGCAGGGCGGCGTTCGAGGCGGTGGAACTCGCGCCGAAGACGTTCTTCGCGTTGGAGCCGCCGCTGAACGTGCTCGCGCCGTTGAGGAAAATCGCGGTCAGACCCGCCGAGCCGTTGCCCAGCGACTGGTCGTTGCCCCAGTCGCGCGCGATGCCGCCGGTGCCGGTGATGACGTGGTTCTTCCCGAAGATGAACGCGGACGCGCCGCTGGCGGCGTAGAAGGTGCCTCCGGCGAGGACGCTCGCGCCGACGACCGCGCTGTTCGCGTTCATGTAGAAAACGCCGCTGACGTAGCCGAAGCGGTTCTCGTAGGCGTTCGGCGTGGCGTCGAGCGCGGGCGGGGTGGCACCGGGGATGGAGAGCCGGTTGTCGAGGCGGACGACGCCGCTGGGCGTCGAGACCGTGAGCGAGGAGTTCGAGTAAATGATGGTGCGGTCGTCGGTTGTCAGGTAGCCGCTGATGACGAAGGTGCCGGTGCCCAGCGCGTTGTCGGCACCGATGACGAGGTGCCCCTGCCGGAAGGTGAAGTCGCCGCGGAACGTGCCCGTTCCCTTGAGTTCGAGCACGCCGAGACCGTTCTTGTAGATGCCGGTCTGCACGGCGCCGGCGCCGTCGTCCACCGGTCCGTTGATGGTGAGCCGGTGGGAGTTGGTGGCGGACGGGTCCTGCGTGGCGGTGGCTTGCTCGACGGTGATTGTGCGCTGACCGTTGGCGGCGCCGGCGAGGGTGAGCGCGCCGGCGATGGAGAGGTTGTGCGCGTCAATGTTGTCCAACGACGCGCTGGAGGTGTTCGCGAGCAGCAGGTTCGCGGCGAGCGTCCAGCCGTTTTCGAGCGCGATGAAGCGGTCGGCGACGGTGCTCTCGATGCGGAAGGTCTCGGCGACGCTCGCGGTGTCGCCGATGTAGAGGCGTCCGGCGGCGGTGCCGGTGAACGGGTGCGCGGGCGAGGCGGCGGTGCCGGCGGCACCGGTGAGGCGGATGGCGACGGGGTCCTCCCAGCGGAAGTCGCCCGCGAACGCGGCGCTCTCCGACCGGAGGTCAAGGAAGGCGTTCGCGATGTCCGTCTTCAGCGTGAAATCGCCCGTGCCGGAGAGCGGGGACGCGAGGACGACCGCGCCGACGCCCCGCGCGACGTTCGTCTTGAACTCGGTGTCGCTGACGAGTTCGAGCGGCACGCTGAACGTCATCGGCGTGAGCGTGACGCTGATGGTCGCGTCACCGGCACCGGCGGCTTGCAGGATGAGTTTCGCGCCGGCGACGGTGCTGTCTGCGGCGAGCGTGTAGTGCGAGGCGGACATGGACTCGAACGCGCCGATGGTGAACGCGCCGTCCACGAGGATGGCCTTGCCGTCGAGGTCCTTGTCGAGGTCGCGGATGGCGACGCTCGCGCCGACGGCGTTCGGGAAGGTGTTCGTCGTGTAGAGCCAGTTCGTCGGCGCGGGTGTGCTCCACTTGACGCCGGAGTAGGGACCCGTCCAACCGCTGCCGGTGTGCGGTCCGCCGTCGTCGGCGGCGGTGCCGGTGCCGACCCACTCGTAGGTGAGCACGCCGGTCGGCAGCAGGTAGTAGTAACCGTCCGCCCCCTGTTCGATTTTCGCGCCGGCGCTGTAGCCGGTGAACGCGATGTTCGCCAGCAGCGCGCCGGAGTTCGCCTCCAACTGCGCCTTGGCGTTCGCGTTGATGAAGCGGACGTAGGTCTCGGTCGTGCTCGTCGCGAGCACGTCCTTGTTCCAAGCGGCGACGCCGTCGTTCTGAATCGAGAGGACGGCGGTGTGCGACCATTCGGGGAAGGTGACGCCGCCGTCGGTGGTGTAGGTCGAGTCGCCGATGGTGTAGAACGTCAGTCCGCCGCCGCCGGCGCCGAGGTTGAGCGAACTGTCCTGCGTGAGTTTGAGGACGCCGATGCCGGCGGTGGTGTTGGCGACGTTCCCGAAGGGCGTGTTGCCGGCGGGGGTGCCGCCGGTGTGAGGTTGCCCGTCAGCGTGCCGGCGTAGTCCAACTTCTTCCCGTTCAGGTTGAGCGCGCCGCCGGCGAGGACGAGTTGCGGCGCGCGCAACTGGTTGTTCTCCGTGAGTTTGAGCGCGCCGCCGCTGATGGTGACGATGCCGTCCCCAAGCGCGGTGCCGCCGGCGCCGACGGCGATTTGCGTCAGCGAGCCGTCGAGCGTGAACGTGCCCGCGCCGCTCTTGACGAGGCGGTGCACGGAGAGCACGCCGGCGTTGGTCGGGTTCGTCGTGGAGGTGTAGATGCCGGCGGTGTTCGAGAAGGACAGCGTGGCGTCGGGCATCGTGGCACCGGTGGCGTCAACCGCGCCGGTGGTGTCGAGCGTGATGCCGATTTTCTTCGTGGAGGTGCCGGAGAGCGCGGCGTGGGTGTAGGGGTTGACGGCGTTGAAGATGGTGCCGCTCAAAACGGTGTTCGAGCCGAGCGAGAGCACGCCGCCTCGGTTCGGGTTGTAGAAGGGCGAGACGGTGCCGCCGGCGAGTTCGATGCCGCCGGCGCCGATGAGGCGCAGCGTGGCGACGCGCGTGTCCCCTGTCTGGCTTGCGCCGAGGACGACGGTGCTGCCGGCGAGGCGGATTGTGCCTTCGGTCTGCACGTGCATCAGCCCCCAGTGCGTGTCCGATTCGCTGTAGGCGTAGAGGACGATGTCGCCGCTACCGGCGTAGTTCTTGCTGGCGGCGAGCGCGCCGAGCGTCACGTCCGTCGTGAGCGAGCCGGTGAGCGGATTGATGTTCGCGCCGGCGGCGGCGTAGTGGACCGCGCCGGCGGCACCGCCGATGTAGAGTTTGCCGTCGAACACCCACAGGCCGCCGGAGAACGTGCTGTCGGGCGCGAGCATCGTCCGCCCGCCGTTGCCGGAGAACGAGAGCGTGCCGGTGCCGGTGAAGTTGAAGCCGGGGCCGAAAATCGTGGTGACGGCGTTGCCGGTGTTGAAGTCCGAGGAGAGCGTCGTCTCGTCCTTCGGGTGGCTGATGAAACTGTCTATCGGATACGAGTTCTCCCCGCGCACGAGGTCGGTGGCGCCGGTGTTGCGCAGCCACGTGGGGGAGGTGCCGCTGCGGGCGCTGCCGTCGGGGTTGCCTGTCCAAATGATGGGACCGTAGCCCTGGTTCCACGCCGCGTTTTCCACATCCACGTTGCCGGTGTAGTTGAACCAGACGGAATTCGTCGCCAAGTGTCCGGAGAGCACGATTTCGTTCGCGATTTGGCGCATGAACGAGCGCGTCGCCGCCGACCAGTCCTCGCCGTAAATGTAGCCGAAGGCGCGGGTGCCGGTGACGTAGGTGGTGACGGCGGTGCGGTCTGTCCAACCGTCGGAATTGAGCACGACGGGGCCGGTGCCTAACCAGTTGCCGCTCTGGAAACCGGCGATTTCGAGCGTGCCGGCGAGGCCGACGCCGGTGTTGTGCTCCAAGTAGGTGCCGCCGGAGTAGGTGTTGTTGGGCGCGCCGGAGGCGTCGGAGCGTCCGAACTTTATGCCGTGGTCAGCGCTGGCGTAGGAGGTCGTGTTGCCGGTGAGGTTACCGGAGCCGTCGCCCCGCCCGTCGAAATAGGCGAGCGAATAGACCTCGGTGCCGTATTGGGTCGTCAGCGTGACGTAGTTCTTGAGCGTGATTTTGTAGGAGCCGCCCTCCTCGCTGATGTTTTGGTTCCACTGGCTGTTGGGGGCGCCGGTGACCACGTCGAGGTCGCTGCGTAAAATCACGTCGAAGCGGCTCGCGGCAGTGCGGCTGGCGGTGCTCAACGAACCGTTGCCGCCGCCGACAAATACGGCGGGGACGCCTGCTTCGCCGCTGTCGAAGACCAGAAGCGCCGGCGTGCTGCTGGTCGAGCCGCTGCCGAGGAACGAGTTGCTGTTCGGCGCGATGAGGACGCCGACGGTGATGGTGCCGGTGATGATGACTTGGTTTCCGGTGCCGTCGTTCGCGCCGATGATGCGTGCGATTGCGCCGGGCGCGTTCGGGATGTCGTAAGGGTCGCCGGTGCCGGTGCCGCCGGCGAACGGCTCGTCCGCCCAGTTGGCGGCGGTGCTGTTGTTGTCCACCCAGCGGAAGCCGCCATTGGCGGCGGGGCGGAACGTGGAGTCAATGACGCCGCGCGCGGGCTGGAGCACGCCGCCGGTCTGCGTCGCGCCTTTCTCGTAGCCGAAGAACCAAATCTGGTTGAGCAGTTGCGAGGACGTGAGCGCGCTCGTGCTCGAAACGACGTCGAGGTGCGTGCCGTCGCCGGACACCGCCGCGCCGCCGCCACCGGCGGTGTAGGCGCCGAGATAGTTGCTGACGCGCAGGATGGCGGAGGCGTCCCCGAACGTGATGGCGCCCAGCGCGAGGGTTGTCGCGACGCCCGCGCCGGCGTCATGTAGCACGCTGCCGCCCAGTGCGATTTCCGCGAACGCGCCGGAGGCGACGGTGACGCCGACGCCGCTCTGCGAGTAGCCGTCCAGCGCGAGGCGACCGCCGGTGCCCTCGAACACGACGTTGCCGCCGAGTTGCGCCGCCGCGTGCAGCGTGACGGTCGTCAGCACTTGGTTGTTCGCGCCGATGAACGTCGAGCCGGAGATGTGCAGGCCGCCGTTGACCGAGAGGCGCGTGATGCTCGCGTCAACATCCACCGTGCCGCTCTTCTTGAACAAACTGCCGGCGAGCGTGACCGTGCCGCTGCCGCGCGCGCCGAAGCCGCCGTCGCTTCCAAGCGCGCTCTCGTCGTTGAAGAACAGGGTCTGCGCTGTGCCGGAAAGTTCGGTGTTGAAGCCGGCGTTCTGCCCGATGGACGCCGCGTAATCGTCGTAGGTCGGGTTGAAGGTCAGGTCGCCCGCGAAGCGCGTCGCGCCACCGGTGGCGAGGCCGGTGAACGTGACGCCGCCGAGCGCGACCGCGCCGCCGAACTCAATCTCGCCCCACGTGGCGCCGTTGTAGCCGAAGTCCACGTTCGCGCCGCTCTCCAACTTCACGCGCGGTGCGGCGCGGGCGTCCGCGGGCGACGCCGAGGTGCCCGCCGGTGTCGCCTCGGTTTTCAGGCGCGCGCCGACCGAGAGCGAAATGTTCGTGCCGGAGCCGATGACCAGCGTGTCGTTCGCGCCGCCGGTGCCGGCGCGGACGGAGATGACGGTCTGCGCGCCGGTGGCGGAAATGTGCAAGCCCTTGCCAATCGCGGTGCCGGTGGACGCCGTGCCGGTGGTCTGCGTGCCGGCGACGATGACGTAGGTCTCGCCGCCGTCCGAGGTGGAGTAGTTGTCGAAGGTGTGCGTGCCGCCGCCGGTGCCGACCGCGCCGCCGAGCACGAGCCGCCCAAGACCGCTCTTCCTGAGCGTCACGCCGGCGGCACCGGTGAAGGTCTGGTTCGCGCCGATGACGACCTCGGTCAACTTGCCCACGCTGAGCTGCCGCTCGGCACCGGCGGTGGTCGAGAGCGAGGTCGTCGTCGCGGTGGCGGGATTGAACGTGATGCGGCGGAACGACGATGTGTCGTCCTCGCGCGTCCGAGTGAATTTCAGGTCGCCGCCGGACAGGTCGAGGGCGTTCGAGAACGAGCGCGCGGCGGTGAGCGCGCTGGCACCGGTGCCGTCATTGAGGGCGATTTCCCGCGTGCCGCTGCTGCTCGTGGTCTGGATGACGAGCGTTCCTAACCCGTTGAAGTCGTTAGTGGCGTTGCCGATAACGATGCGCCCTTCGTTGAATTGCAGCGTTCCCGTAAGCGAGGAGGCGTTGCTCGATGTGAGGTCGAAAACCAGCGTGTGCCCGCCTTCCTTGATGAGCGTGGTGGCGTTCACGATTTTCGCCGCGCCTTCGAGGTGCGTCTCGGCGGCGGCACCGGTGAACCTGATGGTGCCGTTCGCACTGCCGGTGCCCACCTGACCTTCGAGGTAAAGCGTTCCGCCACCGGTGGTTGAGTGGTTCTCGATGGTCAGCAGTCCGGTCGAGGCGGTGCCGGCGGTCGTCAACTGCGCCGCGATGTGCATGGACGCGCTACCCTCAAAATGCACCACCGGCGTCCGCAAAATGTCCGAGCCGCTACTGCCAATCGTGAGCGTGATTCCCGACGTATTTGACGATTTTCCCCAGAGGTAGAGTGCCGAAACCGTGCGCGGCGAGCCCACTCCGCCCAGCGCGATTGTCTTCCCATTCAGGTTCGCGTTGGTCTGCAAACTGAATTCCGCCGTGTCCGCCGTCCCGGGCAGTGCCCCCGATGACCAATTCGCTGACTGCCCCCATTCCCAATTCGTCGAACCCGTGAACGACACCGTCGCCGCCGAAGCCGACGGAGAACCAACCGTCAGCAGCGACGCCACCGGCACCGCCACCGGCGCGTCAGACGACGCGCAAACACCTGCGACAGCAAGGGTTGCCGCCGCCAGCAACCACACGCGCGACGAACGCGGTTTTCGAGACGGACGCGGGTTCGACAAGCGCGGGGACGGGGGCGGGGACGGGGTCGGGAACAGCCCCAGTGGCGCGGAAGAATGAAGCGGGGCGGTCTTCATGGCGGGAAAGCATTCGGAAGGAAACGGCAGCGGAAGAAGACGCAGGGAGGGGGAGAGGTGGGAGGATAAAACGGGGAAAATGAAAAAAGTTTGCAGCGAAAAATTTTAAGCGGGAAGGAACCCCAGAAATTTGCCTCCGCAAGATTAAAAAAATTCTCGGTTTTTGGACGCCTTGGGAACGCGGCCCACACATGGAGCGCCACACATGGAGCGCCGCACACTGGGAGCGCCGACTTTCAAGTCGGCTCGTCCCCTCAATGCGGCGCAGCCGCCACTCTTAAAAAGGGGAGGAGGGAGAGGAGGAGGAGGAGAGGAGAGGAGAGAAGAGACGCAAGGCGGCTATCGCCGCACCACCGCCGAGCCGACTTTCATGGAGCGCCGACTTTCAAGTCGGCTCGCCTCTTCTATGCGGCGCAGCCGCCACTTCAAAAGAGGAGAAGAGGAGAGGAGAGAAGAGAAGCAAGGCGGCTATCGCCGCACCACCGCCGAGCCGACTTGAAAGTCGGCGCTCCATGTGCGGCACTCCATGGATGCGGCACCGACCCGCGCCGGTCTTATGCTCCGCTACCGGTGCGGTATTCCGGCGCGAGGAGCGACTGGATGCGCGGCTCGGCGAAGCGCCGGCAGTGCAGGACGACGCGCGCGCGTTGTCCGGGCGCGCGCACGAGTCGTCCGAGCGCCTGATTCACCTTGCGCAGCGCCGGCAGCAGATAGACGCGCCGGAACGGGTCGCGTTCGCCGGCGCGGGCGAGCGCGTCCATGCGGGCGGCGCGCGCGGGGGTCACTTCCGGCAGCGCGGGGCTGACGATGAAGGCGGCGTTCACGCGGCCGCCGAGCAGGTCAACGCCCTCGGCGAGACCGCCGCCCATCACGAGGAAGAGCGCGTGCGCGGTGAGCAACGCTTCGTCGAGGAAGGCGGCGTTTTGCGCCGGTGTCGCGCCCGCGGGCTGGGTGGCGACGCGGAAGCCCGGGTCGAGCAGGGCGAGGCGCGCGCGCACTTCCTCGGCGTAGCGGTAGGAGGGGAAGAAGACGGCGGGGGGCGAGCCGTCGCCGGCGGCGGCGAATTCGAGGACGGCGGCGGCGGTGTCGGCGAAGTGGCGCGAGCGGGTCGTGAAGCGCGTGTCCACGCGGGTATCCACGCGGACAGTGTAGGCGTCGCGCCGCCACGGGGCGTCGCATTCGAGGGCGGACCACGGTCCGGCGTCGAGGCCGCACTCGGTGGCGAAGTCGTCGAAGGGCGCGAGGGTGGCGGACATGAGGACGGCGCGGTGGAAGGCGCGCAGGGTGGCGCCGGTTTCGGGGGCGGCGTCGAGGCATTCGGCGCGCAGGACGCCGGCGCGCGGCGACCACGTGAGGAAGGGCAGGGCGGTGCCGGCACCGGTGTCGCCGCCGCTGCTGCCGCCGGTGGCGAATGCGTCGTCACCGGTGGCGCGAAATCCGCCGGCGCTGGCATCGTCGTCCGTGCCGCGCCAGACGGCGCACATGTGGGCGGGCGTCTCCATCGTGGAGAGCGTGTCGTCGTCGAGTTCGAGCCAGAACGGTGGCTGTTCCTGCCAGAGGCGGAGGATTTCGGCGCACAGGTCGCGGGCGAGGTAGAGCGCGCCGGCGGCGGGGGTGTCGGCGGCGGGCAGGGCTTCGAGGAACTCCGCCCACGCCGCCCAATGGCGGAGCCATTCGCGCGGGGCGCCGGCGGCGCGCAGGGCGTCGAGCGCGTCCGCCGCCGCCGGTGCGTCCGCTTCGAGCGTCCGTGCTTCGGCGGCGCGCGCGGGCAGGTTGTGCGCCTCGTCCACGACGAGGAGCGTTGCGGCGGGGTCCCATCCCGGCGTTCCGGCGAGCACGCCGCGCTGGTAGGGCGAGAAGACGTAGTTGTAGTCGCACAGGATGAAGTCGGCGAGGGGCAGCAGCGCGCGGGTGATTTCCCACGGCGGCACGCCGGCGGCGGCGCCGAGCGCGCGGACGGCTTCGAGCGATGTCTCGCCGCGCTCGAACAGCGCGTCCGGTTCAATCGCGGCGCGGCGCCAGTTGGCGCGCCACGCGGCGGGGTCGTCCGGAATGCCGGCGACCGCGTGCTCGCGGCGCGCGTGGAGCGTGAGCGCGTTCAGCGCGCCGGCGCCGGCGATGCGGTCGAGTTCGCGCAGCACTTGGAGCCGGCCGGAGTTTTTGCCGGTGGCGTAGATGACGCGCGAGATCTCGCCGCCGCGCAGCCGCTCCAGCGCGTCAACGAGCGCGAGCGCGGTTTTACCGAAGCCCGTCGGTGCCTCGGCGAGCACCGGTGGTGGCGCGGCGAGGGCGAGGCGCGCGCGGGCGTCCACCCATTCGGGGCGCGGGGGCGTGTCGCCGAACGGCCGTCCGAGCGGAATCCGCGAGAGGCGGACGCCGCTCGCACGGCGCGCCTCGGCGAAGCGGGCGATTTGGCGCGCGGGCGCGTCGAGCCAGAACTCCGGCGGCTCGGCGAGCGGCACCTCCTGCACGACGCCGGTGGCGGGTTCGACGAGCACGAGCACGCCGGCGACGGTGACGGGTGCGGCGGCACCACCGGCGGCGGAAGCGACCGCGTTTGCGTTTTCGCGCTGGGCGATGCCGGCGCAGTAGAGCGCGAGTTGCGTGAAGAACTCCGGCCGCGTCTCGCGCCAGTGCTCCGCCGGTCGGGGCAGTTGCTCGGCGACGGTCTTGATTTCGCGCACGAGGAACGCGGTGGCGGACGACCGGCGCAGTTGGTCAATCCGGCCCTCGACGATGAGCGTCCAGCGGTCGCGGACGATGCAGGTCGTCACCGGTGCCTCGAATGCCCACTCGCCGGCGGTGCCGGTGGTTGCGGCTTCGGCGGCGACCTTCGCGTGGAGCGCCGTGTGCCAGTCGCGCCCGACCTCGGCGCGCCAGCGACCGCCGGCACCGCCGCCGCCGACCGCGAGTTCGCCAAAACGCGCGAACTCGCCGGCGGCGAGTTCGATTGTCCGCGCCTCTGTCGTCAAACGCATGGGCGTTGCCGGTGGAACCGGAGGTGGGCGCGTGTTTCGGGGCGTGGAAGGGACGCCGCCGGCGGCGGTTTTTCACGCTGCCGGCGGCTGGGAGCGGTGCGGCGCGCGCGGTTAGTCCTTGCGGGCGAACGCGGCGTCGAACGCGGCGGCGGAGTTGCGCTTGAAGTCAATCTCGCGGGTGAACGCGGCGGCTTCGGCGGCGCCGTATTCGCGGTCCATGCGGA
>JAISSQ010000092.1 GCA_031273045.1 Puniceicoccales bacterium
GTATTTGCCGAAGGGACAAGGATTTCCATCACCGCAGACCCCGCGCCCGCCGGTTCTCATTTTGTGAATTGGACGAGCACTGCCGGCGACGACATTTTTGACGACCCCGCCGCCGCGAACACAACATTCACAATGCCCGCGAACGCGACGACCATCACCGCACATTATGCACCAACCCCCTACGCGCTCACGGTTGATGGTGGCGTAGTTGTTGGCACGAGCGAAACCGAGTTTGTTGCCGGTGCCACCGTCTCTATCACCGCCGACACCGCGCCCGACGGCTACTATTTTGCGGGTTGGACGAGCACTGCCGGCGACGACATTTTTGACGACCCCACCGCCGCGAGCACAACATTCACAATGCCCGCGAGCGCGACCACCATCACCGCCAATTACGCACCGGACACGCCCGCGCCGCCACCGGCAGCGGACACTTACGTTGTGATAGACCTTTCCGGCGGAACGTCAGCGGCGACTTATCCCGTTGACTATCTTGCGGATGTCCCTGCCGGCGGCTGGACGGACGAATACAAAACTACCAAACTCGTCTTGCGTCGCATTCCCGCCGGCACGTTCCTAATGGGGTCGCCGGAGGGCGAACTCGGACGCGACAGCGATGAGACCCAGCACGAAGTGACGCATACGCAGGATTACTACATCGGCGTGTTTCCGGTGACGCAGAAACAATACGAGTTGGTTGTCGGGAGTAATCCGTCGGCCTTCTCCGCCGGTGACAACTACGGCAAGCGACCGGTGGAGTGTGTCTCGTGGAACGACATTACCGCTACAGGCAGTGGTTTTCTTGCGCTTGTGAGCGCAAAGAGCGGTTTGGACTTTCGTTTGCCGACGGAAGCGCAATGGGAATACGCCTGCCGCGCCGGAACAACGACCGCACTCAACAGCGGCGAGGATTTAGAATCCACAGGAGAAGATCCTGCAATGAATGACGTTGGTCGGTATTACCCTAATGGCGGTAGCAGTTTTTCGTCGTCGGACGAATCCGGTGATGTCGGCACAGCGTTTGTCGGAACTTATGAACCGAATGCTTGGGGGCTTTATGATTTCCACGGCAACGTCCGGGAGTGGTGCGCGGACTGGTATGGTTCGTATGGAACTGAATTTGTCGTTGACCCGACTGGTCCGGAAACCGGCGACTACCGCGTCCTGCGCGGCGGCGGTTGGTACTACGGCGCGTCCGTCTGCCGTTCCGCCTCCCGCAGCAGCCACTACCCGTACAGCCGCATCGACAAGTTCGGTTTCCGTGTCGCCTGTGTCCCCGCAAGTCCGTAACGGCGTGGAAATGCCGCGCATCCAACCGCCACACGCCAAACCGATACACACATTGAGCGCCGCACATGGAGCGCCGCACATGGAGCGCCGACTTTCAAGTCGGCTCGTCCCTCCATGCGGCGCAGCCGCCACTCTTTTTAGAGAAGCGAGGCGGCTATCGCCGCACCACCGCCGAGCCGACTTGAAAGTCGGCGCTCCATGTATGCGGCGCTCCATGTATGCGGCGCTCCATGTATGCGGCGCTCCATGTGTGTAGCCGCCTGACAGCGAGGCAATGGCGCCCTGTGCGAGAATTGAGACCTGTCGTGTCCGGCAATGCGGGTCGGGGAGACCTGCGCTCCCAGCGGCGGCGGTAGCCCCGAAGGGGCGGCATAGCATAGGCAGGGGCGTCAGCCCCTGTTATGGAAACATCCCTCCCCAACAACGAACCGCGAAGCGGTGGCATACAGTGTCGAGGGCGTCAGCCCTCGGTAATTTATGCCACCGCTTCGCGGTTCGCATTATGGTTGGAGGGCAACGAAAACAGGGGCTGACGCCCCTGCCTATGGTATGTCGCCCCTTCGGGGCTGGGCGTGCCGCCACTGGGAGCGCGCCACTGGGAGCGCCGACTTTCAAGTCGGCGCGTCCCTCCATGCGGCGCAGCCGCCACTCTTTTTAGAGAAGCAAGGCGGCTACGCCGCAACACCGCCGAGCCGACTTGAAAGTCGGCGCTTCAAACGGCGTCCGCGCCGCGCCCGTCGCCGGCATCGTCCCGAAGGCGCACCTGCCCAACACGGGCGAGTTCTACGAGCAGCGGTGGTTCGCGTCCGGCCGCGTCTGGACGGGCGGCGACTGGCGCATGTCCAGCGACGCCTCCGCCGCCGGTTGGCTGCGTGAACAGGACGGCGTTGAGATGGCTTGACATGCGGCACCGGCGGCGGCATTGTTCGCGCCGTTCCCCGAAAGGTTGGAGGGAATAAAACGCCAGAGTAGCTCAGTCGGTAGAGCGCGGGACTCATAAGCCTAAGGTCGGCGGTTCAAGTCCGCCCTCTGGCACCAATTTTCAAGACCGCCGGCAGTGTCGCCGGCAATGGTCGGGAATGCCGCCGCCGGTGCCGGCGACGTCAATGCCGCCGCCGCCGGTCACGCTTCGGAGCCGAAGAGTGCGTCAATGTAGGCGTCTTTCGAGAACGGTTGCAGGTCTTCGGGTTGCTCGCCCAGCCCGACGAAATAGACGGGGATTTTCAGCGAGCGGTAGATGCCCACGAGCGCGCCGCCGCGCGAGGTGCCGTCGAGTTTCGTCACAATCAGCCCCGTGACGCCGAACGCCTCGTGGAAGACGCGCGCCTGTTCGAGCGAGTTCGAGCCGAGGGAGCCGTCCACGACGAGCCACCGGTGGTGCGGCGCGGCGGGGTCGAGTTTGGCGGTGACGCGCGCGATTTTCTTCAACTCCTCCAGCAAGTGCCCCTTGGTGTGGAGGCGGCCGGCGGTGTCGAGCACGGCGACCTCGCGTCCGCGCGCCCGCGCCGCCTGTACGGTGTCGAACGCCACCGCCGCCGCGTCCGCGCCGTGCTGGCTGGCGACGAGTTCGACGCCGAGGCGCTCCGCCCACGTTTCGATTTGCGCGTTGGCGGCGGCGCGGAAGGTGTCGCACGCGCCGAGCACGACGCCCAGCCCGTCCTGCCGCAACCGCCACGCGAGTTTCGCGGCGGTGGTGGTCTTGCCGGCGCCGTTGACGCCGATGAGCGCGATGACTTCCGGCTTGCGTCCGGGGTCGTGCGTGAAAACGCCCTCGCTGCCGGCGAGGACGCGGCCGAGGACGGTTGCGGCGATTTTCGCGGCGTCCTGCCCGCGCAACTCCTTTTCGGCGCGGTAGGCGGCGCGGATTTCGTCGAGGATTTCCGTGGTGGTCTCGACGCCGAAGTCCGCCGAGTAGAGTGCCTCCTCGATTTCCTCGATTGTGGCGGCGTCAATCTTCGCGGCGAAGATGCCGCCGATTTTGCCGAAGATTTTGCGCAGACCGGGCGCGGCCTTGCGGAAGGTGTCCTTGAATTTCTGGATGAGGGAGCCGAACATGCGTCTTTGGTGGGGGGGGGAGATTGGGCGGGCGTTATCCGAGGGCGGCGAGGAGGCGGCGGATTTCGTCGCGTTTGGCGACGGTGGCGGCGAGTTGGGCGCGGGCGCCGTCGAGGATGGCGGGCGGGGCTTTCGCGAGGAAGGCGGGGTTCGCGAGTTTGGCTTCGCCGGCGACGGCTTGTTTTTCGAGTTTTTCGAGGTCGCGGGTGAGGCGTTCGCGCTCGGCGGCGGTGTCGAGGTCGCCGGCGGTGGCGAGTTCGAGGTGAAGCGTGCCGAGCGGCGTGGGCGTGGCGGCAGTCGGCACACCACCGGCGGCTGCACTATCTCCCTGCTCCCCGTTCCCCGTTCCCTGCTCCCCGTTCACCAGCGCGATTTCAGCGGCGCCGATGAGTTTGCGGAGTTTTTCGAGGTTGGCGGTGAGGAGGGCGGCGGCGGCGGGGTCTTTGGGTTCGAGGTGGAAGCGGGCGTCTTTTTTCGCGGCTTGGTTTTGCTGGGCTTTGAGGGCGCGGGCGGCGGTGATGAATTCGTTCTGGGCGTTGGCGGCGGCGGCGCGGGCGGGGTCGAGGGCGAGGCCGGCGGCGGCGAGGGCGTCGCGGATGGCGGTGCCGGTGGCGGGGGCGATGTTCTGGATGTATTCGCCGTCGGCGACGTAGTTGAGGCGGTGGGCGAGTTCTTCGGTGATGAACGGGGTGATGGGGTGCAGGAGGAGGAGGAACTGGCGCAGGCAGATGTCTTGGACGGCGAGGGTGTGGGCGCGGACGGCGGGGTCGGGGTCTTGGAGGCGGGGCTTGGAGGCCTCGACGTAGCGGTCGCAGTAGTCCGTCCAGAAGAACTGGTAGAGGGTGGCGGTGTAGGTGTTGAAGTCGAAGTCGCGCAGGGCGGCGGCGATGGTGTCGGTGGCGTCGGCGAGCGCGGCGAGAATGGCGTGGTCGTCGTCAGTGGCGGCAGCGGGGAGCAGGGAGTTGGCAGCGGGGAGCGGGGAGCGGGGAGCGGGGAGCGGGGAGGTTGTGCCGGCGTCACCGGCGGTGGGTTCGTTCTCGCTTTGACGGAAGAGTTCGGCAATCGTGAGCGCAGAGACCTGCGAGCCACTTTGAGTGTCGTCAGCCCGTTCAAGAGCGGGACGCGCCACACCGGACGCGGGTTTTTCTTTTTGCTCGTTTTCCGGCAGAGATTGCAGCTTGACGCCGGCACCGTCGGCAGGCACTGTGTCGTTCAGAAAAACCTGCGAGCCACTTTGAGTGACGGCAACACGGCTTTGACCGTGCGCTTTCACACCGGACGCAGGTTTTTTCGTATCTTCAAAGATGATGTCTTCGACGCGGTAACTATGAACGGCGGGGAGTTCTTGGTTGTGAAATTCGCGTGCAATCAGTCGCAATCGATAGACGGCTCCCTGCCAACGGAACGGGACGTAGAGGTGAAACTTTGCCTTGAGATTGACGTCATTATCTGGGTCTGGCGTTTGCAGTCCTTTCGCTTCTTTGATGAGTACGGGGAGTTGGTAGATGGCGGCGATACGGGCTTGGGCGAACGCTTTTCCGCCCATCAGCATTTTCTCGATTCCGCCGCCGGAGACGAAGAACTCCTTGCCGGTGTCATCATTCGGGAATGCCTTTTCGCGCAGATTTTCCCGTGCCCATTTTTCGGCGTCGGCTTGTTTAAGCGAAGGGACGCGGTCGGGCGAGGTGACGATGTTGATGAATTCGGTGCCGCGTTCGGCGACCATTCGCGCGGCGGCGGCGCGGTCAATCTGCGAGAGGGCTTCGGGGCGGTCTGCCGGTGCTGCCGGCACCGTTTCCGTCGGCATTGCCGGCACCGCTGCTGCCGTCGTTGCCGGCGGCGTTTCCTGCATTTGGCGGAAGCGGGCGGCGTTCCAGAGTTTGTTGCAGAAGTTGCGGCCTTGGGAGATGCGGTCTTCGCTGAACAGGATGTCTTGACCTTTGGGCGCGATGGAGAGCAGGCCGAAGCGGACGCCGTCGGCGCCGTATTTGGCGAAGAGGTCGAGCGGTTCGGGGGAGTTGCCGAGGGACTTGGACATTTTGCGTCCTTTCTCGTCGCGGATGATGCCGTGGAAATAGACGTCGCGGAACGGGATGCGGCGGGCGATTTCGGCGTCGTCGAACGCGCCGGTGGCGGTGCGCAACTGGGGGCGTTCGTCGCCGTAGAATTCGAGGCCGGCGATAATCATTCGGGCGACCCAGAGGAAGATGATGTCGGGACCGGTGGTGAGGGAGGCGGTCGGATACCAGAAGCGGAGGTCGGCGAGTTCGGGGCGTTTTTCGTCGCCGGGTTTTTCCCAACCGAGTGTGGCGAGGCACCACAGCCACGAGGACGCCCAGGTGTCGAGCACGTCGTTGTCCTGCTCCCAATTTTCGGGGTCTGCCGGTGGTTCGAGGGCGACGTGGCGGTTGGCGGGGTCGTCGCGGTCGGCGCCTTTGCGATACCAGACGGGGATGCGGTGTCCCCACCAGAGTTGGCGCGAGATGCACCAGTCCTGAATGTTGTTGAGCCAGTTGTTGTAGGTCTTCACCCAGCGTTCGGGGTGGAACTTGACGGCGCCGCTTTCGACGGCGCGCAACGCCTCGGGCACTTTCGGGTAGCGGATGAACCACTGCTCGCTCAGGCGCGGCTCGATGGGGACATCGGCGCGTTCGGAGAAGCCGACGTTGTTTTCATACGGCTCCTCTTTGAGCAGCAGGCCGAGGTCGCGCAGTTTGGCGGCGGCGGCGGTGCGCGCCTTGAAGCGGTCGAGACCCGCGAGACCGTCGCCGGCGAGCGCGTTGAGCGTCCCGTCGGGATTCATCACGTCAATGACCGGCAGGTCGTGCCGGCGGCCGATTTCAAAGTCCGCCTTGTCGTGCGCCGGCGTCACCTTCAACACGCCGGAGCCGAAGTCGCGCTCAACGTGGGCGTCGGCGACGACGGGGATTTTCGCCCGCGGGAACGGCCGCCACACGCTGCGGCCGCGCAAGTGCGCGTAGCGCGCGCCGTCGAGCAGGTCGTCGGGGTGGACGGCGACGGCGGTGTCGCCCGGAATCGTTTCCGGTCGCGTGGTGCCGATTTCGACGAAACGTTTTTCGGGCGGCAAATCGGCGGCGTCGGCGACCTCGTAGCGCATCCGGTAGAACACGCCCTTTTGCGGCTTCATAATGACCTCTTCGTCGGACAGCCCCGTGAGCGACACCGGGCACCAGTTGACCATCCGCCGCCCGCGGTAAATGTAAGGCCGCCCGTCGGGACCGCGCCGGTGGTAGAGCGTGACGAACGCGTTGAGCACCGCGCGCGAGTAACCCGCGTCGAGCGTGTGCGCGCGGCGCGACCAGTCGCACGACGCGCCGAGTTTTTTGAGTTGTTCGAGAATGATGCCCCCGTGCCTGTCGCGCCACTCGGCGGCGGCGGCGATGAACCGCTCGCGCCCCAAATCGTGGCGCGTCTTCCCCGCCTTGCGCAGTTCCTTTTCGACGCGCGACTGCGTCGCGATACCCGCGTGGTCCGTCCCCGGCAGCCACAACGCCGGCCGCCCCTCCTGCCTCGCCCGCCGCGTGAGAATGTCGGGAATCGTGTTGTCGAGCAGGTGCCCCATGTGGAGGACGCCGGTGACATTCGGCGGCGGCATCATAATCGCGTGCGGGGCGGCGGTGCCGGCATCGGAAGGAATGGTAGCGGTGAAGCAACCGGCGTCGCACCACCGTTGATACCACGCCGGTTCGACCGCCGACGGGTCGTAGGTTTTGGGAATGTCGCTCATGTT
>JAISSQ010000099.1 GCA_031273045.1 Puniceicoccales bacterium
TCCTTGCCGGACTGCTCCGAGACCTTCGGGTCAACGGAGAGCGCGCCGGCGACGAGCCGGATTTTGCCGTCGAGTTGAGCCGCCATGCGATGCACGCGACCGATGAACGAGTCGCTGCCACCGCCGACGATGCCCATGTTGAGGGGACGATTAAGAGCCATGATGAGTGTGGGTGTGTGAGTGTGGTTTGGAGTGTGAGTGAGAGCGCGGCGGCGTCCGCCGGAACCGGCGCGAACGCCGTTTCCGGCGGGCGTCAGCCCGCGTCCCCCGAAAACACAACGAGCGCGGAAAAGTTCCGTTTGCCCGCGCGCGGCGGCGGCGGTTTCATGCGCGGCCATGTCCGAGAACTCCTCCACCGCCGGCGGCGCGCCGCTCGTCGGCATCGTCGTCGGAAGCAAGTCCGACTGGGGCGTCATGGAGCACGCCGCCGCGACGCTGGCGCGCCTCGCCATCCCGCACGAGGCGCGGGTCTTGAGCGCGCACCGCTCGCCCGAAGCCGTCCGCGAATACGCCCTCGCCGCCGAGAAACGCGGGCTGCGCGTCATCATCGCCGGCGCGGGAATGGCGGCGCACCTCGCCGGCTTCATCGCCGGACAGACCCCGCTGCCGGTGCTCGGCGTCCCGATGGAGTCGCCACAGTTGAAGGGCTTGGACTCGCTGCTCTCGACGGTGCAAATGCCCGGCGGCGTGCCCGTCGCCACCTTCGCAATCGGCAAGGCGGGAGCGGTCAACGCCGCCGTCTTCGCCGCGCAAATCCTCGCCCTCTCGGACGCCCGAACCAAAGCCGCGCTCGCCGATTTCCGCGCCGAGCAAACCGCGCAGGTCCTCGCGACGACGCTCCCGTAATCACGCCACCGGCGGTGCCAGCGTGACTTCGCCGGAATCGAGCGCGTGGACGGCACCGGCGGCGTCGCGCACGCGCAACGCGCCGTCGGCGTCAACGCCCTCGGCGATGCCGCTCACGCCCACGCCGCCGGTGATGCTCCGCGACGCGACGCGCCGCCCCGCCAGCGCGTCGAGCCGCGCCCAGCGTTCGCCGAAATCCGCGCCCAGCCCCTCGCGCTCGTAGTCCGCGAACGCCGTGAGGACGGCGGCGGCGCACTCGGCGGCGGCAAGGTTCACGTCCGGCGGAGCACTGCCGGCGGCGGCTTCCGCCAGCGTGGCGACGGTGTCCCGCAACTCCGACGGAAAATCGGCGCACCGGCTGCGCACGTTCAGCCCGACGCCCACGACGACGTCGCGGATGCGGTCGGCGTCCACGCGCGCCTCGGTCAAAATCCCCGCCACCTTGCGCCCGCGCCATTGCAGGTCGTTGGGCCACTTGATTTGCAGCGGCGCACCGAATCGCCCGCGCAACCGCTCGCACAGGCGCAGCCCGACGGCGAGCGTCACGGCGCGCATGCGCTCCGGCGGCAGCGCGGGACGGAAGCCGAACGAGATGCAGACGTTGCCGGCGACCGTGCCGAGCCACGGGCGTCCGTGCCTGCCCCGCCCCGCCGTTTGCTCGCCGGTGGCGACCACCACCGGTGCCGGCTCGCCGGCGGTGAGCAGGCGTTCCACGGCGTCGTTCGTGCTGTCAACACTCGCGGGGCAGCGCAGCGTCGCCGGCGGCGTCCCCGCTTCCGCGAGCAACGCGGCGAGCAGGTCGCCGTGGAGCACCGGCGGCGTCGCCACAAGGCGGTATCCCACGCGCGGCGCGGCCTCGAAAACGAAGCCCTCGGCGCGCAACCGTTCGAGGCGTCCCCAGACGGCGACGCGCGAGACGCCCAGCGAGCGGGCAAGTTTGTCGCCGCTGACGGCGGCACCGCCGGCGGCGAGGAAGGTTTCGAGAATGCGGCGCGTGTCCATGAGGCGGCTGGGAGGAGGAAAAGAACTGGTTCGCGCGCTGTAAGCCGGATTCTGTTCCTGACGCCGTTTCCGGCGCCGGTGGCGTCCATTCTTCTAACGGCGCCGGCGGGTTTCCCCGCTTCCGCCGTTCCGCCGTTGCCGGCGGCGCGACACTACCCGGAGGCATTGGACGGGCAGCCCGCCTCCCTATTTTGCCTTGCACCGGATTGGGTTTGTCCTGCCACCGGCGTCACCGCCGGCGCGGTGGTCTCTTACACCACCTTTTCACCCTTGCCGGCGAATCTCGCGACCCGCCGGCGGTATGTTTTCTGTGACACTTTCCGTCACCGTCCCTTGACGAACGGCGCCCGCGCTTTCACGCGGAATCCCGCCCTGTGGTGTCCGGACTTTCCTCTCGAAACTCGCGTTCCGAGCGGACGCCCGCGCACGAACCAGTGCGGACATGAAGCCCGCCGCCACCGGCGCGCGCAAGCAGGGAAAACCGCCGCCGGCAGGGGCTCCGGAGGCGTCACCGGTGGCGGCATTGGCGTCACCGGCGGCGCGCGAAACGAAACAAACCCTCCGGCGGATTGTCCGTTTCGGGCATGTTGAAACGCATTTTTTCGGGAACGGACTTCGCTCTGTTCGCGGCGGTTGCCGCATTCGCCGCGCTCGCGCTCGTCGCACCCCGCGCCGGTGCGCAGGGCGCGCTGAACACTGCGGAGACGCTCGACTCGCTCGCCGCGAAGTTCGCCGCGCCGCCGCTCGAATACCGTC
>JAISSQ010000119.1 GCA_031273045.1 Puniceicoccales bacterium
TGGCATTGCCGGTGCCGTTGCCGGCGGAAGCGTTGCCGGCGGTGCTGGTGACTGCCGGTGCGGTGCCGGTGAGGTGGGCTTCAGCGGCGCGGAGGCGGAGGTTGCCGCCGAGGGAACTCTTGATGACGGCGCGGCGGAGTTTGCCGTTTTCCCACGTGAGTTCTTCAACAGTAAATCCGCCGCGGGCGCGGAGGCCACGGACGGAGCCGCCGCGCGTCCAGACGTCGGGGAGCGCGGGGAGCAGGTGGAGTGCGCCGTCGTGGCTTTGGACGAGCATTTCGGCGATGCCGGCGGTGCATCCGAAGTTGCCGTCAATCTGGAAGGGTGGGTGTGCGTCGAAGAGGTTTGGGTAGGTGCCGCCGCCGTTGTATTTGGTTTCGCCGCCGCCGGTGAGTTTGAGTTGGTCGGTGATGAGTTTGTGGGCGTGGTTGCCGTCGAGGAAGCGTGCCCAGAGGCAGACCTTCCAGCCCATTGACCAGCCGGTGGCGGGGTCGCCGCGGTAAATGAGGGAGGTGCGGGCGGCGTCGAAGAGTTCGGGGGAGCGGCGCGGGGTGATTTGGTTGCCGGGATAGACGGCGTAGAGGTGGGAGACGTGGCGGTGTTTGTCGTTGGGGTTGTCCCAGTCGAAGAACCATTCCTGCAACTGTGAGTGTTTGCCGATTTTCATCGGTGGGAGGCGGTCGCGTCGGGCGGCGAGTTGGGCGGCGAGGTCGGCGTCAACGCCGAGAGTGCCGGCGGCGGCGATGGTGTTTGTGAAGACCTCGAAGGCGAGTTGGGTGTCCATCGCGGTGCCGTAGGTGACGCCGATGTAGGCGTTTTTGCCGTCGGGTTGTTTGACGCGGGTGCCGTTTTCGGGTGAGACGGAGGGGGCGATGACGAGGCGGTACGTGGCGGGTTCCTCGGTGAGGAAGTCGTGCATAAAGAGGGCGGCGCCTTTGAGGACGGGGTAGATTGCGCGGAGGTAATCTTTGTCGCCGCCGAATGCGTAGCGTTCCCAGAGGTGTTGGGCGAACCACGCGCTGCCGGTGGGCCACATTCCCGACATCGGACCGTCAACGGGTCCGGTGAGGCGCCACAGGTCGGTGTTGTGGTGGAGGACCCAGCCGCGGCAGTCATACATTTTGCGGGCGGTCTCGGTGCCGGTGACGGCGCACTCGCGCGCCATCGCGATGAACGGTTCGTGCATCTCGGAGAGGTTCGTGACTTCGGCGGGCCAGTAGTTCATCTCGGCGTTGATGTTGGTCGTGTATTTGCTGTCCCAAGGCGGGTTGAGGCGGTCGTTCCAAATGCCCTGCAAGGTCGCGGGCTGACCGCCGGGTTGCGACGCGCTGATGAGCAGGTAGCGACCGAAGTTGAAGTAGAGGGCGACGAGGTTCGGGTCGCGGGTCTTGGCGAAATCGGCGACGCGCCGGTGCGTGGGTTTGAAGGCGAAGTCGGGTCCGGCGGGCTTTTTCTTCGCGGCACCGGCGTCGCCGGCAGTGCCGGCACCGGCGGCGGTGAAATCGGGGTCGGTGCTCGCGCCGAGGTCGAGTTTGACGCGGTTGTAGTAACGCTGGTAGGCGGCGACGTGCTGCTTGACGAGCGCGTCGAGCGGCTTGGCGAGCGCGCCGTCGAGGTGGGCGCGGGCGACGCCGTCGGGGTCGCCGGAGATGTCCTTGTAGGACTTGAAATTGGTGCCGGTGGAGACGAAGAGCAGCGCGTAGTCGGCACCGGTGAGCGTGAGCGATTTGCCGTCGGCACCGGTGGTGAACTTGCCGCCGCGCTGGACGATTTTGACGAGCGTCGTGAACCGCACCTTGCCCTCCAAGCCCTCGAAGTCGCCGGTGGTGGCGCGCAGGACAAGCGTGTCGCCGTTCTCGACGCTGACCGCCTGCTTCTTGTGCGGCGACGTGAGCGTCGCCTTGAACGACACCTTGCCGCGCAACGCCGGCGGCGCCTCGCGGTCGGGCTGGACGCCGGCGGGGCACACCGCGTGAACGAGCACGCTGTCCGCCCCGTGCAACGCCGCCGTCAGCCGCGCCATCTCAACGCCGCCGGCGGTCTTGAACATTGACGCCGCGATTGCCGCGTCGAGGAACAGCATCCGCTTGTAGTCGCTGACCAAATCGCGCTCGCCGGTGACCTTGCCCTTCGCGTCGCGCACCTTCTCCGAGCCGACGCCCTCGTATTCGAGCACGAGGTCGCCGACCGGTTGGAACGGCATCCCTTGGTTGCACAACCGCCGCCCCGGCTGCTGCGTGACGATTGTCCGCGCCACCAAGTCCTGCGCCTCCTTGTGCCGCCCCGCAAACATCAACGCGCGCACCTTCGGCAACGCCTCCAGCGCCGCCGGATTGATGTTGTTGTTCGGCTGCCCCGCCCAGACCGTCTCCTCGTTGAGTTGAATCCGCTCGCGCGCCGCGCCGCCGAACAGCATCGCGCCCAACCGCCCGTTGCCCACCGGCAACGCCTCGACCCACTGCTTCGCCGGCTGCTCATAATACAGCACCGACGACGCACCGTCCGCCCGGGCGGAATCAACCGTTGAAATGACCGCCGCCACGACGACCGCCGAGGAGACCGCCGCGCCGGCAAAGCGCGAGACGACACGAGAGCAAAGAGAAGCAAGAAAACGCATAGACCGCAGGGAGACACCCGCCGCCGGCAGTGGTTTCGCGGGAAGTTCCCCGCACCGGCGGCATCGCGTTCCCTGCGCCACACGTCAAGCCGACACACACATGGAGCGCCGCACATGGAGCGCCACACATGGAGCGCCGACACATGGAGCGCCGACTTTCAAGTCGGCTCGACGGTGTTGCGGCGATAGCCGCCTTGCATTCTTCTTTTTTGGAAAGTGGCGGCTACCGCCGCACCCAGCATGCGAGCCGACTTGAAAGTCGGCGCTCCATGTGTGTGGCACTCCATGGCCGACTTGAAAGTCGGCGTCCCATGTGTGTATCGGGTTCACTTCGCGTCCTTTTACTTCACGTCCTCCGTCCAAGTGTAGGTGCCGCTGCCGATGGGGAAGGTGCGGCGGCTGAAGGGGAGGGTAACGGTGGCGGTGGTGTTCGGGGGGACGGTGACGGTGTAGGTGAAGCGGGTGCCGTCGTCGCTGTATTTCCACGCGGCGGTGATGGTGCCGGTGATGGCGCGGTAGTGGCCGCGCGCCCATTTGGGGGCGTCGGCGGGGGCGTCGAGGAGGGGGGTGAAGGCGGCGGTGGTTTCGCCGGCGGTGGCGGTGGCGAGTTTGGCGGCGCCGGTGGGGACGGGGATTTGGAGGTCTTCGTTCTCGGCGATGGTGAGGGTGTGTTTGGCACCGTTGAGGAGGTATTCGACGCGGAGTTCTTTGACGGTGCCGTCGGCGGGGTCGCCGCCGAGGTTTTCGTTGGTGGCGGCGAGTTTGAGGGTGTTGTTTTTGACGGCGGCGGCGAGGAGGGCGGTGGCGTCGAGTTCGTGCGCTTTATCGCCGAGGACGCCGTAAGTGGCGCGGAGGATTTTTAGTTCTCCGGCGGCGGCACCGGTGATGTTGGCGTTGGCGGCGGCGGCGTTGGAGAGGGCGGCGCCGGCGATGGCGCGGCAGGGTTCTTTGTTCGCGGTGGCGTTAGCGGTTGTGGCGCAGGGGGCGGCGCGGAACCAGCGGGGTGGCTGGGGGGCGAGGAAGAAGTGGGTCCAGCCGGGGGCGGCGGGGTCGCGTTTGATGCCGAGCATGTGGGCATACATCCATTCGCCGACGGCTCCGAGGGAGTAGTGGTTGAAGGAGTTCATGCCGGGGGATTGGAAGCCGCGGCCTTTGACGTAGCCGTCCCAGCGTTCCCAGATGGTGGTGGCGCCGTTGTCTATGCTGTAGAGCCACGAGGGGAAGCGGCGGGAGAGGAGGAGTTTGTAGGCGACGTCGGTGCGGCCGGCTTTGGAGAGTTCGTTCATCATCCAAATCGTCGAGTGGAAGCCGGTGGAGAGGCGCCAGTCGTAGTGTTGGAGGTCGCTGACGAGGCGGTTGACGGCGTTGGGGCGTTCGTCGGGGTTGACGAGGTCGAGGGCGAGGAGCATGGCGTAACTGCCTTGGTTGTCGCCGAGGAGGCGGGTGTAGGGTTTGCCGGCGCGGCTTTTGGCGTGGATTTCGTGGATGAGTTTTCCGTCGGGGCGGAGGTAGGCGCGGCGGAATGCGTCGCGGATGTCGGCGGCGAGTTTGGTGTATTTGGCGGCGTCGGCGTCGCGTCCGAGGAGGCGGGCGGTGTCGGCGGTGATTTTTGTGGAGTAGTAGTAGTAGGCGGTTGCGAACGCTTCCTTGGGGATTTCGGCGCCTTTGCGCGGGTAGGCGTCGGGCGGGGAGCGGAAGGTTGAGCCGTGGAGCCAGTCGCCGAAGTCGTTATTTCGGGAGTGCTGCCAGAGGTGGTTGGGGTTGGCTTTGTGGAGGTGGTCAACGTAGCGTTTGAAGGAGTCGAAGGATGCTTCGAGGATGCGGCGGTCGGCGTAGTTTTCCCAGACGCGCCAGGGGACGATGACGCCGGCGTCGGACCAGCCCGGTGAGCCGGCGCCGTTCCAGCCCTTGGAGGGGCCTTTGCCGTCGGGGTATTTGGCACCGGTGCGGCGGGCGCCGATGGGTGCGATGTCGGGGAATCTTCCGTCGAGGAACTGGTCGTCGCGGATGTCTCGGCACCACTTGGTGTAGAAAGCGGCCATGTCGAGGTTGTAGATGGCGTTTTGGGCGAAGACCTGCGCGTCGGCCATCCAGCCCTCGCGCTCGTCGCGCTGCGGGCAGTCGGTGGGGATGGAGATTTGGTTGTCCCACTGCGACCAGCGGATGTTCGACCAGAGTTTGTTGATGTCGGCGTTGGCGGTGACGACTTCGCCGGTTTCGGGGGCGCCGGAGGAGATGGCGATGCCGGTGAGGACATCGGCGTCCGGCTTGCGCGTGAGGCCTTCGACTTGGACGTAGCGGAAGCCGTGGAACGTGAAGCGCGGCTCGTAGTTGATGCTGGTTTCGCCGGCGGGGATATAGACGTCAACGGGGCGCGCGCCGCGGAGGTTCGCGGTGTAGATGGAGCCGTCGGGGTTCGGCATTTCGAAGTGACGGAGGACGATTTTGCTGCCGGCACCGGGGTTGTAGGGCAGCGTGAGGCGGCACCAGCCGGCGATGTTCTGACCGATGTCGAAGATGTAAGCGCCGGGCTTGCCGGGGACGGGTTTCACGGAGACGGGGCGAAACTCGCGGACGACGTGCACGGGTTCGACGAGTTGGGCGACGAGCGGCGTCGTCGCGTCCGGCGCGCCATAGACAGTGGCGGTTGTCCACTTCGCGGCGGCGTTGCCGGCGGCGGCGGCGTTGAAGCCCGGCTTGTCCCAGCCCGGCTGTTGATTGGCGGCGGTGAACGTCTCGCCGCCCATAATCGCGGCGTTCGAACGCGCGCCCTCTTGCAGGAACTGCCACGAGCCGTCGGTGACGAGCGTCTCGCTCGTGCCGTCCGTGAAGACGATGTTCAGTTTGCCGATGAAGCGGCGCAGCGAGCCGTGATTCGCGCCGCGATTCGGACCGCTCCACACGCCGCCGGCATACCAACCGTCGGCGAGTTCGACGCCGATGACGTTCGCGCCGCCGGCAGCGAGTAACTTCGACACGTCCTCGGTCTGGAACATCAGGTGCTTCTCATAGACCGAGCGTTCCGGCGCGAGCAGCCGCTTGCCGACCTTCTGCCCGTTAATCGTCAGGTGATAAAAACCCTGCGCCGACGAATGGAAGAACGCCCGCGCAATGCGCTTCCCCGCCGGCAGCGCGAACTCCTTGCGCAGATACGGCGACGGCGGCAGCGCGTCGTGGTAGGCCTTTTTGCCGACCGCCGCGCCGGGACCGTCCTTCGGCTCGCCAATCCACTGCGCCGGCGCCCAATCGGCGAGCGAGAGCGGACCGGTGGTGAAGAACGAGCGCGACTCGCGCGACCGCTCCGAGACCGCGCCCGACTCGTCCCAGACGCGCACGCGCCAGAAGTAAGTCGTGAACGGCTTCAACGCGCCGCCGGCGTAGGCGATTTGGTTCGACGCGCTGCCGGCGACCTTGCCGGTCGTCCAAACCTGTTCGAGCGCAGGACGCCGGCGTTGCGGCGGCGCGTTGCCGGCGGCGGCGTCCGGCTGCTGGCGCGGCTTCACGACGAACACCGCCACCTCGTAGGCGGACTGCTTCTTGCCCTTCTCGGCGGCGTCGCCGGCGGCGAGTTCCCACGAGAAACGCGGCTGCGCGACATCCACGCCCAGCGGCTCCTTCAAGTATTCGACGCGCAGGTTCACCGGTGCCAGCGGCGCCGCCTTGGCGACCGGCGCGAACAACGCGAACGGCGAAGACGACGCAAACGACGAAGACGACGAAGACGGCGAAGACGGCGCGGAGCCGCCGCCTGTGGCAACACTACCGGTGGTGCCGCCACCGGTGACGCCGGCAACGCCGCCGGCGGTCATTCCGAGCGCGAGCGAAGAGAGCAAAAAGCGAGAGATTTTGTGCATAACTTGGGAGAGAAAGAGGTTGGGACACCGCAGACACGCCGCCGCCGGTGATGTTTCCGTCGTCGTCGCCGGCGGCGCCGTCACCGCCGTCGTCGTCGCCGCCGGCGTTCCGTTCGCGCCCCTTCCCCGCCCCGCCGCCGGTGCCGCCAAGCCCCGCTCGACACGAAACCGCTTTTTCGCACTCTCGCCGGCGACGGAGGTCGAATGGCGGACAACGCACCGGACAACTGGCTCCACACCCTCGAACAATTCGTGCTGCCCACGTGGCAGAGCGCGCTGGGTGCCGCCGTCGCGCTTCTTGTCGGCGCCATCCTGCTGCACCGCCGGCGCCGCCAGAGCAACATCCTCGCGTGGATGTTTTTCATCTTCGCGTTCCCCCTCGCCGGCACCGCCGCGTTCCTCGTCTTCGGGCTGCGAAAGCACCAAAAGACCGTCGCGCTCAAACGCCGCATCAACTGCATCGCCGGAATCATGACGCGCGAGGACGACGACGGCAGCGCGGGCATTGCCGACAGCGCCGTCACCGGTCCCGTGCGCCCGCTGCTGGGAAACTCGGTCACGCTGCTCGACGACGACGCCGGCACCGCCACGTGGCGCGCGTTGCGCGACGAAATCGCCGCCGCCCGCGAGAGCATCCACATCACGACCTACATGCTGGGGCGCGACGACGTCGGGCGCGCGCTCGTCGAGCAACTCGCCGCCCGCGCCCGCGAGGGCGTCGCCGTCCGGCTGCTCGTTGACGCGCTGGGCAGTTTGAGCGCGAAGTGGGGATTTTGCCGTCCGCTCGTCGCCGCCGGTGGTCAGGTCCGGCGCTTCATGCCGTTGCTGCCCTTCCAGTGGCGCGGTCCGACGAACCTGCGCAACCACCGCAAAATCGCCCTGTTCGACGGACGCCGCGCCATCATCGGCGGGCAGAACCTCGCCGAGCGCTACATCGGCCCGACGCCGCACGCGGGGCGTTTCCGCGATTTCAGCGCGCTCGTCAGCGGACCGGCGGTGGCGGAACTCACGCGCGTCTTTTTAAGCGACTGGTGCTTTGCCGGCGGCGAGCACCCCGAACGCTACGAAAAGCAACTGCGCTTCAACCCCGAACCCACCGGCGGCGTGCGCATGGCGATTGTTAGCGGCGGTCCCGACGAGCCGGGCGACCCGCTCTGGGAGCAGTTCCTCACCCTCATTCAGGAGTGCCGCAAGGAACTCGTCATCGTCACGCCCTACCTCGTTCCCGACGAGGTCATCTTCCGCCTCCTGCTGGCGAAACTGCGAGCCGGACGCCGCGTGCGCCTCATCATGCCCGCGCACTCCGACCACCCGTTCCTCGACCTCGCCCGCCGCCCCTACCTGCGGACGCTCCACCGCGCCGGTGCCACCGTCCTGCTCTACAACCGCGGCATGCTGCACGGGAAAATGTTCCTCGTGGACGGCGGCGTGGGCGTCATCGGCTCCGCCAACCTCGACATGCGCTCGCTCTTCGTGAACTTCGAGGTCGCCGGATTCATCTACTCGCCCAACACCATCCGCCGGCTGCGCCTGCTCGCCAACGACATCGCCGGCGGCTGCATCCCCTACGGCGAGTCCCACCTCGCTCCGCGCCACCTGCGCAACCGCTTCCTCGAAGCCGTCGCCCATCTCGCCGGCCCGCTGCTGTGAGGCGCGCGCATAAATCTTTTGACACCGCCGCCGGTGCCGCTTCCCTCGCGCCAAAAACATGAGCCGGCGCGCAAATCCATCCATCATCGGTGCGTTCGTCCTTGGGGGCGTCCTGATTTTCATCCTCGCCGTCGGCCTGTTCGGCTCCGGCTTTTTCAACGCCCAAGCGACCTCGTTCATCTGCTTTTTCGACGACTCCGTGAACGGCCTCGACTCCGGCTCACCCGTGAAATTCAAGGGCGTCACCATCGGCAAGGTCTCCAAAGTCCTCCTGCGCACCAGCACCCAGCCCGCCAACGACAACGCCGTGCCCGTCATCATCGAAATTGACGGCGACCGGCTGCTCTCGCGCGGCACCTCGCCGGGCGCGCTCGACATCGGACGCGCCGGCAACGGCGGCACCGGCGGCGCCATCCGCGCCCGCCTCCAGCCGCAATCGCTCATCACCGGCGTCCTGTTCGTCGAACTCGACTACCTGCCCGACGCGCCCGCCCGCTACCACAAGCCCGCCGGCGCCGGCGGCCTGCACGAAATCCCCACCGTGCCCTCGAACTTCGGCACCCTCGTGCGCTCCGTCACCCGCGCCCTCGGTCAAATCGAGCAAATCCCCTTCGCAAGCATGGGCGCGAAGGCCGACCGCATTCTCGGACAGTTGGAGAGCGGCGTCGGCGCACTCGACTTCCCCGCCATCAACAAGGGCGTGCTGGGCGTCACCACCGCCGCGCAAACCATCCTCGAAGACCCCGCCGCGCGCCGTCTGCCAGCGTCCGCCACCGGCGCGCTCGACGCCGTCGCCGCACTCTCGCGCCGGCTCGACACGCAGGTCGAACCGACCGCCGGCGAACTGCGCGCCACCGCCGTCGAAGCGCGCCGCGCGCTGGAGCAAATCTCGCGCGCCTCCGAAAGCATCGCCCGCCTCTCCGCCCCGGGAAACAGTTTGCGCGAAAACCTTGAGGAGACCCTGCGCCAAATCGCCGACGCCGCCGCCGCCGTGCGCTCGCTCGCCAACTACGTCGAACGCCGCCCGAACACCCTCGTCTTCGGCAAGGAGGGCGCGGGCGCACGAAAATAACGCCGCCGGCGACGGCAAAATCCAGACATGAACACCATGACGAAAAACCCGCTCAAAACGCCGCGCGCCGCGACGCCCCCGACCGGCGGCGCGAACCGCCCCGCAATCCCCACGAACCGCCCCGCCCTGCCCGTGAAACGGCTCGCGTCCGCCGCCGCCGCCATCCTCGCCTTCGCCGCCGGCTGCACCTCGCTCCAGCGCGACAACGCCCGCTACTACGTCCTCGAAACACCGCCGCCCGAAGCACGCCTCGCCACGCCAAACGGCGCGCGCACCGACGGCACCGGCGGCACCACCGGCACCGCCGTCAACGGCACCACCGCCCGCACAAACTTTGTCCTCGCGGTGGACGACGTCCGCATCCCGCCCTACCTCGACCGCACCGAAATCGTCCTGCGAAACAAGCGCGACCGGCTCGACCTGTGCGAGGGCGACCTGTGGCTCGAACCGCTCGGAAAGGGAATCACGCGCGTCCTCGCCGACGACCTCGCCGCACGCCTCGCGCCGGCGAAACTCTCCGTCGGGCAGGAGCGCGCCGGCACCGGTGCCATCTTCATCCAGACGCGCGTTCTCGCGCTCGACCTCGCGCCCGGCAAGGAGGCGCGGCTGCGCGTGCGCTGGCGGTTGTGCTCGTTCACCACAGGCACCGGCACCGGCATCGGCGAGGAAACCACCATCGCCAGCGGCGAGGACGTGTTCGCCGCGCCCGCGAAAACCACCGACGACCTCACCGGCTGCGCCCGCGCGCTCGGTGCCGCCGTTGACGCCTACGCGGCGCGTCTCGCCGGCGAAATCCTCGCCTCGCGCGCCTCAAAATAACCCTCCGCAAGAAACCGCCCGCCATGCCCCCCGCCCCGCTCCGCTCCGCAACCGCCACCGGCGACGCCGCTTCCGCAAACGCCGCCGCCGGCACCGCCCCGCTCCACATCAAGGGCGCGCGGCTGCTCGACCCCGCGCGGCACACCGACGGCGTGCGCGACCTCTTCGCCGCCGACGGCGTGCTCGTCGAACGCCTCTCGCCCGCGCAACGCGCCGCCGCCCGCGTTATTGACGCCTCCGGCCTCGTCGCCGCGCCGGGCTTCATTGATTTGCAAGCGCGCTTCGGCGAGCCGGGGAACAGCGCCCGCGAGACCTTCGCGACCGGTTCGCGCGCCGCCGCCGCCGGCGGGTTCACAACCGTCGTCGCCATGCCCGACACTTCGCCGCCAGCGGACAACGTCGGCACGCTCCAACTCATCCGAGGCATCGCGGCGCGCGACGCCGTCGTGCGCGTCCTGCCCACCGGCACCATCACGCTCGGCGCCAAGGGCGAAAAACTCGCCCCCATCGGCTCGCTCAAAGCCGCCGGTGCCACGGCGGTCACCGACGCGCTCGGCGGCTTGCAGAACAACGAAATCATGCGCCGCGCACTCGAATACGCCTCGATGTTCGGGCTGGTCGTGCTCGACCACTGTCAGGACAACAGCATGACCGCCGGCGCCGTCATGCACGAGGGCGAGGTCTCCACGCGCCTCGGTCTGCGCGGCTTCCCCGGCGCCGCCGAAGCCATCGTCGTCGCCAGCGACATCCTGCTCGCCCGCCAGAGCGGCGCGCGCGTTCACCTGCAACACATCACCTCCGCCGACTCCGTCTATCTCATCGCCCACGCGAAATCCTTCTCCGAGCAGAAAATCCCCGTCACCGCCGAGGTCTCCGCGAACCACCTGCTGCTCACCGACGCCGCCCTCGACACCTACGACACCAACCTGAAACTCGCCGCGCCGCTGCGCGCCGAACGCGACCGGCTCGCCCTCGCCGAAGGACTGCGCGCCGGCGTCATTGACGCCATCGTGAGCGACCACTCGCCGGTGACGCCCACCGAAAAAGACCGCGAGTTCGACCTCGCGCCGTTCGGCGCCATCGGGTTCGAGACCGCCTTCGCGACCGCGCTCACCGCACTCACCGCGCTCTTCGGTGCCGCCGAGGCGTTGCGGCTCACGGTGCGCAAACTCACGTCCGGTCCCGCCGGCGTGCTCGGTCTCCATGGCGCGGAAACGCCCAACCTCGGCACGCTCGCCGCCGGCGCGCCCGCCGATGTCGTCCTGTTCGACCCAAACGAGGTCTGGACTCCGAACGAGAACTCCTTCGTCAGCCGCTCGCGCAACTGCGCCGTCCTCGGCCGCCCGCTCACCGGTCGCGTCAAACTCACCGTCGCCGGCGGAAAAATCGTCTTCGACGCGCTGGGATAATACCGCCCACCAGCCACTGCCCACCGCCCACTGCCCACCGCCCACTGCCCACCGCCCACTGACCACTGGCCACTGACCACTGACCACTGCCCACTGACCACTGGCCACTGCCCACCGCCCACTGACCACTGACCACTGACCACAGGCCACCGTCTTTAAGATTGTCGCACGGGTGCCGGTGCTGAAACCCTCCGCGCCCTATGCTTCTCTCGTTCTGCAAAAAACTCTCCCCGCTAATTCTTGCCTCCGCCCTTGTCGCCGGTGCCGCCGGTAACGCCGCCGCCGGTGCCGCCGCCGGTGCCGCCGCCGGCAGTCCGCGCGTCGAAGCGTTGCTCGCGCGAATGACCGACGAGGAACTCATCGGGCAACTCGAACAACTCGACTCCAAGGGGCTCGACCCGAAAATCACCGGCCGAATCA
>JAISSQ010000215.1 GCA_031273045.1 Puniceicoccales bacterium
ACGCCGCGCAGCGTGGCGACACCGCCGGCGACATTCGCCGTTCCCTGCAAGCGCGTCCATTTCGCGAGGGCATCGGGCGTGTCAAAACGTTCGGCGACAACGAGGGGCAGGGCGTCGAGCGCGGCATTGGTGCCGGCGGTTTCCGGCGCGGCACCAGCAGCGGCAGTGACGGTGATGACAAAAGCACCGGCGGTGGCAAATGCGCGGAAGAATGAAAGCGGGGACGACATGCGATGGCGAAGACAGAGGGTGGGTGAAAAGGTGGCGATTTCCTTCTTGTAAAGCGCCGGTGGCTAATGCTTTCCGACGATGTCCGGTCGGTTGGTCGTAATGCTGGCGACGCCCCATTGGCGCAGAAGCGCGGCGCGTTCGGGTTTGTCAACCGTCCACGCCCAAACGGTGAAACCGCGTTTGCGCAATTCGGCGACAAGCGGCTGCGTGAGGCGCGAATGCTCCATGTCGAGCATGTTCACGCCGATTGCGCGGGCGTCGCGCGTAAGGGCGTCGGCGACAAGCGTTGTCTCGCCTCTTTCCGCGCCGCACAACCACGCAACGGTCAGGCGCGGTTCGAGCGCGCGCAGTTTTTTGACAACCGTCTTTGAAAACGAAATCACAACGGCTTTCTCGAACACTTCCGCGCGTTTCAGGGCGGCGATGACGGCTTCCTCAATGTTCTCGACTTTTATTTCGACGACGGGACGGCACGTGCTTTTGGCAAGCAGCGCGAGTGTTGCGTCGAGCGTCGGGACGCGCTCGCCGGCGAATTGGGAACCTTTGCGGGCACCGGCGTCGAAGGTGCTGACTTCGGCGAGCGTGAGCGCGGCGACTTTTGTGATGCTGGCGCGGGCGGCGTCGCGGACACGCGGTGCCTTGGCAGTGCGGGATAGGGTGGCGTCGTGCAGGACGATGATTTTCCCGTCGCGCGTTTTGCGGACATCGAACTCGCAACCGTCGGCACCGGCGGCGATGGCACCGCGAAAGGAGGACAGGGTGTTTTCGGGAAATTTGTGCGAGAAGCCGCGGTGGGCGACAAGGGGCATCGCGGGCGCGGAGAACGGCGTTTTCGGTGCGAAACGCTCTTCGGGCGTCAGGGGAGTCAGGGGGCGTTTGGCGGGCTTTGAGGGAGATTTTTTCACGGTTTGATTTTGCGCGGCGGCACCGGAAGTAGCGCCGGCGGCGGCGGCTTTGGCGTCGGAGAGGGCGTTGCCGGCGGCAATGGCGGCGAGGCACACGGCAGTCGCCGCAAACGTTGCGGAGCGGGCGCGCCGCCAATTCTTGTTCAGGAAAAAGCGCATGTTCGCCAGACAACGAACGGGGCGCGAATGTTGCACCGGTGGTGTTGCCCCTTCGGGGCTGGGCGCACGGTCAACAATGTGGGGCAGAGACCCGCGCTCCTTAGATGCGTGTGGTGCCGGTGCGGCGCTACCGGCGGTGGTCAGTCGAGTTCGGCGGCGTCGAAGACGCCGAACATGATTTCGGCGGACGAGACGATTTCGCCGCCGACGCGGCACTCGCACTCGGCGATGCCGATTTTGTTGGCGCGAACCTTGGTGAGTTTGGCGTGGATGAGCACTTGGTCGCCGGGCGTCACCGCCTTGCGGAACTTCACCTTGTCCGCGCTCATGAAGTAGCAGACCTTGTTCTCGTGCGACGTGAGGCGGAGCATGAGCAGTCCCGCCGCCTGCGACATCGCCTCCAACTGCAGCACGCCGGGCATGACGGGGTTGCCCGGATAGTGCCCTTGGAAAAACGGCTCGTTGATGGTGACGTTCTTGACGGCGGTCAGTTCGGTTTCGCTGGTGATTTCGGTCACGCGGTCAATGAGCACAAACGGGAAGCGGTGCGGGATGAGGTTGAGGATTTGGCGCGTGTTGATGCGTTGCGTGAGCGGGCTGACGACGGGGCGCGCGACGGGAGGCGTCACCGGCGGTGCCTTCTTCTTGGCGGGGTCGGAGGCGTCGAGCCAGCGCTGGCGGATGGCGGCGGACAGGCGCGCGTTGAGCGCGTGACCGGTGCGCACGGCGATGATGTGCGCCTTGAGCGCGACGCCCGCGAGGACGATGTCGCCGATGATGTCCAGAATCTTGTGCCGCACCAACTCGTCTTTGAAGCGCAGCGGCTCCTTGCTGATGATTTTGTCGCCCTTGAGCACGATGGCGGAGTCGAGCGAGCCGCCCTGAATGAGACCTTTTTTGAGCAGTTCCTCGATGTCCTCGTAGATGGTGAACGTGCGCGCGGCGGCGATTTGCGCCTCGTAAACCTCCGGGTCGATGTCGAGCGTGAGGTGCTGCGTGTGAATGCCGCGGTCGTCGGCGGAAGTGCACGTGATGCGCAACCCGTCGTGGGGCAGGGCGATGATGGAGCGACTGCCGTCGGTAATCGTCACCGGCGCCGGCAGCGCGAAGACGGCGCGCTCCTTGTCCTGTTCGACGGGGCCGCCCGCTTGGTGAATGAGGTTGACGAACGGTCGCGCGGAACCGTCGGCAATGGGCGGCTCGGAGGCGTCCATCTCGACGATTGCGTTGTCCACGCCCATCCCGTTGAGGGCGGACAGGACGTGCTCGATGGTGTGCAGTTTGACGTGTTCGGAGGCGACGGTCGTGTTGCGCACCAAATCGGTCACCATTTCGGAGAGCGGGCGCAGTTCGGGGTTTCCGATGAGGTCCGTCCGGCGGAAAACGATTCCGGTGTCCGTCGGTGCCGGTTTGAGCGTGAGCGTGACCTCCTGTCCCGTGTGCAGGGATTTTCCCTTGATTGAGGCCTCTCCTCGAATGGTGCGCTGCTTCATGTGGTTGGTTTTGAGCCGTGCTCAATAGCGGGAAACGCTGGGGCGGGAAAGAACTTTTGGGCGCGCGCGCTGTCTGCGTCGGAAATCATGAGCGAAATCCGAACCGACAACCTGCGCGTGCGCGAAATCACCCGCATTTTGAGTCCGCGCGAGTTGAAGACGCGGTTGCCGCTTTCCGCCGCAGCGCGCGACACCGTCATCGCCGGTCGGGAGCAGGTGCGGGCGATTCTCGACGGCTCCGACCGGCGGCTGCTTGTCGTCGTCGGACCGTGCTCGATTCACGACCCCGCCGCCGCGCTTGAATACGCCCGCCGCCTCAACGCGCTGCGGCTCGAACTCGCCGGCAAAATCTGCGTCGTCATGCGCGTCTATTTTGAGAAGCCCCGCACGACGCTCGGCTGGAAGGGACTCATCAATGACCCGTGGCTGGACGGTACCTACGACATCGAGGGCGGGCTGAAAATCGCCCGCAAACTCCTGCTCGACATCTGCGCCGCCGGTCTGCCCGCCGCCACCGAGTTTCTCGACCCTTACACGCCGCAATACCTCGACGACCTCGTCACGTGGGCGGCGGTCGGCGCGCGCACCACCGAGTCGCAGACGCACCGTGAAATGGCGTCCGCGCTCTCGATGCCGGTGGGGTTCAAGAACGGCACCGACGGCTCGCTGCAAATCGCGCTCGACGCGATGGTGGCGTCGCAGTCGCCGCACAGTTTTCTGGGCATGGACGCCGACGGCTACACGGCGATAGTCCGCTCGCTCGGGCAGACGCACGGGCACGTTGTTTTGCGCGGCGGCAAGGACCATCCGAACTACGAGCCGGAGTTTGTTGACGCCGCCGTCGCCGCCCTTCGCGCCGCCGGTTTGCGCGAGGCGCTGATGGTTGATTGCAGCCACGCCAACTCCGGCAAGCACCACGAGATGCAGGTGGAGATTTTCCGCAACCTGCTCGCGCAGCGCCGCGCCGGCAACGCCGCCCTCGTGAGCATCATGCTCGAAAGCCACCTCTTTGAGGGCAGCCAGAAACTCGAAAAGGGCGCCGACCCGAAGACGCTCCGCTACGGCGTCTCCATCACCGACGCCTGCATTGGCTGGGACACAACCGAGCAACTGTTGCGCGAGGCCGCCGAGCAGGCGTAGGGCATCAAAAATCACCACACACACACTTTCCCAATGAACCTCTCCCACTCCTTCCTGCGCGGCGCGCTGTGCGCCGCCCTCGCCCTCGCCGCCGCCGGCGGTGCCGGCAAATCCAGTTGTAGCGGCGCTGTTCTCAGTGCCACCGGCAGCGCCACCGGCAACGCCACCGCCGTGCCCGCCGACGCCCCCCGCCTCGTCAACATCATCAACTTCATCCGCCAGACCGAGCCGCGCCCGCTGCGCATCACCGACGAAGACCTCTACCAGACCGTCGTCGAGCAAGTCCGCCAACTC
>JAISSQ010000246.1 GCA_031273045.1 Puniceicoccales bacterium
ACGCGCCCCGGGTGCGAGCCGAAGTAGCGGAGGAGGTCGAACTCACGGGCGGTGAGAGGGACCGGCAGAATTTCGTTGTCAAAGACGAGATGGCGCGCGTTCATGTCGGCGACGCCGCCGGGGATTTTGATGTTGTCGCACAGGACGATTCTGCCCGGGCTACGGCGGAGGACTGCCTCGATTCTGGCGAGGAGTTCTTTCACGCTGAACGGCTTGACGACGTAGTCGTCGGCACCGATGTTGAGACCGGCGACGCGGTCTTTCTCCGCGCCTTTGGCGGTGAGCATGATGACGGGGACTCCCGGACGTTCGACTTGAAGGGACTTCAAGATTTCGATGCCGTCCATGCCCGGAAGCATCCAATCGAGGATGATGAGGTCGAACTCATTTTCGAGAGCGGCCTTGTGTCCTTCGGGACCGGTGGCAGCGGCGACCACTTCTGGGCCGAAGAATTTTTTCAGGACGTCGGTCATCCCGGTTCGGATGGCGTCGTCGTCTTCAACGACAAGGATACGGTAATTGCTCATGGCGAGTGATAGAGTGAGTTGTGTTTGGTTTTAGTTTGGCTGATGTTTTTTTTGAGTTGTTTGATAATGGCGTTAATCGCGGTCGCCACACAAGCGAATGAGCAGAAATGAGGAAATGTAGATTGCGCAAAAAGGCGGTAAAGGGAAGGGGGGATTGTTAGAAGCCGAAGAAGCGGGCGGCGTTGTCGTGGGCGACGTCGGCGACGAGGCGTTCGAGGTAGTCGGGGCGGTCGGGGAGGCGGCCGGTGGCGACGTCGTCGGCGAGGACGGCGCAGAGGATTCTGCGGAAGTATTCGTGTCGCGGGTAGGAGAGGAACGAGCGGCTGTCGGTGAGCATGCCGACGAAACGCGAGAGGAGGCCTTGGTTTGAGAGTGCATTGAGTTGCCAGCGCATGCCTTCCTCTTGGTCGAGGAACCACCAGCCGGAGCCGTGTTGCAACTTGCCGGCGGTGATGCCGTCTTGGAAATTTCCAATCATCGTAGCGAAGACGTAGTTGTCGGCGGGGTTGATGTTGTAGAGGACGGTCTTGGGGAGGTTGCCGGCGTCGGCGAGGCGGCCGAGATACCACGCGAGGGCGTGGGCTTGGGGGAGGTCGCCGATGGAGTCGCAACCGGCGTCGGCGCCGACGGTGCGCAGGAGGGCGGCGTTGGTGTTGCGGAGGGGGCCGAGGTGGAGTTGCTTGGTCCAGCCGGCGGCGGCGTCGAGTTCGCCGAAGAAGAGCATCATAAAGGCGCCGAACTGCTCGCGCTCCGCGGCGTCGGGCGCGGTGCCGGCGCGGACTTTCGCGAAGATTGCGGCGGCTTGGCGCTCGGTGCATTCGGCGGCGAAGCAGCGTTCGAGGCCGTGGTCGGAGAGGCGGCCGCCGAGGGCGGCGAAGTCGGCGTGGCGTTTGCGGAGGGCGTCGAGGAAGCCGGCGAGGTCGCCGGTGGCGGTGTTTGCGGTGGTGCCGAGGCGGTCTGCCCAAGCGTTGAAGGCGGCAGGGTCGGCGATGGCGAATGCCTTGTCGGGACGGAAGGTGGGGAGGATTTTGGGAAGGGAGCGGGGAGCGGGGAGATAGCGCGGCAGAAGGGATAAGGGATAAGGGCGAAGGGATAAGGGTAGTTTCCTGCGGCGGAGGTGCGCCTTCTGCCCTTTGCCCTTTGCCCTTATCCCTTTGCCCTGTTTCTCCGGCACTTTCTCCCCGCTCTCTGATAATCGCCTCGTGCCAGACGAGCGGGTCTGCCGGGTCATCGGTGGTGCAAACCACCTCAACGTTGAACTTGCGCAGGATGCCGCGCGCGGAGAACTCCGGTTCGGCGAGGCGTTCGTTTGCGGCGTCCCAGATTTTTTTTGCGGAGGCCTCTTCGAGGAGGTCTTCGATTCCGAAGTAGCGGCGGAGTTCGAGGTGCGTCCAGATGTAGAGCGGATTGCGGAGCGTTTGCGGGACGGTCGCCGCCCACGCCTTGAATTTCTCGAACGCCGGCGCGTCGCCGGTGATGTATTTTTCGGGAATGCCGGCGGCGCGCATCGCCCGCCATTTGTAGTGGTCGCCCTCGAGCCAGATTTCGTGGAGGTTGGCGAAGCGGCGGTCTTCGGCGACATCCTTGGGCGGCAGGTGGCAGTGGTAGTCAATGATGCCCTTGGGCGCGGCGATGTCGTGATAGAGCGACTGCGCGAGCGGCGTGGAGAGGAGGAAGTTCTGGTCGAGAAAAGCCATGCGGCGAAGGGTGCGAGGCACCGGTGGTGTTGGACAGGATTTTTCCCGTTGCCGCCGGCTTCCGCGCTCCAATCGCAACGGCGGCGAGCCCGCGCTGAATATCGTCCGCGCCGCCGCTGTTTCGCGCGTGTTTTCAAGGAATTTGGCGTTGTTCCGCGCACGGAAACGCCGCACTTTCCGCGCCTCTTCACACCTTTCTCCCGATGACCAACCCACTTCTTTGTTTTGCGCCGAGGGCGCGGGCAGCGTTGGTGTTGCTGCCGGTGCTGCTCGCCGTGGTGATTGCGGAGCAAATCTATCAGTGGGAACTGCGCGAGGATTACCATTTCGGGTTCCTTGTGCCGTTTTTGGCCGCCTACGTGCTCTACGACCGTTGGCCGGAATTGCGCAAAATCCTGTCCGGCGCGGATGGAAACGCCGCCGCCGGCAGTGCTCCCGCCGCCGCCGGCACGCCGGTCGCCGACGCCCTTGCGAACGCCGCCGTCGTCGCCGGCGCGCTCGTTTTCGGCTTGGGCGCGTTCATGCGGGCGAGCACGGGACCGAGCGTTTTCGCGACCGTGTTCAACACCGGCGGATTCGTCCTCACCGCCGCCGCCACACTCTGGCTGGCGTGCGCGACGGACACCCTCGGACGCCCGCTGCCGGTGGACGCCCGCCGGCGCTTTCTCGCCCAACTGACCTTCCCGCTGCTCGTGTGGCTCGTGTCCGGTCCGTTGCTCTACCTCATGGACACGCAAATCAAAATCCTGCTCCTGCGCGGCGTCACCGCGCTGGTCACCGATTTCGTGAACTTCCTCGGTCAGCGCGTCGCGAGCGAGGTCAACGTCATCAGCATTCTGACGCGCCCGCTGCCCGACGGCGGCTTCGACCAAGTGGGCGTTGCCGACGCCTGTTCGGGCGTCCGCTCGCTCACGGCGTGCGTGTTCATGGGCGCGTTTTTGTCGGCGGTGTTCGTGCGCGGACTTGTCCGCAAAACCGTGCTCGTCGCGCTCTCGCTCGCGCTGGCGCTCGTGCTCAATTTTCTGCGCACGACCTTCCTGACGCTCTGGGCGTGCCGGCACGGTTCGCAGGCGATTGACGGCGACTTGTGGCTCAATCCGCCGCGTCTCGCCGGTGGCGTTCCCAACCCGGAGTGCGGCGCCGCCGTGCACGATGTCGCCGGCTACGTCGCGATGGGCGCGACCTTTGCGCTGCTGCTGCTGCTCATCCCGCTCGTTAACCTGCGCCTGCGCAAGAGCGACGCGGAAATGAATTTCTCCGCCGCCGGCAGTGACGGCAATGACGGCGGCACCGGTGGCGGCGACGACGACGACGCCACCGGCGGCGCGGCGAACGGGAATGCCGGTTCGTAGCCGCCTCGGTAGCGCTCGACGCCGCAATCCGTTTTTGCCCCGCAGCGCGGAAACGCTTTTCCTGCGCGCCAATGAGCAACGAACCAAGCGTCACCGCGCCCGCCGGCACCGCCGCCGGCGACCTCAACGCCATCTCGCACGACTTGTTCCTCGTGCGCAAAACGAAGTTGGAGCAGTTGCGCGCCGCCGGCGAAGACCCGTTCCGCGCGAACTGGCCGCAGACGCACACGTCCGCGCAGTGCCTCGCGCTCGCGCCCGCGCCCGAAGCGCCGGCGCCCGAAGGGCAGCAGCATGCGCTCGGACCGGAGGTGTCCGTCGCCGGCCGCCTCGTCGTCATCCGCGTCATGGGCAAGGCGAGTTTCGCGAAAATCCTCGACCGCGACGGCGTCATCCAACTCTACATCACGCGCGACGAGGTCGGCGCCGAGCGCTACAACACGCACTTCAAGAAGATGCTCGACACGGGCGATTTCATCGGCGTTCGCGGCCCGCTCTTCCGCACCAGCACCGGCGAGGTGACCGTCCGCGTGAAGGACTACGCGCTCGTCTCGAAGGCGCTGCGACCGTTGCCGGAGAAGTGGCACGGGCTGACCGACAGCGAGCAGATTTACCGGCAGCGCTACCTCGACCTCGTCGTCAACGCCGACTCGCGCCACCGCCTGCTGCTGCGCTCGCGCATCGTCCGCGCCGTCCGCGAATTCCTCTGGGCGCGCGACTACACGGAGGTCGAGACGCCGAACTTCCACACCACCGCCGGCGGTGCCGCCGCGCGCCCGTTCGTCACCCATTTCAACGCGCTCTCGTGCGAGTTCTTCCTGCGCATCGCGCTCGAACTGCACCTGAAACGCTGCCTCGTCGGCGGCCTCGACCGCGTGTTCGAACTCGGCCGCGTCTTCCGCAACGAGGGCTTCGACAAGTCGCACAGCCCAGAGTTCACCATGCTCGAACTCTACGAGGCATACAGCGACCACCGCGGCATGCTCGCCCTCGTCAAAGCCCTCATCCAGCACCTCGCGCGCGACATCGTCGGCTCGCTCCAAATCACCCGCGCCGACGGGCAGGTCATCGACCTCGGCGGCGACTGGCGCGAAGTCACCTACAAGGAACTCATCTTCGAGAAGACCGGCGACCCCGACTGGTTCTCGCGCAGCAAGGCGCACAAGACCGCCGTCGCCCGCGAGCAGTTCGGTCTGTTCGTTGACGACGCTTGGGAGGACTACGAGGTCACGCAGGAGATTTACAGCAAGACCATCGAGAAGAACCTCATCCAGCCGACCTTCGTCCTGAACATCCCGAAGGAACTCTGCCCGCTCGCCAAAATCAACCGCGCCGACCCCGCCACGCTCGACGTCTTCGAACTGTGCATCAACGGACAGGAAATCGCCCCCGCCTACTCCGAGCAGAACGACCCGCTCGCGCAGCGCGCGCAGTTCGAGGCGCAGGCCGGCGGCGAGGCGCAGAAGGTTGACAACGACTTCCTCGAAGCCCTCGAACACGGCATGCCCCCCGCCGGCGGCATGGGCATCGGCATCGACCGCCTCGTCATCCTCCTCACCGGCGCCGCGAACATCCGCGACGTCATCCTCTTCCCGACCCTGCGGCCGGAAACGGCGCCGGCACCGGCGGCACCGGCACCGGCACCGTAATTCTTTCCGAATCCGAGCGAGGAAAATCCCCATGCGACAGATTTTGCAGAACCTCGGCAGCGGCGAGACGCTGCTTGCGGACGTGGCGGCACCGGGCGTGCGCGCCGGCTGCCTGCTCATCGAGACCGAGGCGTCGCTCGTCTCCCTCGGCACCGAGCGCGCGCTCGTGGATTTCGGGCGCGCCTCCTTCCTCGGCAAACTCCGCAAGCAGCCGGAGAAGGTCAAACAGGTGCTCCAAAAAATCAAAACCGACGGACTCTTCCCGACCCTCGACGCCGTCCGCGCCAAACTCGAAGAGCCGCTCGCGCTCGGCTACTGCAACGTCGGGCGCGTCGTCGCCGTCGGTGCCGGCGTCGAGAAGTTCGCCGTCGGCGACCGCGTGGCGTCGAACGGTCCGCACGCCGAAGTTGTGTGCGTTCCGAAAAATCTCTGCGCGAAAGTCCCGCCGGCGGTGAACGCCGAGGCCGCCGCGTTCACGGTGCTCGGTGCCGTCGCGTTGCAAGGCGTCCGGCTGCTCAAGCCCGCGCTCGGCGAGAACATCGCCGTCATCGGGCTCGGATTGGTCGGACTGCTCGCGGCGCAACTCCTGCGCGCCGCCGGCTGCCGCGTGCTGGGCGTGGACTTCGACGCGCGCAAGTGCGACCTCGCCCGCCAACTCGGCGCCGAGACCGTGAATCCCGCCGCCGGCGGCGACGCGCTTTGCGCCACGCTGGAATGGACGGGCGGGCGCGGCGCGGACGGCGTCATCGTCGCCGCCTCGTCCGCCGGCAGCGAGCCGATGCTGGAAGCGGCGCGCCTCTGCCGCAAACGCGGCCGCATCGTGCAGGTGGGCGTCACCGGCCTCGAACTGAAACGCCCCGAACTCTACGAGAAGGAACTGTCCGTGCAGGTGTCGTGCTCCTACGGACCGGGGCGCTACGACGACGCTTACGAGCAGCGCGGCGACGACTATCCCTACGCCTACGTGCGCTGGACCGAGCAGCGGAATTTCGAGGCGGTGCTGGGTCTGCTCGCCGAAAAGAAATTGGACACCGCGCCGCTCATCTCGCACCGCTTCGCGTTCGCGGACGCCCTCGACGCCTACCAAGTCGTCGCCACCGGCGGCGCGCTCGGCATCGTGCTCAACTACATCGCCGGCACCGCCGCCGCCGGTGGTGGCGCAGACGTTGCTGCCGACCCGCTCGCGAAATTCGCGCGCACCGTTCCGGCGAACGCCGCCGGCGACGGCGCAAACGGGGCGAACACCGTCGCCGCCGGAACCGGTGTCAAAATCGTCGCCGGCTTCCTTGGCGCGGGGCTTTTCACCGGACGCACCCTGTTGCCGGCGCTGCGTTCGCTGCGCGGAAGCGCGCCACCGGTGGTGCTCAAAACCATCGTCTCCGCCGGCGGCGTCAGCGGCGCGTTCCTCGCGCGCAAGCACGGTTTCGCGCAGTCCTCGACCGACCCCGAAACGGTTCTCGGCGACCCGGACGTGAACACCGTTTTCATCACGACGCGCCACGCCGCGCACGCCGCGCAGGTGCTGCGCGCGCTCGCCGCCGGCAAGCACGTCTTCGTTGAGAAACCGCTGTGCCTCACGCTCGGCGAGTTGGACGCCATTCGCGCCGCCGCCACCGGTGCCGGCGCGCCGAAACTCTTCCTCGGCTTCAACCGGCGGTTCTCGCCGCACACGCTGGCACTCAAACGCGAACTCGCCGGCGCGAGCGGCGCGAAGAGTTTCATCCTCACCGCGAACGCCGGAGCCATTCCCGCCAACCACTGGCTCCAAGACCCCGCCACCGGCGGCGGCAGAATCGTCGGCGAGGCGTGCCACTACATTGACCTGCTGCGCTTCCTCGCCGGTGCCGCCATCACCGGCGCCGAAATCCGCTTCATGGGCGGCGAGGGCGGAAAACTCGGCGACACCGCCAGCATTCTGCTCACCTTCGCCGACGGTTCCATCGGCACCGTCCACTACTTCGCCAATGGCGACAAGTCCTTCCCCAAGGAGCGCGTCGAGGCGTTCTTCGACGGCAAAATCGTCGTCATTGACAACTTCCGCAAAACCACCGGCTACGGCACGCGAAAGCGCGTCCTGTGCTCCGGCTGGCGGCAGGACAAGGGGCACGCCGCCGAACTCGCCGCGTTCCTCGGCACCGTCGCCACCGGTGCTCCGCCGCCCATTCCGCTGGACGAGATTCTGGAAGTGTCGCGCACCGCCATCACCCTCGCGCGAAGGGCACCTTGAGAATCAGTCGCCGATGGCGACGACGATGGCGGTGATGTTGTCGTATCCGCCGGCTTCGAGGGCGAGGTCCGTCAAGACGTTGCAGCAAATGTTCGGGTCGAAACCGCCGCTGCCGGCGGCGGCATCACCACCGGCGGCGGCGTTGCGACCGGTAGTGTTTTCGGTGTCGCCGAGGACGGCGGCAATGGAGTCGTCGGGCACGAGTCCGTGGAGTCCGTCGGAGCAGAGCAGGAAGCGGTCACCGGCAGCGACTTTGATTCTGCGCACGTCCGCCGTTGGCACGCCCGGCGGCGGTTCGCACCCGATGCAGCGTTCGAGCGAGGACGACAATATGTGGCGCAACAATTCGCTGACTTTGCTGGCTGGGTCTCCGACGCCGAGGGCGCGCTGACTGCGGACGTAGGTGCCGAGTTCGTTGTGGTCGTCGGTGAGCGCGGTGAGCACGCCGTCGCGCAGCAGGTAGGCGCGGGAGTCGCCGACGTGCGCGATGATTGCGGTGTCGCGCACGAGCCACAGTCCCGTGAACGTCGCTCCCCAGTGGATGCGTCCGCTGCTGGCGGGGTCGGCGAGCGCGGCGTCGTTCTTGGCGCAGAAGTTGGCGTTGATTGAGGCGATGGTCTGCTGGAAGACCGTGGCGGCGCGTCCCGGCGTGAGCGTGCTGGCGGCTTGTTTCCGGTGGAAAGTGGAGAGCGTGGTGGCGGCCCCTTCGACGGTGCGCGCGGCGGTCTCGCCGCCCTTGACTGCGCCGCCCATGCCGTCGGAGAGCAGGAAGAGACCGGCGCGCGGTTCGATGCGGAAGGCGTCCTGATTTTCGTGCCGCACGCACCCGATGTCGGTGCGCGCGCCCACGGAGAACGGGAACTTGAACGGTGGCGGTGGCAACGCCTGACATGCGGGTTTCGCGGGAGACGTTCGGGCGTGCGGTGCTCTCATGGGCGGGGGCGTGCTGGGGGAGGTTCTCGGAAGAGGCGGTGGCGGCGGGGCGCGGGGCGTGCGGGAGTGTTGCCGGTGGGTAGCGAAGGCGCGGGAATTGTCAACCGCCGAGGCGGGCGAGGAGGGTGGCTGCGGGTTGGTTGCGGCCTTTGCCAAGGAGGCGCAGAACGCGCCAACCGGCGGGAACGGAAGGCGTCCAGCCGCCGGGGTGCTCGGCGATGATTCGGGCGGCGTCGCCGGCGGCGGCGCGGGCGGCGGCGGCGTCGAGCAGGGCGGTGCCGGCGCGTTCCCAGAGTGCCCAGGGCGGGTCGAGAAATTGCAGGTCGAAGGCGGTGCCGGCGGGCGCGGTCCAGCGGCAGGCGTCGGCGGTGATGAAGCGGAAGGGGGAGGGGGCTGCTGCTACGGTTCCCAGCGGTGCCCGCGCTCCCAGCGCCGAGCGCAGGACGGCGGCGGCGTTGGTTTGGATGACGCCGGCGGCGGCGGGGTTTTTCTCGACGAACCAGATTTCGTCAGCGCCGCGGCTGAACGCTTCCAAGCCGTAGGCGCCGGTGCCGGCGAAGAGGTCGAGGACGCGGGCGCCGGCGGTGAGCGCGCCTATCGAGGCGAAGACGGCTTCGCGGGTGTAGTCGGTCGCGGGGCGGATTTCGCCGCGCGGGGGGAGTTTGAGCGTTATGCCTCTGGCGTCGCCACCGGTGATGCGCATGCGTCGAAAGGGCGGGGGAATGTTGTGCGGAGCGGGCGGGCGGTGCTGCCGGCGCGGGGGTCAGGGTTGGACTTCAAACTTCAATGCCCACGCGGTTTGGCAGGGGCGTTTGGCGGGGTCGGCGGTTAGCGCGGCGGGGAGGGTGATTTTGGCGGTGCCGCCGGTGGCGGGCTGCGTCCACGTGATTGGCGCGTCGGGTGCGCCGAGGAGGGTGACGCGGCTGCCGGGTTTGATGCGGAAGGTTTTCAGCGTGAGGACGCCGTCGGCCGGCCAGTTCTCGAAGAAGCCGTAGATGAATTTCTTGTCCTTCGTTTGGGTGTATTTGATGACGGTGCGGGTGCTGCCGGTGCTGCCGGTGGCGGGCTTGGCGTCGTTTTTCTTGTCGCTCTTCTTCGCTTCGCCTTCGCGCCAATTCAGCCGCGAGCGGGTGTTGTAGATTCCCTCGCCGTTGACGCGGAGCCAGTCGCCGACTTGTTCGAGTTGGCGGACGGCTTCGGGGTGGAATTCGCCGAATTCGTCGGGGCCGATGCAGACCATGAAGGAGCCGCCTTTGGCGACGCAGTCCACGAGGTTTTTGATGACCCAAGGGGCGCCGCGGTAGCGTTTGGCTTCGGGGTCGTAGGAGAACCAGCGGGCGAGTTTGCAAATGGCCATCCACGGCATGTTGGTGTTCTCCTTGGCGCCGGGGACGAATCCTTCGGGCTGGAAGTAGTCGCCGTAGTTGCCGATGCCGCGGCAGCGGAAGAGGGTGTCGGGCGACCACTGGCGCATGAGTTTGACGGTTTCGCGGGTTTCGGGCCACACGTCTTTGCCGAGCCATTGGTCGAGGCAGACCATGTCAATCTTGCCGTAGTTGGTGAGGATTTCGCGGAGTTGCTCGCGGTGGCGGGCGACCATTCGGGCGCGCTCTTCTGCGGTGGGTTCGGGGGTCATCGTGCGGCGTCCGCCGATGCGCCGGTCGTGCCCGAAGTCATGCGGGTGCTGCTGCTCGTTCTCGGTCATGAGCGGGTGCGAGTTGTAGGGGCGGAAGTCGGCGTCGAACCAGTCGGGGTGCGAGAAGTAGAGGTCAATCTTGATGTCGTTTTTGTGGGCGGCGTCGCAGAGTTCCTTGACGATGTCGCGCTTGAACGGCGTGTCGGCGATTGAGTAGGTGGTGTCGCACGGGACGATGCGCGGGGCGCCGTCGCCGGTGTATTGGACGCGCTGTTTGACGCGCGTTTTTGTGTGGAACATCGAGAAGCCGTCGTGGTGCTTCGTGGTGAAGGCGAACGCCTGCATGCCGCAGCGTTTGAAGAACTGCATCCAGCGTTCGGCGTCGAAGCGGACGGGGTTGAAGGTTTTGTAGAGTTCGTTGTAGGCGTCCTTTTTCTGGTTCGAATACCAGAGGAACGGCCACGAGGCGTCGCAGGGGACTTTGGCGTAAACGCCCCAGTGAATGCGGATGGAGAACTTGATGTCGCGGAACGCTTCGTGAGCGGCGGGCGAGGCGTGGACGTAGTCGCCGTCGGGGATGTCCTCGGCGTAGTAGCGCGTGCGGGCGTAGTGGACATCGCGCTTCGGGAGCGTGATTCCGCGCTCGCGGTCGGCGAGACCGGCGGGCGTCGGCACCGGCGCGCCCGGACGTTCGCCGGGAATGGCGAGGGCGTCTGCCGGCGCGAGGAGAGCGGCGCCGGCGGCGAGAAGGGCGCCGGCGGCGAGGGTGAAAAGCGCGGCACCGGCGGTGGTGGCGCGGGTGCCGGCGGCGGCGGAATCTGGCGTTGGGAAACTCATGCGAAAGGAGACATCCGCAGGGCGGGGAAGTGCCGCAACGACGCTACGCGCCGGCAAATTTCCGGTATTCGCCGAGTTCGCCGAGGTCGCGCCATTCGCCGGCGTTGGAGAGGACGCCGCGAACGCTGCCGGCGCGCGCCGCTATCAACGCCAGAAACGTTTCGACGACCGACAACGCCGTCGCCGGCGGGATGTGCGCGAGGAAGGCGCGGCGCACGCAGTAGAAGCCCGTGAAGAGGCATTCGACACCGCCGGTGGCGCCGAGGCGTCCGCGCATGTCGAGCACCGCGCCGGTGGCGGTGTCGAGGCGCGCCTTGCGCGGTTCGGCGTCGGTGCGCAGGAGGAGCGTCGCGAGCGCGTCGCCGCCGGCGGCATGGTGGGCTGCCGCGAGCGCGCCGAGGTCGGGCTGCGCGAAGACATCGCCGTTGGCGACGAGCACCGACTCGTCGCCGGCGTCCAGCAGCGGCTCGATGTTTTTCAGCCCGCCGCCGGTTTCGAGCAGCACCGGTTCGTGGACGAAGTGGATGGGCGCGCCGCGCCACCGCGCGTCGGGGAACTGCTTCGCGTAGCAACCGGCGAGGTGGTGCGTGTTGACAATCAACCGGCGCGCGCCGGCGGCGAGCAGTTGGTCGAAGATGTGGCAAATCATCGGCAGTCCGCGCACCGGCAGCAGCGGCTTCGGAAGCGTGTCGGTGAGCGGGCGCAGGCGCGTTCCCAGCCCCGCGCCGAGAACGAACGCCGTCCTCGGAAACGCGCCGCCGCCGCCGCTTCCGCTCACGAGAGCGCCTCCGCCGGCAGCGAGGCGCGGATGGTCTCGGTGATTTGAATGGCGACTTCCAGCGCGCTGCGCCCCAACTCGGTGCCGACCTTCGGCTGCGTGTGCTCGCGGACGCACTTCACGAACGAGGCGAGTTCCAGCGCGAGCGGCTCGCCTTTCTCAATCGGGATTTCCTCGCGCTTGATGTCGAAAATCGTCCCGCCGTCGCCGACGCGCAGCAGGTGCCCCGCCTGATTCATGAAGTCGAGCGAGAGGTAGGCGCCGGGCTGGAACACGCGCAGTTCGCGCACCTTCTTGAAACTCACGCGGCTCGTGTTGAGGTTCGCGACCGCGCCGTTGGCGAACGTCAGCCGCGCGTTCGCGATGTCCTCGCGCGGCGAGACGACGTTCACGCCGACGGCGTCAATGCGCGCCAGCGGCGAGCGCACGAGTTGGAGCACGACGCCGATGTCGTGAATCATCAGGTCGAGCACGACGCCGACCTCAGTCCCGCGCGGGTTGAACGGCGCGAGGCGGTCGGCGGTGAGGTAGCGCGGGTCGTTCACGTGCTGTTCGAGAAAACTCATCACGGGGTTGTAGTGCTCGATGTGGCCGACCTGCACGATGCGACCGGCGGCACCGGCGGCGGCGAGGATTTGCGCCGCCTCGGCGAGCGTCGCGCACAGCGGTTTCTCAATGAGCAGGTGGCAGCCGGCGGCGAGCAGCGGCAGCGCGACCTCGGCGTGCCGGTCGGTCGGGACGACGACGCTCACGGCGTCGCACGCCGCGCCGAGTTCGGCGAGCGTCGCGAACCGCCGGCAGTTGTGCCGGGCGCAAATCTCGGCGGCGCGGGCGTCGTCGGTCTCGAAGATTCCGGCGAGTTCGGCGCCTTCGAGCGCGGCGTAGATTCGCGCGTGGTGTTGTCCAAGGTAGCCAACGCCGGCGACACCGCAGCGGATTGGAGCCGCCGCCGGTGGCGTGCCCGAGGTCTGTGATTGCGTCATCGCCGGCGATGGAAAAAGGAAACGGCGGGGCGGGAAACCCCGAATTTGCCCGCTGCCGGCGGGCGCGCCGGCGCCGGCGGCGTCAACGCGCGGCGGCGGCGGGTTCCTCCGGCGCTTGGAAATTCCGCGCGGCCCAGGGCGCGGCGGCGCGAACCCATGCGGCAAGGAAAACCGAGACCACGAACATCACCGACGCGAAAACGCCCACCGCGCCGAATCCGTCGAGACGCGCGGTGCGCGCGGCGGCACCGGCGGCGTTTCCGGCGTCGCCACCGGCGGCGATGGTTGCCGCCGGAACCGCCGTCAGGAACAGTCCGGCGACGACGTGCGCGGCGCTCGCGCAGGTCTGCTGGACGGCGGCGTTGACGCTCATGAAGCCGCCTCGGTAGCGGGCTTCGATGGCGTTCGCGACCATCGTCATCGCCGGCGCGAAGCGTCCCGACATGGTGACGAAGAAGAGGGTCGTGAAGATGTAGGTCACCCACAGCGGCGAGCGTTGCCAGTGGGTGATGGCGAGGACGGCGGCGATGGTGAACGGGGTGATGACGGCGAGGACGCGCAGTTTGTCGTGCCGGTCGGAGAGGATGCCGAAGAGGCGCGTCGTGAAAAACACCACGATGCCGCCGCAGAAATACATCAGCGCGATTTCGTCCTTCGTCAGCCCGCCGTTGATTTCCATGCTCATCGCCATGAAGGGGGCGACGAGTGCGCCGGCGAAGAGCAGCGCGCCCGACATGATGAAGCAGCGGATGTGAAGCGGGGTGGTCAGAATCTCGCGCATCTGGCGCAGCGGCGGCGCTTCGGCGCGGGTCGAGCGCACCGGCGGCAGCGTGAACCAGGCGAGGACGAGCACGGCGAGGCACACGCAGCCAAGCGCCGCGAGCGGCGACTGCCAGCCGTGGTGCTTCGCGAACCAAAGCCCCGCCGGCAGTCCGAGCACCTGCGCCACGGGAAACGCCGAGCCGACCCACGCCATCGCGCGCCCGCGCCGCCACGGGGGAATCGCGTCCGCGATGATGGCGCCGACGACCGACGCCGCCACGCCGCCGCACATGCCGGTGATTGTGCGCGCGGCGACGAGCCATCCGAACGAGGGCGCGAGGGCGCTCCAGAACGTCGCCGCCGTCAGCCCCGCGTAGAGAACGAGCAGCGCGCGGTGGCGCGGGATGCGGTCCATGACGAAGCCGGCGGCGAAACCGGCGGCGGCGGCGGCGAGCGAGTAGGCGGCGGTCATCTGCCCGAACTGCGCGGGGGTGATTTTGAACTCGCGCATCAGGTCCTCGCCCAGCGGGAGGATTATCATGAAGTCGAGGCAGTGCGTGAACTGGATGGCGGTCAGGATGAGCAGCAGGGCGGTGCGGGGAGCGGTGTCGCCAGCGGCGGGGAGGGCGTCGTTCGCGCCGGTGGCGGGCGCGGAGTCGCGAAGCGGCGCGTCTCGTGGAGTCATACGTGTCTGGCGGGCAGGAAACGCCGGCGGCGGCGGCGCGGGAACGCTTTTCTTTGGCGGCGAGTTTGGGCTTTCAGCCCGAAACGCTTCCCCGTTTTCTGACGCGGAAACATGGCGCTCACCTCCGACAACCCGACCTACATCATCGTCTATCAGACAGCCCGCTGGTTCGCCAACCTCTTCGGGCGTCTCGACGTGAGCGGTCTCGCCAACGTGCCGCCCGGCGCGAGCATCATCGCGTGCAATCACCAGAGTTTTCTCGACCCGCCGTTGGTGGGCAGTTCGTTGCCGCGCGAAACGTTTTTCTTCGCCCGCAAGACACTGTTCCGCAACCCCGTGCTCGGCTGGATTTTGCGCACCTGCAACACGATTCCCGTGGACCGCGACGGCGGCTCGGACGTCGCCGCATTCAAGCGCGTGTTCTCGATTCTGCGCGGCGGCCGCTCGTTGCTGATGTTCCCCGAAGGCACGCGAAGCCGCGACGGGCAGTTGCAGGAGGCGCAGGCGGGGATTGGGCTGATTGCGTGCAAAACGCGCGTGCCGGTGGTGCCGGTGCGCGTGTTCGGGGCGCGCGACATGCTGCCGCGCGGTTCGTTCTTCCCGCGCTCCGGTGCCCGTCTCTCGGTCGTCTTCCGCCCGCCAATCCAACCCGACGCCTACGACCCGGGCGCAAAGCATCCGGAGCGGTTCTTGGAGGCATCGCGGCGAATCATGCGCGAAATCGCCGCCGCCGGAGCAATCCCGGAGGCACTGGCGTAGCGGCACCGGCACCGGCACCGGCGGCGTTTTCAACGGATTTTCACAACGAATTTTTCACCAGCGTTTTCAACGGAGACCACACCATGAGAGCAGTCGTGCAGCGCGTCCGGCGCGCGGAAGTCAGCGTTGCCGGAGAAAACACCGGTGCCATCGGGAACGGGCTGCTAATCCTGCTCGGCGTCGAGCAGGACGACACGCCGGACGACCTCGAATGGCTCGCCGAAAAGGTGTTCCGGCTGCGCGTGTTCGACGATTCCGACGGGCGCATGAACCTCGCGCTGGGCGACCTGCCCGACGGCGGCGCGCTCGTCGTCAGCCAGTTCACGCTCTTCGGGACAATGCGCAAGGGGACGCGCCCGTCGTTCCACCGCGCGGCACCACCGGCGGTGGCTCTGGCGCTCTACGAACGCTTCGCGGCGACGCTCGCCGCGCTGCTCGGCAAGCCGGTGCCCACCGGCGTCTTCGGCGCAATGATGCTTGTCTCACTCGAAAACGACGGTCCCGTGACCCTCATCCTCGATTCCCGACGCCGCGATTTTTAGATGACGGTCAATGCGGTGCCGATTTTCCAAAGCGTGCTGCCGGTGGCGGCTCACTCGAAGGTCAATTGGGCGGAGACGGCGGCGGTGGCGCCACCGGTGGCGCGGAGGCGGAGCCAGCGGGCGTGAAAGGCGGGCGGGAATTGGAAGGTGAGGGGCGTTGCGGCGAGGACGGTGAGGGCCTTGTAACGGAGCCAGTCGCCGTCGCCGGTGGGGTCGATTTCCAAATCGAAGGTCACCGGCAGCGTGCCGGTGTGCGAAATTTCAAGCGTCCGCTCGTCGTAGAAACCGCACAAAAACGGGTCGGACACCGCGCCGGCGGCGACCGTTTCCCCGCGCCACAGCCAACCGTGTCCGCGCGGTTTTCCCAAGCGCCACAGGTCGTCAATGACGCCCGCCCAGAACGCGGCGCGACCGTCGGCGGAGCGAAAAATGCGCGGGTTGTTTTTGCCGGCGGCGGCACCGGCGGCGGTGCCGGCGAAGTCAATGCCGGTGAGGATGAGCAGCCCGCGCCACGAGCAGTAGTCCTGAATGCGAAAATTGTGCGAGGCGATTGGTCGGATTTTCGCGAAGCCGCCGGCGTTCTCCGCCGGCAGTTCATAAAAAGTCCCGTGGCAGTGGAAGAGGTCGCGCTCGGTGGCGACTTCGCGGCAGACGCGCAGCGCGCCGGCATTCGTCGGTTTTGAGAAACGCGCGTCGCCGAGCGGCAACCGCCAGCGGCGTCCGGCGTCGTCAACTACGAGAACGGACCGCGCATCAACGCTGACGCCCGTCTCTTTTGCGCCGGCGAGTGCGTATTTTTTCGCAGCGAACGCCGCCGCTTTTTTCGCGACGTTTTCACCGCCGGCGGGCGGCGCGAGTTGGAGCGTTTCGCGCGTCGCCGTCGCCTCGTAAAACGCGCCGCCGTCAGTGAGCAAACCGAGCGTCCCCGCATCATTTCCACGCGCGTAAACAATGCCACCGGCAGTGCGGTTTTTAGTGCCGTTCGCCTCGTCGCCTATCAAGGAAAGACCGTCAAAAATAGCGTCCGGTTTCGCAGCGCGTTTTTCGTTTTGCGAGAAGACGAAAGTAACGCTCGCGCTTGTGTCCTTATCGCACGTGACGCGCACCCATTCGACGGCGTCGTTCTCGTTGGCAAAAACAACAAATTTCGCGCCGCCGGCGGCGACGTTTTCCGAACGGAATCGCGTCCATTTGTTGTCGCCGTTTTCGTCGCGCTCGAAGTGGAAAACAACACTGCCGGTGCCGTTGTTTTTCAACCACGCGGCGCGCTTGTCCCAACCGGCAAACAAAAACGGTTCCGACGGTGTGTTCGCGGCGACATCTTCGCGCAGCCAGACCGCGCCGGCAGCGGTGTTCGGACCCAGCGAGGATAGCGTGGAAGTGTCGCAAAACCAAAGGTTTGAGTTTGATTTTCCCGGACCGCCGACGCCGCCTTTCGCGCGCCGCTTGTTGAGAAATTCGTTTTTCGCGGAGTCGTCGCAACCGAGCACAATTTTGTCGTTCCAGCGGGCGAAATCGCCGATGACTTTCAGATAGGCGGCGAGCGGGCGGACACCACCGGTGCTCCGGTGCGAAAACGTTTTTGGAAGACGCCAGAACATCCCGTGCATTGTCATCAAATAAAACGGCGGTTCACCGGCGGCGGCGACGTTGCGAATGCGCGGCCATTCGGTGTTCCAACCGTGCGCGCCGTCATAGGAATTGCTCGCTTTTGGCAGACGAAAAAAACGCCACGGCGACGCTTTCTCAACCGTCGGTTCGCGGACGCCGAGCAGGACGGATTTGTGGTCCCAGCCGAGTGCCCAAATCGGAGCGTTTTTGTCATCACCGGCAGTGCCCAAAATTCCGCCCGGACCGGTGATTTCCGTGAATTGATTTCGGCGCACAACGCGCCATTCGCGCCCGTCCCATTCCGCGAGCGCGCCGGCAGTGACATCGGGACGTTTCAACGCCGCCGGCGTGTTCTCGCCGTTGTTGGAAAACACGAGCACACCCTGCCCCGAATAAAGCCCTTTTCCGTGCGCGCCGGAAATGTTTGCAAGTGGCGCGGACGCCGCCGGTGATGCCGGTGCCGGTGCCGCTGCCGGCGCGCCTTTTTTCCCGCGCCGCCGGTCAAGATTCCGGTCGCGGTAGAGCGTTTTAATCGCGAGCGAATGGACGTCCACTTCGTAGAACCCCGCCTCCATCGTAGCGTGGTAAATTTTGTCCGCCGGCGCGGTGAGATGGCGCGCACTGCCGGTGAGACGTCCGGGCATTTCCGTGTGTGGAATGACGCGGACGCCACCGGTGGCGTTGATGGCGTAGTTGCCAATGAACAGTTGGTTGCTTTCGCGGTGGACGAGCCGGTTCGCCGGCGTGCCGCCGGTGCTTTCCTTGCGGACGACGCGCCGCAATTCAGGCGGCGGCGTGATTTGGTAAAGTTTGTCGGAGGAACCGAACGGTTCGTGCGGCGCGTAGGTGATTGCCCACAGCGAACCCGCCCACGGCACGACGGCACCGGTGCCGCACTCGCCCTCGTTGTTGTAAAACGCGAGGTGCGGATAGACGCCGGAGATGTCCAGCGGAGCACTGCCGGCGGCGTCACCGGCAGCGGCGGCATTGCCGGCGGAAACCAGAACAGCAACGGCAACGGACAGCGTGCGGAATATGCGGGGACTCGGCATGGGACGGCGCGGCGATGAGTGGCGGGAGCGGACGGAAAAGCCCTACTCGCCGTCCGCCTCCCCGCTTTCCGCCGCTTTCGCTTCCTTGCCTTTTTCGCGCTCGCGGCGGACGGCGGTGAGCAGGGTCCGGCGCAGGGCGGCGATGCCGGAACCGTCGGCGCAGGAGACCGGCAACACGCGCAACTTGGGGAATTTCTTTTTGAACGCGCGCAGGTTCTTCTCGGCTTCGGGGATATCCATTTTGTTGGCGACGACGAGGCGCGGCTTCGCGGCGAGCGCGGGCGAGTGCTGCTCCAATTCGTCGCCCAGAATGCGGTAGTCGGCGTCGGGACGGCGTCCGTCGCACCCGCCCATGTCGAGCAGGAACACGAGCAAGCGGCACCGCTCGACGTGGCGCAGGAACTCGTGGCCGAGGCCGCGATTCTCGTGCGCGCCTTTGATTAAACCGGGGATGTCGGCGAGGAAAACGCGCTCGCCGGTGGCGGGGTATTCGATGGTTCCGACGCTCGCGTGGAGCGTGGTGAACGGATAGGGCGCGACCTTCGGATGGGCGTTCGTGAGCAGGCCGGTCAGCGTGGATTTGCCGGCGTTGGGGAAGCCGACCAATCCGGCGTCGGCGATGGTTTTCAGAACGAGGCGGAAACTGCCGGCACCGCCGGCGCGCCCAAGCGTCACCTTGCGCGGCGCCTGATTGACGGCGCTCTTGAAGTTCGTGTTTCCCAGACCGCCGCGACCGCCTTCGAGCAGCACAACGCGCTCGCCGTGCCGCGTGACTTCGGCGACGAGCAGGTCGCTCTCAAGGTCAACAACCTGCGTCCCCGGCGGCAACGCGAGCACGCAGTCGCCACCGTTCGCGCCGTGCCGGTTGCGTCCTTCGCCCGGACGCCCGTTGTGCGCCGACCACTGCGGTTGAAAACGGTAGGCGGAAAGGTCGCCGACATTCTCGTCGCACCGCAACACGACATCGCCGCCGGTGCCGCCGTCGCCGCCGTCGGGACCGCCCTTGGGAAGGAATTTTTCGCGGCGAAAACTCAGGCAACCGTCGCCGCCTTTTCCTGCGCGCAAGTGGATAATGGCCTCGTCAACAAACATTTCGGCAACGAGGGAACGGCGCTGGCGACGCCCCGCAAGACGCAATCTCGCGCGCCGCCGCGCAACCTTCCGCGCCGCCGCATGAGAATCTCTCCAATGGGCAATGGAAAAACTTCATTCCATTTTCTCCGCAAACTCATGCCTTCCCGAACCGATTTGACGACCGGTGGCGGTGGTGCCGGCATGGTGCTTGCCGACGGGGAGTTGCACGTATGCCTCCGTGTTTGGCGGAATCTCAACGGTGAGGCGATAGGTCACGCCGTCATTGCGGACGCTCACTTTGACGCTGCCGCGCGGGGTGGGAACGGTGGCGTCAACCGAGCGCAGCGAGCCGGTCTGCGGGCGAATGAGGATTTTTTCAAACCCCGGGCTAAGCGGTTCAACGCCAACGAGTTTTCGCATGATGATGTTCGCCGGTGCCGCGCCCCAAGCGTGGTTCCAATCTTGGTTGGGTTTGAACTTGTTGTCCCACGCTTCCATTGCGATTGTGCTGCCGGCGCGAAGCATGTTGTGCCAACTGCGAATGCCGGTTGACGTGAGTAATTTCAGCGCGTGCTCGGCGTCTTCTTTTTCGCCGGAATTATACAGTGCTTCGAACAAATACTGCGCACCGTAAACGCTGCACGCCATTCCGCGAGAACGAATGAATTCGGAGACGCTTTTTCTGTGTTCGTGTGGAACCAAACCAAACGCGCGCGCGAGCATGTTCGCGTGCAGCGAGGCGTGTTTTGTCTCGCTCAAAAAACCGTCAGCGAAGACGCCGCGCTCCGTGTCAAAAAATCCTTTCAGCAACGCGCCGCGCGTGGCAATTGCAAGGTGCTCGAATTTAATGCCTTCCTCCGGTTTTTTTAGCACCCGCGCAATCTTCCCCAAACAAATTAACGCCTCGTAATGAAACGCATTCACAACCGAGTTGTATTTTGTGAAAACAAACCCGTCGCGCTCGCCATGCGGCCAGTCAACGATGTCGCGAAGTTCTCCTTTGGAATGAATGCTTTTCAAAACATCTTTTGTGAGTTTTCCGGTGCGTGTGGAGACAAGGTTGTTTCCATCACGCAGTGCAAAGAGCGTTTTTGCCTGCAAGTCACCGTAAAACTTGCGAAGAGAACGCTCATCACCGGTGTAAAGAAAATCATCCCAAGCCATCAAGACCGAGTGCAAAATCCACTCCGTCGGCCACGTTGGATGGGTGATTAAAAACTCGTGCGTATAACGCCCAATCGCGTATTCGCGATCGCAACAATAATGACCGAGTTGGTTGATGTAAGCGTCTGCCTCGTAAGGACAACGCTCGCGGTCGCCGTCAACATAAACACCGGTGTAGGAAGTCGCCTTCATCGTGTATTTGGAGAGTTCCCAAACAGCGTTCAAAACAGTGTTGTCGGAGGCAAAGGAAGCGGCGGAATCATCGAACGGATAATGCACGTGCTCGCGCGTGATTTCGGCGGCGGAGAGCGGGAGTTTTTTGCCACCGGCGGCGCTGCCGGCGGCACCGGTGGCGGCGTAGTTTTCAATCTCCGCATAACGGAACGGAACGACTTCGCCGATGTGCGCCGGCATTGTCGCGGCGTGGCGGCGAATTTTCCACTCGGTGGTGTAATCGTGTGTGCCGGCTTTGAGTTTGAAGTTCTGCGAAACAAAGCGGCGGCTGCCGCCCGGACGTCGGTCAATCGCGCCGTCTTTGGTGACGCATTCGCCAAGGCGGACGGTGACGGTTTCGCCGCCTTTTTCGGAGGTCAGTTTCAGGCGGAGTTTCCCAAATGCGGCTTTGCCAAAATCGACGAAAACAACAGGCGCACCGGCACCGGCGGCGGCGGGGTTAGCGGTGGTTTTAGCAACGGTTTTTTGCTCGCGGACAAGCACCGGTTTTTCGTCGGAGATTTGCAGCGGATAGCGGGCGGTTATGCCGTCGAGAACGGCGGCGGTGAGAAAAGATTTCGGCGCGGAGAACGCGCTTTCGCGCCCGTGGTTGTCCCACGTTTTCACCTTCCAAAAATAGAGCGTTGCCGGTGCGAGCGGTTTCCCGCCGTGCGGCACCGCGACCGATTTGGCACTCTCAACGCGCCCGCTGTCCCAGACGTCGCCGGTGTCGCTCGCAAGTTTCTCGGCGGAGGTGGCGACGAGCACGCGATAGGCGACTTGCAGCGTGCTGTCGCGGACGCCCGGAACGTTCCAACTGTAGTTCGGACGCTCATTGCGAATTTCGACAACCTGCTTGCCGGCGGGCGCGGCGCGAAAGTCGGCAAGCGTGAGCGCCGGTGCCGGTCGCGCCGCGGCGAAGACGCGCTCGGTGTGTTCGAGCATGTCGGTCGTCAGGCGCGTCGGAACGGCGTTGGCGATTGCCGCAACCGGAAGAAACGTTGCAAGCAAAGCGAGCGGGAAAAGGAAAGTGCGCGCGGCGGCGCGGAGATTTTTGGCAAAGCGCATGGGAGAGAAAAGTGCGAGCGAAGACAAGTCGCCGGCACCACGGTTCCCATGCGTTTCAGTCGCTACGTGCGCGGCGCGCACCACCGGCGGCGAAAGAGAACGAGACGGCGAGCGAGAAAATTTTCGCGAGGGCGAGGATGACGCCGTGGGCGGCGATGATGGTCATGCCGGCGGGGGCGTCGGCGGCGGCGGCGACGGTGTAGCCGGCGAGCGCGCCCAGAAGTCCGAGCGGCGGCGCGAGCAGGAAAAACGCGCGCATGTTCGGCGCGAGGGTGTGCGCGCTCATCGCCGGCAGCAGCAGCGCGCCGAGGGTCGCGAGTGGTCCGGCGATGTAAACGGTGCCGCAAATCACGAGGCCGAGCAGCACCGCCAGCAGGGCGTTCCAGAAGAAAACGGCGCGCCCCGACGCCGCCGCGAACGCGGGGTCGGCGCCCGCCCACAAGAACTCGTGCCGGAAGAGCGCGAGCAGGAGCGTTGCCGGCGCGAGGGCGGCGACGACGAGCCAGAGGTCGCCGACGCCGACGGACACGATTTCGCCGCGCAGGAGGTTCGCGAAATTGCCCTCCGCGAACGGGTTCGCGGCGAGCAACAGCACCGCGCCGGCACCGGCGAGGACGTAGAGCGCGCCGTGACGCGCGTCGCCGCCGGCACCGCCGCGTCCGGCGACATTTTGCGCGCGGCGTTCGAGTTGGGAGAGCAGCGCGAGCGCGGCGAACGTGATGGCGAGCGCGACCGCCATCTGCACGAAGACGCCGCCGTTCGCCGCGAACCACGAAGGCGCGGCGGTGACCGCGCCGCCGTCGCCGGGAACGGGCGGGTCGAGCGGCGCGAAACCGGTGTCGGCGGGAAGGGCGGCGTCACCGCCGGTGCCGGTGCCGCCGTTGTTGTCACCGCCGGCGGGGGGCTTCACGAGGTTCGCGCAGTGCGAGCAGAAACTGCCGCCGAAGCCGACGCCCAACGCGCCGCAGACGAGACCGCCGGCCGCCATTCCCGCCGCCGACACCTGTGGCAGCGCGACGCCCAGAAACGCCGCCTTGCGCAGCAGCAGAAAACAGCCCGCCACCGGCGCCAGCAGTCCCGTGAAAACGGTCGCCAGCAGCGCGTAGCGCAACAGTTCGGAGGTGAAAACTTCGGAGATGATTTCGCTCATTTTTGAGTTCGTGTTAGAAGAGCATTTTGCCGTCCTCGAATTGCAGCCGGTGCGTCGCCAGTGGCTCCCAGAACGCGGGGTCGTGGCTGGATAGCAAAATGGTCATCGCGCCGGTGTCGCGCAGTTCGGCGAGCAGACCGGCGATGGCGTCGCGCGACTCGGCGTCAACGCCGGAGACCGGCTCGTCGAGCGCGAGGATTTGCGGCGCGAGCGCGAGTGCGCGGGCGAGCAAAACGCGCTGCCGCTGACCGCCCGACATCTCCGAAAAACGGCGCGCCGCGAACGCTTCCGCGCCAACGGCGCGAATGGCTTCGGCGGCGCGGGCGCGGGCGTCGCGCGAGAGGGGCGCCGCCGGTGGTCGTGCCAACCGCGCGCCGGCGAGGACGACTTCGCTGCCGGTGAAAAGATACACGGCGTCTAATGCGTCAACCTGTCCGACAAGCCCGATAACCGGGCGCGTCGCGGAAAATTCCGCCGCCGCCGGTGCCGCCGGTGCCGTCGGCGGTTCTGGCGGTTTTGGCGCCGGTGACGCATTCGTCGGTGCCGGAGCCGCCTCAGTCGTCGGTGCCACCGCCGGCGCGTTTTCCGTCGCGAACGAAATTTTCCCCGCGAGCGGCGGTAGCAGCCCAGCGACGGTGTGGATGAACGTGCTTTTGCCGGTGCCGTTCGCACCCGTGAGCGCGACGAGCGCGCCGGCGGGAATGGTCAGCGCAACCCCGCGCAAAACCGTTTGCGCGGGATAACCGAAATCCACGTTTTCTATGCGAATGGCGGAAGGCATTTGCGGGAGAGGGTGAAGGGTGCCACCGGCGATTGGAAGCGGAAAAGGCGAGGGAACCTGCTATTGTGCCGCAGTAGTGGTAATTTTGTAGCAGCGGGATTGAACAAGTTCGATGCTGTTGTATTCGGCAGGGGCGTTGAAACGGTATTGCCAGATGTGGAACTTGTCTTCGTGGCGTTCAAAAAAGAGCGGGATAACCTCCTTGCCGGTGGCAATTGGAATGTCAACATAACCTTCGCCTTGGATGATGGCGTATTCGCCGTTTTTTAACGGCAGAATAAAAAGACCGTTTTTTTTTGAAAATTTGCGGGCGTTTTTCGCGCGAGTCCTGTTTGCAAAGAATGCGTGGTTCCTTCTCGCTTGTGGTTTTGAAATTTTGACACGCCACCTTAATTTGTTTGGCGGTGATGATGAACGGCGCCACATTAAAATCGTGTTTTCTGATTTTATAGTGGTCAAAAATTTTCTTCCAAGCGTTGTCGGTTTCCATAGTGAATGTTGCTGTTTTGCAGGGGGGTGTGTTACGAGGCAATGTTCGTTATTAACAGTTCGGAAATTTTCCCTCGCTTGTTTCCATTGCTGTTGACGGCGCGGGAGGCGAAGACGCGCTTGATGTTGTAGGCGGAGTAGAGTTTGTCGAAAAAGGCGTCGCCGGCGCCGTTGTCGCGCACGTCGGAATTGCTCATAATCCAACGGCTTTCCTTTCGTGTTAGGGCATCGCAAAAATCTTTGAGGCGGATTTGCGCGGTGTCGTCGAAAGTTTCTTTTGCGTAGGAGTTGAAACTCGCCGTTTGCGAGATTGGTTTGTAGGGCGGGTCAAGATAATAAAATGCGGCGGCACCGGCGTAGTCGAGGGTTTGCTCAAAGTCGCCGGTCAGGATTTCGACGCGCCGCAGGAGTTCGCTGTCGCCGCGAAGCGTTTGCACGTCACAAATGTTTGGATTCGGATAACCGCCAAACGGGACGTTGAACTTTCCTTTGCTGTTGACGCGGTGAAGGCCGTTGAAACAGGTTTTGTTCAGGAAAATAAAAAGCGCGGAATGCGCGATGTCGTCGTTCGCGAAAGAATTGTAGGTTTCGCGCTGGTGCAAGAAAAAGGATTTGCGCTGTTCGTGGTCGGCGAGGGCATCGTAGGAGTTTTGGAGCGTTTGGAGTTTTGCGATGAGCGGTTCGAGATGGTCGCGGACTGTTTTGTAGGTGCGAATCAGGGCGTCGTTGATGTCATTGATGACGACTTTTGTGATGTTCGGATAGCGTTTGAGCATTTCAAAGAGCACCGCGCCGCCGCCGACGAACGGTTCGACGTAGGTGAGTTCGCGTTGTGAGCGAAACTCCGCCGGCAGTGCCTCATTGATGACTTCGCGCAACTGCCCTTTGCCGCCAACCCATTTGACAAAGGGTTTGGCGGCGGTGCCGGCAAAGAACTGGAAGGTGAGGTTGTTCACGGTCGCGGAGGGGAGGAAAAGACAATGCGGAAAGGATGGAACTTGCGCTACTCCGCCACGAGGGCGAGGCGGAAGCCGAGGCGGCTGCTGGAGAAGGATTTGTGGTGGGCGATGCGGCGGGCGGAACGGCTTTGGGCAGG
>JAISSQ010000012.1 GCA_031273045.1 Puniceicoccales bacterium
ATTTTTGTCCTCGGCTATGCGTGCATTGCCTTGGAGCACCCGTTGAAAATCAACAAGACCGCGACGGCGCTGTTTCTCGCCGTCGCGCTGTGGTTCATTCTCGCCACCGGCGGCGCGTCGTTCGATGCGCCGGCGGCGGCCTACAAGGCGTTCCTCGCCGAGTGGAAACCGGAGGTCGCCGGTGCCGCGCCGCCGACGTTCATCGCGTGGCTCACCGAGGTGCCGCTCATCCGGCAACTCGGCGACGTGTCGCAAATCCTGTTCTACCTGCTCGGCGCGATGACCGTCGTCGAACTCGTGGACGCCCACGGCGGCTTCCGCCTCATCACCGACCGCATTCGCACGCGCAAGAAAGTCGCCCTGCTGTGGCTCGTCGGCTTCATCACGTTTTTCATGTCGGCGGTGCTCGACAACCTAACGACCGCCATCGTGCTCGTCGCGCTGCTGCGCAAGTTAATCGCCGACCGCAAGGAGCGGTGGTTCTTCGCGAGCATCGTCATCCTCGCCGCGAACGCCGGCGGCGCGTGGTCGCCCATCGGCGACGTCACGACAATCATGCTCTGGGTCGCGAACAAATACACGTCCGCCGACATCATCGCCCGCACCATCGCGGCGAGCACCGTCTCGCTCGTCGTCCCGCTCGGCGTCCTCTCGTTCCTGTTGAAAGGCGAAGTCGCGCGACCGGCGGAGACAGACGCGAACGCCGCCGGTGGTGGTGCCGCCGGTGCCGGTGCGAATTCCCACGCCGCCGGTGCCAAGGAAATCACCCCCGCGCAACGCAACCTCGTGTTCGCGCTCGGCGTCGGCGCGCTGCTCTTCGTCCCCGTCTTCAAAGCGTTGACCCACCTCCCCCCGTGGCTCGGCATAATGGCGGGCGTCAGCGTCCTGTGGGTCGCCACCGGCATAATGCACCGGCAGCGCGTTGACGGCACCGTCGCCGGCGACGATTCCAACCGCTACACGCTCGCCGCCGCGCTCAACCGCATAGACACGCCCAGCATCCTCTTCTTCCTCGGCATCCTGATGGCGGTCAACGCCCTCGCCACCGGCGGACACCTCGCGCTCCTGTCGCAAACGCTCGACCAACTCCCGCTCGCCGACCCGGGCAAATACTACCTCATCACGACGCTGATTGGCGTGTTGTCGTCCATCGTTGACAACGTCCCGCTCGTCGCCGGCGCAATGGGCATGTATTCGGCGCAATTCGCCGGCGGACACTGGTTCTGGGAATTCCTCGCCTACGCCGCCGGCACCGGCGGCAGCATTCTGATAATCGGCAGTGCCGCCGGCGTCGCCGTGATGGGCTTGGAGCGCATCGATTTCCTCTGGTATCTGCGCAAAATCAGTTGGCTCGCGCTCCTCGGCTACCTCGCCGGCGCCGCCACCTACATCGCCCAACAAGCCCTGCTCGGCGGCTAAACACAAACACCGCCAAAACCACGCCGCCGCCGGCACCACCGGTGGCGGCGGCGTTCAGGCGGCGCGAGGTGGCGCGGTTTTGCGGTCGCGCGTCCACCAAATCGCCGCCGCGAAGAACGGCAACGCGACGGCGAGGCGCGCCCAAGCGTCACCGGCGGCGGTGCCGAAAATCGTCAGCGACACAAGCACGCCGAGCGGGATTTTCAGGTTGTTGAAAACGGCGAGCGTTCCGGCGTTCACGCGCGTCGCGCCGCTGTTCCAGAGGAAGTAGCCCGCGCCGCTCGAAACCACGCCGAGCCACGCGAGGACCGCCCATTGCGCGGCGTCGGGCGTGAAGCGCCGGAAGTCCGCGCCGGCGAAAAAGGCGGTCGCGGCGGAAGCGGCGACACCGCCGGCGACGAGCCAGCCGAACAGCGACGCCTCGCCGCCGGTGGCGGTGGCGTCCTGTCCGCTGCCGGTGACGCGGATTCGCGGCCGCAGCCAGCGGTAGGCGACCTGTCCGGCGGCGAAGCAGATGTCCGAGAGTTGCACGAGCAACGCGCCGCGCAGCAGCCCCGCCCAGTCCGCGCGTTGCCACAACAACACGCCCGCGCCGGCGGCGGCGAGGACGGCGGCGCCGAGCCAGTTCCAAGTCATCCGGCGGCGGAGCGCGGCGTCGAAGAGCGCGACATAGACCGGCGTGAAAATGGTGAACAGGAAGACCTCGTGCGCTTTCAGGTGGGCGAACGCCGAGAGGTAGAAGGTCTGCATCAGCCCGAATTGCACGGCACCGGTGGCGCACAGCAGGACGGCGTCGCGGAGGCGGATTTGGCGCGGGCGCAACAGGGGCGCGAAGACCAGCAACGCGAACACGAGCCGCACCGCGCCAAGCAGCGCGCCGCCGGTGCTGTCGAGCGCGGAAAGGCGTTGCCACTGAATCAGACCGGGCGCGAACGCCCAAATCACGGAGACCAGCAGGAGACGGCTCATCGGCGGACGGTGGGGAAAGGCGTTGTGCCGGCGGCACCGGCGGCGCGGCGCGATGCGGCACCACCGGCGGCGCGGCGTTATTTCATGCCCTCGCGGAATTCGAGCGTGACGCCGTCGGCGGCGAGGCGCCGGTAGTAGCAGCCGAAGCGCGCGTTGCCGGCGGCGTCCTTCGTGTGGCACGCACCCTTGCCGGCGGGACGGACGCGATAGAGCACCGAGTTCTGCTCGCAGTTGACGCGCACTTCGAGCAGTTCGAGGTAGTCGCCGGAGGTCTTGCCCTTGACCCAGAGTTCGTTGCGCGAGGTGCTCCAGAACGTCGCCTTGCGCTCCGCAAGCGCGGTCTCAAGGGCGAGTTTGTTGACGTAGCCGACAATGAGCACCTCGCCGGTGGCGGCGTCCTGCGCCACCGCCGGTATCACGTCCTCGGTGCACTGCACGACGACCTTGCGCAACTTCGTGAAGTCGAGCGCGAGCCGTGTTCCTTCTTCAATCTCATGACTCATGGCGCGGACGGTGCCGAATCGCCCCCGCGTTGGGAAGTTGAAAGCGGGTCGGGCGAAGCGGCGGACGGAGCGGCGGACGGAGCAGACGAAGCGGGCGGAGCGTTCAACCGCGCGCGGCGTGCGGCGCGAGCGGCGGCACCGGCGGCGGCGTTCGTCAGCGCCTCGTCGAAGAGTGCCTCAAGGTCAACCTCGGTGAGGCGGCGCTGAAAATCGTCGTCGCCGACAAGCCGCAGCACGAGCGGGTGCGAGACGAGACCGTCCACGTCGCGCTCGCGCACGAGACGCCGAATCTCCTCGTCGCGCGTGAGCGGGTAAAACGCGGGGTCGGTGCCGATTGCGCGCACCGCCGGCAGGTCACGCAACGCTTCGAGCGCGCCGTTGGTGCGCACGACGAGCGCGCCCTTTTCGAGCGTCCGCCGCGTCCGCGCCGGCATCGGGTTCCAGCGCGCCAGCCAACCGAGACCGTTCTGCCGCGCGAGCGAGTTCTTCACGCGCACCGGCCAGCGAATCACGTCCGCCTTGAACGACTCGCCGGCGCCGGAGGTATCGAGCCAGAACTGCCCGACCGCGCCGGCGGCGCACACGCCGAGCACGAGCGCGGCGTAGGCGAACATGCCCGTCCAGCAGCCGACGACGGTGCCGGCGACGGGGTGCTCCGCCTCGCCGAGGGCGTTCGCGAGGCGGTTGCGGCCGACGCGCCACACGATGCTGAAGACGACGAGCCAGAGCACGGCACCGGTGAGCAACATCCCCGCCGGTCCGCGCAACACCCACGGCAGCCCAGTGTGCTTGAGCAACGAATGCCCGGTCTCCGCCCCGAAGAACCACGCGCCGGCGACGGCGGCGACAAGCGCGAGCGCGGGCGCGAGTTGCCGCACGGGTCCGCGGTGGTAGCCCTGCCGCGCGCCGAGCGTCATCGCCACAATCCAGCCCAGCCAACACGCTATCAAAATGGTCTTGCTGCCGGGCACGGGATGCGCCGCGACGCCCGCGAGCAGGAGGGTTGTGGCGTGCGAAATCATGGGCGGAACGGCGGACGGAACGACGGCGGTGACAGGCGGCGGTGACAGGCGGCGGCGGGCGACAATGCCGGCGGCGGCGACAGGGACAGAGACAATTTTTTCCACGGGCGCGGGGCGACAAAAAAAACTTGCCCGCGCCGCCGGCGGCGGCATTGTCCGTCCCCGTTGACGCGCCACTTTAGCTCAGTTGGTAGAGCGGCTCATTCGTAATGAGCAGGTCGTCAGTTCGAATCTGACAAGTGGCTCCATTTTTTTCAGGGACGCCCGCCGGAACGGGGTTCCGAGCGCGGTGCCGGCGGAACGGCCGAAGTGTTGCCGGCGGGAGCGTCGGGAAAGTTGAAATCCGCGAAAACGAGCCGGTGGTCGCTGGCGGCACCGGCGGCGGCGATGTCCGCAATGCGCGCCGGAGTCCGCGCGAACGGTTCCAGCGCGGGCGAAAGCAGAAAGTAGTCGGAGCGCGCGTAGTAATCGTCGCGCTCGTTGCGGTAAGTCCACGTCTCGCCGCGCGAGTCCGCCGCCGGCAGCAAGCGCAGTTTCGGGAAGCGGCGTCCGTCGGTGAACACGCGCAGGGTCTTGCTCGTCGGGGCGTCGTTGAAATCGCCGCAGACAAGGACGCGCGCGGCGGCGTCACCGGCGTGACCGCTCGCGAGCAAGGCGCGGACGGCCTCGGCTTCGGCGAGACGTTGCCCCGCCGCCTGCGGGTCGCCTTGGTCGGTCGTAAGACGGCTTTTGAGGTGCAGCGTATAGACGGCGACATCGCCGGCACCGGTGCCAAGCACGACGCCGAGCAACCCGCGCGCCACCTCGCGCGAACGGGATTCCGCCGGCGACGGCGATTTTGCCTTCGCGGACACCGCCGGCGGTGCCGGCAAGGACGCCGAAACCGTCGCGTGGCGAAGAACCGCTTTGAACGGGCGGCGCGACAGAAACGCGAGCCGCCGGCGCGGGTCGGGACCGTCGAGAACGGCTTGGTGCGGGTAGTCGCCGCCCTCGCGGGCAAGGTCGCGACGCAGTTCGTTCACGAACTCCCCGCCGCCGATTTCCTGCAAGCACACGAGGTCGGCCCCCGCCGCGAGAATGACGAGGCGCAACGCCGCCTTCTCCGCCTCCGGCTTCGGGTAATCCGGTTCGCTGACGCCGGCGACGCGCCGCCGTTCCAGCGTGTAGTTGCGCACGTTGAACGTCGCCACGCGCAACCGCTCCGCCGCGCACTCACCGGCAGTGGACACCACCGCCAGCAACGCGCCCAGCGCGACGGCGAGCGCGCGGCGGAACGTGCCGAAATCCGGCAAAGCGGGGTGAAATGTGCGCGTTCGCATTGTCGCCGGCATGCCACCCTCCCCCGCCCTTTCAGGCAAGGCGCGTTTGCCAGCCCAGCAACCACCCCACCGCCGCCCAAACGCCGCTTTTATCCCCCTGAAACCTCTCTTTTTACCTCCCTAAAAACCTCATTTTTATCCCTCTGGGAAGTTGACTTTTATCCCCCTGAACGGCATTGTCGCGCCCATGTCCTACCAGAAACGTTTCGCGGATGTTGAGATTCAGCAACGACTTGCCATTGCCGGTGCCGTGCTTGTTACCGGTCCAAAAGCGTGTGGCAAAACCGAGACCGCCCTGCAGGTCGCAAAGAGCAGTGTCCGCTTGGACACCGACCCGCAGGCGCGGCTCGCCATGCAGGTCGAACCGACACGGATTTTAACAGGCGATACTCCGCGTCTGCTCGACGAATGGCAGGAGTTCCCAGACATCTGGAATCTCGTCCGGCACGAAGTTGACGCCCGCCGGCAGGACGGGCTTTTCATCCTCACCGGTTCCGCGAATCCCGACGAGACAACCCGCCGGCACTCCGGCGCGGGGCGGTTCTCCGTGATGCGAATGCGCCCGATGTCGCTCTTTGAAAACGGTTGGTCAACCGGCGAGGTCTCGCTCGCAAAACTCTTTGAGAACGCCGGTGACAACGCCGGCACCGACACCGCCGCCGGCACCGGCACCGCCATTACGTCCGCCGAAGTCCCCGCCGACCTCGACACGCTCGCCGAAAAAGTCCTCTTCGGCGGCTGGCCCGGTCTGCTCGGAAAAAACCTCGCCCGCGCGCTCGAATTCTCCCGCGATTACGCCGCGCTCACGGCGGAAGTGGACATCAGCCGTGTCTCCGAAAAACGTCGCGACCCCGACAAGGTTTTCCGCCTGATGCAATCGCTCGCGCGAAACGTTTCGACAGAGGCGACCGTCGCAACGCTCGCCGCCGACGTGCGCGGCGGCACCGGCGGCTTCAAAGACGAGACGGCGGCGGACTATTTGGACGCGCTGAACCGCCTGATGTTTGTCGAGGACTTGCCGGCGTGGAATGCGCACATCCGCTCCGGCGCGACGCTCCGCCAAATGCCCAAACGGCACTTCGCCGACCCGTCGCTCGCCTGCGGAATTCTACGCCTGAACAAAGAAAAACTGCTCGCCGATTTGGAATACTTCGGGCTGCTCTTCGAGTCGCTCGTCATTCGCGACCTGCGCGTTTACGCGCAAACGCTGCGCGGTTCCGTCCGCCACTATCGCGACTCCGCCGGCACCGAGGTTGACGCCATCGTCGAGCGCGACGACGGCGCATGGCTCGCGGTCGAAGTGAAACTCGGAATCAGCGCGGCGGATGCGGCGGCGGCGAACCTGCGCAAGTTCGAGGCGAACATCAACACCGCCAAGACGCCGCCGCCGCGCGCCCTCGTCATCATCACCGCCAACGGCTTCGCGCACAGGCGCCCCGACGGCGTTTTCGTTGTCCCAATCGCGACGCTGACGGCGTAACCGCTCCGCTTGCGCAATCCGTCCAACGTTTGCCCCTGACGGCGGCGCGCCTACTGTTCGCGCTCATGGCGAAAACAATGCCCCAAAACTCCAACGAAAACGCCCGCGCCGCCACCGGTGGTGCCGGTGATGATGCCGCCGCCGCCGGTGCCGTTCCCTCCGGTTTTTTCTCCGCCGCCAAGCCCGCATTCGCCGTGCGCGGGTTCATGCTCGATATCTCGCGGTGCAAGGTGCCGACGCTTGAAACGCTCCGCCTGCTCATCCGCCAACTCGCCGCGCTGCGTTTCAACCAACTCCAACTCTACACCGAGCACACCTACGCCTTTCGCGAGCACGAGGAGGTCTGGCGCGACGCCTCGCCGCTCACGCCCGCCGACTACGCCGTCATCGCCGCCGACTGCGCCGCCGCCGGCATCGAACTCGTCCCGAACCTGCAATCCTTCGGGCACACCGAACGCTGGCTCAAACACCCGCGCTACCGGCACCTCGCCGAGTGCCCCGACGGCTTTTTTCACGAACTCGCCGGCACGCACCGCCCCGCCTCGACGCTCCGCCCGTGCCCCGAAACGCTCGCCCACACCGCCGCGCTCTACGACGAGTTTCTGCCCAATTTCTCCTCGCCGCTTTTCAACATCGGCGGCGACGAGCCGTGGGAACTCGGCCTCGGCGCAAGTCGCGACGCCTGCGCCCGCGCCGGCAAACGCGCCGTTTATCTCGAACACCTCCGCGCCCTCATCGAACTCGCCGCCAAGCGCGGGAAACGCGCGATGTTCTGGGCGGATGTGCTGTTGGAAGACAGGGAGCCGAGGAGGAAACGGGGAGCGGGGAGCGGGGAGCGGGGAGATAGCGCGGGGGAAGAAGGGATAAGGGATGAGGGCAAAGGGGTAAGGGCAGAAAGCGCGGCTACGTCGCAGGAAACTACCCTTATCCCTTATCCCTTATCCCTTATCCCTTCCGCCGCACTTTCTCCCCGCTCCCTCTCCTGCGCCCTCCCCGTAATCTGGGGCTACGACGCCGGTCATCCCTTTGATGAGCAGTGCGCCGCGCTCGAAGCCCTCGGCTGCGAATACTACGTCGCGCCGGGCTGCTCGTGCTGGCAGACGTTTCACGGACGCCTCGACAACGCCTTCGCGAACATCACCGAAGCCGTCGCCGCCGCCGAACGGCACCACGCCGCCGGTCTGCTGCTCACCGCTTGGGGCGACAACGGAAACCACCAGCCGTGGTGGACGCTCTACGCGCCGCTCGTCCACTTCGCCGACCTCGCTTGGAACGGCACCGGCAACGCCACCGGCAGCACCACCGGCGAGAGTGCTGTGCCGCCCGTTTACGGGCGGGATGCCGCCGCTGGCGCAAGTGCTGTGCCGCGCGTTCACGCGCGGGATGCCATCGCCGCCGTCTTCCTCGACGGCGACCGCGCCCTCGCCGACGAGATTCTGCGCCGAGGCGTGACCGACCGCCGCTTCCCGCGCCAAGTCCGCAACAAGAGTGCCCTGTGGGAAATGCTCTTCGGCGACCCCGAAAGCGCCGCCGCCACCTACGCCGCCGCCGCTGCCGGTGCTGCTGCCGCCGCTACCACCACTGCCGTTGCCGACATCGCCGCCGCCACCACCGGTGCTGCCTCCACCGCCAGCGCCATCACCGCCCTCGAACTCGCCGCCGCTTCCGCGCTCGAAGACCTCGCGCTTGCCCGCGCTCGCGCCCTGCTCGCCACCGGCACCGGCACCGGCATCGCCGCCACCTCCACCGACACCGCCGCCGCATTCGCCGCCCGCGCCGAAGCCGCCATCGCGCTCTACGAACGCGCGTGGCTTGCCCGCGCGCGTCCGGGCGGCCTCGCCGAAAGCGTCGCCCGCATTCGCGCCGCCCTCACTCCGCCGGCAGTGCGTTGATGACGGCGCGGTTCGCTTTTCGCACCGCTTGCTCGTCCACCTTGAACCGCCGGCGGTCGTAGGTGAGCAGCCCGTTGATTTCCGCCTCGATGTCGGTCGCCTGCGTATAGACCGCGCCGCAAAGCCCCTTGGGGATGAGCGCGCGCAGGTCGGCGGCGTAGGCGCAAAAAATCTCCGTCACCCGCGCGATGTCGGCGGCGTTCGCGTAGCCCCAATTGCCGGCACCCTTGCGCTCGTTCCAGATGTGTCCGGGCAGTGCCAGCCCGATGCCGCCGTATTCGCTCAACACGACGGCGCGGTTCTCGTCGGCGAGGCGCAACTCCGGTCGCGGATAGCGGTGCAGCGCGAGGAAGTCGCCGCACGCGCGATGGTTGCCGCCGCTGGCGGGGATGACGAGGCGCGAGGGGTCGCGCGCCCGCGTGTCGGCGACGTTGCGCTCGGTCTCGAACTGCCCCCAGCCCTCGTTGAACGGCACCCAGACGACGACGCTCGGATGGGGCGCGCACAGCGTCATCACCTCCGCCCACTCGCGGCGCCAGTTGGCGGCGGACGCGGGCGAGCGCGTGATTTCGGGACCGGGGCGCGCGAGGCGTTCGTAGCGGCCGAAGTCGTCGCCGCTGGGCATGTCCTGCCACACGAGCACGCCCTCGCGGTCGCAGTGCCAATACCACCGCTGCGGCTCAACCTTGGTGTGTTTGCGCAGCATGTTGAAACCGAGCCGCTTGGCGGCGCGGATGTCGAAGAGCAACGCCTCGTCCGTCGGTGCCGTGTAGAGACCGTCCGGCCACCAGCCCTGGTCGAGCATGCCGTAGTGGAACAGGTTCCGGTTGTTGAGTTGGACGCGCATGACGCCGGCGGCGTCGCGGCGCAGCGCGATTTTCCTGAACGCCGCGTGCGAGCGCACAACGTCAACGACCGCGCCGCCGCCGGTGGCACCGGTGGCACCGGTGGCGTCGCCGAGCAGCGCGACTTCGAGTTCGTAGAGGTGCGGCGCGTCCGGCGACCACAGGCGCGGGGCGGCGACGCGCAGACGGTTTTCGCCGGCGAGCGGAACGCGGCGCGCCTCGGCGACAACGGTGCCGGCGGCGTCGCGCAGACGGATGTCCACGCGCGCCGACGGCGGCGTGTCGGCGGCGGTGACGGCGACGGCGAGCGTGCCGTTGTCAATGTCGCTCACGGCGCGGACGCCGGTGATGTGGTTTTCGCGCGGCACCGGTTCGAGCCACACCGTCTGCCAGATGCCGGTGACGGCGGAATACATGATGCCGCCCGGACGGCGCGTCTGCTTCCCGCGCGGCTGCCAGCCGGCGTCCGTCGGGTCCCAGACCCGCACGAGCAACGTGTGCGTTCTCGGCGCACCGGCAGCACCACCGCCGGTGACGGAATTCGCGTCGCCGCCGGTGACGTCGCCGCCTTCGAGCGCGCCGGTGATGTCGAGCGAGAACGGCGTGTGCCCGCCGAGATGTCCGCCGACGAATTTGCCGTCGAGCCACACCTCCGCCTTCCAGTCCACCGCGCCGAAATGCAGCAGCACGCGCCGCCCCGCCCACGCCGCCGGCAACGCGAACTCCCGCCGCTCCCACAGGACACGCTCCGGCCCGACCGTCCTGCCCACGCCCGACAGCGCGCTTTCGACGCAGAACGGCACGAGGATTTTGCCCGCGAACGCGGCGGGCGCGTCCACCGGCAACGGCGCGCCGGCGGCGGGAAACGCGAAGTTTGCGTCGCGCTGCGAGGCGGCGTCGGCGTCCGTCGCCGGCGTGATTGCGTAGTCCCACAGCCCGTTGAGATTGAGCCATTCGCCGCGCCGCAGCATCGGGCGCGGGTATTCGGGCAACGGCGCGTCGGGCGACACCTTCGCCGCCCACTCGGTCATCAACCGCGTCCCCGCCGGCTTCCACGCGGCACTGCCGGCGGCACCACCGGCGGTGTTTGCCGCGCCACCGGTGGCGGTCGCGAGCAACGTCAGCGCAAGCATCAGCGCGGTCCGCATGAGGAACGCGCGCGCCGTTCCGTCCGTCGTCCGCTTCATGTTCACAGCGACCACGGGGCGCGGATGGTTGGTGTGAGGAGGGCGTCGGCGGCGGGGTCGTCGGGAATGGTTTCCGTTGCGGCGTCCCAGCGGATTGTTCTGCCGGTGATGGCGGCGGTGAGGCCGAGGTGGCCGGCGGTGGCGGTGTTGTGGGCGGTCTCGGCGGGGGTGATGGTCTCGCGGCGGGTCTTGATGCAGTCAATCCAGTTGCGCCAGTGGTTGCGGCTGACATAGACGCCGGCAACGGCTTCCGCCGGCGGGTTGTAGGCGAGGATGCTTTTGTCGGACGCGGTGAGTTGTCCGCGGTTGACGAAAATCCACTGTCCGTTTTCGCCGAACCACTTCGCGCCCATCGTGGAGTCAACGGTGACGACGGTGCCGTCGGCGTAGTTGAGTTCGTAGTTGTAGGTGCGCGGCGCGTCCCAAGGCGGGTTGGTGGCGAAGTTGGCGCTGCCGGTGACTTTGACGGGCGCGGTGCGGTCGAAGTCCAGCCCCCACAGCGCGATGTCCACGTGGTGGCTGACCCAGTCGAGCAGGTTTCCGCCGCCGAAGTTGAGCACCCAGCGCCAATGGTAGTGCGTGACGCGCGGGTCGTAGTCGAACCACGGCGCGGGACCGACCCACATCTCGTAGTCGAGGTGCGCCGGCGGCTTGCCGATGGTGCCGCGGTCAACGGCGGCGCCGCGGGTGACGTCCGCGTAGCGCGGCACGCCGCTTGGGTTGCCGAAGTCGCCGCCGGTGCCGACGTGCACGCGCTTCACTTTGCCGATGCGGCCGCTGCGGACGAGTTGCACGGCGCGGGTGAAGTTGCCCGTGCTGCGCTGCCACATTCCGGTCTGCCAGACGCGCCCGTGCCGGCGCACGGCGTCAACAATGGCGCGCCCTTCGCGCAGCGTGTGCGCGAGCGGCTTCTCGCCGTAGATGTCAATGCCGGCGCGGGCGGCGGCGACGCACATCACGCCGTGCCAGTGGTCGGGCGCGGCGAGGATGACGCCGTCCAGCCCCGCCTTCGCGAACATCTCGCGGAAGTCGCGCCAACCCTTCGCGGAGCGGCCATTGGCGCGGCTGCGCGTCTCTTGGAGACGGCGTTCGAGGCGCTGCGCGTCAACGTCGCACAGCGCGACGCCCTCGACGTCCTTGAACGAAAGGCAATTTCGAAAACTGTCCCAACCCTGCTGCATTCCGAGCACGCCGATGGCGACGCGGTTCGACGGGGCGACGGTGCCGTCGCGACCGAGCGCGCTCGCCGGCGCGAGTTGCGGGAACGCCGACAGCAACGGCGAGACGAGCGCGCCGCCGGCGAGCGCGGCGGCGGAATTTTTGAGGAACCGCCGGCGGGAGACGGCACCGGCGGACGCGGAAGACGGGTTTGCGGACATAGCGCGGGGAACAAGCAAAACGCAGGGACGGTTCCGGCGGGAAAAAGGATGAAGAAAAGGATGAAGGATGAAGGTTGAAGGATGAAGGAATAGTCCCGACGACCGCCAAATCCCTCTCGCACTTCAATTCATCCCTCATCCTTCATCCCTTATCCCTTATCCCTTATCCCTCATCCTTCATCCTTACTCTCGTGTCCGCTGGGTGCGCCGCGCATTTTCGCCCCATGCCGAAGTCAAACAACCGCGCGGTCGTCGCCGCCGCCGCCGCCGCGCTCGCGTTCGCCGCCGCAATCGCCGCAATCGCCGCGCTGCTCATGCAGTCGCAGCGGTTCAGCCCGCCGCCGCCCGTGCCGGCAGCGTCCATCCCTGACACTCCCGCCGGCAATGCCGCCGCCGGTGTGGTGCCGGCGGCGGTCTTCGACCGGCACTCGTGGCTCGAAGGCGAAGTGTTCACAGCGAAAATCTTCCTCTCAAACCGCTCCGGCGCGCCGTTCACCGGCAGCATGATGACCATGCTCTCCGGCGACGCGTTCGCCGACAGCCGCACGGACAAGGTGTCACTCGCCCTCGGCGAAACGCAGGAGGTCTGCACGTTTTTCGGACCCGACGGCGACGGCGCGCTCGCCACCTACGAGGGCAAGACCGACCGCATGACGCTCCTGCTGTCCGTCTATGACGCCGCCGGCAAAGTCCTCACGCGCGCGCAGGACGAAATCTGGGCGTTCCCGAACCACCTCGACGAGGAACTCGATAACGCGCTCGCCGGCACCACGGTCGTCCGCACGCCGGAGGACGCGCTCGCCGCCCTCGCCAAGGGCGGGCGCGTCCTGCTCCTGCGCGGTCCCGAAAAAACGACCGCCGGCAGCGCGCCGGCGTCGCCGTTCCCACCACCGGCGTCGCCGCCGCCACCGGTAGTTGCCGCCGACCTCGCGCACCCGCTCTTCAAAACCACCGACCTGCCCTTCCCCGCGCGCGCCGTGGAGCCGTGGAGCCGTCTGCTCAAGCACGCCGCGCCGGTGCCCCTCCCGCCGCGCCTCCGCGCCATCGCGAACTTCGTCGCGCCAAGTTTTTCCCACGCCAGCGACAAGGACGGAACCTTCACGAGCGGCTGCGCAATCGGCGCCACCGGCGCGCTGATTTTCGAGTGCGCCGTCGCCGGCGACGCCGCGCCGCAGGGACGACTGCTCGCGCTGTGCGTCGGAGAGTCCGCCCTGCGCCTCCATCCCGAAGGCCGGCACCTGCTGCTGTGCGTCGCGCAATACATGCGCTCGCCGGAATTCCGCCCGCCGGCGGTGCCGCCCGCGCTCCTGCGCGAAACCCTGCGGCGCAAACCGCTGTCACCACAACCGTGATAAAAACGCCATTCCGCCAAACGATTCTCCGCCGCGCGCCGGCGCTCCTCGCCCTGCTCGCCGCCGGTGCCGTTACCGCCGGTTGCGACGACTCCAACCGCGCGAAAAAGCCGGATGCCCCGAACGCCGCCGGCGCGCCGTCCTCCGCAAAAACGCCCGCCCCCAAAACGCCACCGGCGGCGTTCGCCAAGACCGCCGCCGAACTCGACCCGGACACCGACCCCGTTCTGGGTTGGTGGCGGTGCGCCGACGCCGACGCCGACCCCGAACAGACGCGCACCTCCAAACTCTGGCCCACCACCGGCGACGACCGCCGCGCCCTGCGCACCATCCGCTTCATGAACGACTGCATGGCGACCAACGGCTGCTGCGCCGGCGCCGCATGGGAGTTCGCAGCCCCGCACTTCTACAAGGTCGAGCGCGGCATCAGCGAACTCTACTACGCGCCCGACGCCTCCACGCTCTACTTCCTCGGTCGCCGCGAACCGGAAGCCGCCGGTGCCGCGTTCAAGAAAATCATCGCGGCCGTCACCGCCGCCGCCGCTGTCGGCAAATCACCCGAAGCGCTCCTCGCCGACGGCACCCTCGACACCCTCGCCAAGTTCACCCGGCAGCGCGCCATCACTCCGGGCGGAATGTGAGCGAGCACGGGTCGCGGCACGGAGTCACTTGCCGATGCAGAAAGTGGCGAAGACCTTGTCCAGAACGCGCTCGTTGTCCACGCGACCGGTGATGTCGCCAAGGGCGTCGAGAGCGAGGCGGACATCCGAGGCGGCGAACTCCGGCGCGGTGCCGGCGAGCAAAGCATCGGCGGCGGTTCCGAGCGCGCCGGCGGCGCGGCGCAATGCCTCGGCGTGACGCTCGCCGGCGACAAAGGCGTCGCAGTCCGGCACGACACCGGCGGCGGTCAGCGAGTCCGCGAGCGCGCCGCGCAGAGCGTCAACGCCGGCACCGGTTCGCGCCGACACCTCCGCCCTGCGCAACGCCGGCAGCCATGCGGCGGTCTCGGCGCAAGCGGGCAGGTCGCACTTGTTGAGCGCGAGCAGGACGCGCTCCGGCGCGAGCGGACCGGGCAGCCATTCGGGCAGTGCCGGCGGCGGCGTCGAAACGTCCGCGACGAGCAGCAGGAAGTCGGCGGCGGCGACCTGCGCGCGGGCGCGCTCCATGCCGAGCCGCTCAATTTCAGCGGCACCGGCGGCGGCGCGCAGACCGGCGGTGTCCACGAGCCAGACGGCGTGACCTCCGACGCTCGCGCGCTCGCGGATGAAGTCGCGCGTCGTCCCCGGCTCGGCACTGACGAGCGCGCGCTCCTCGCCCAGCAGCGCGTTGAGCAGGGAGGATTTTCCGGCGTTCGGCGCGCCGGCGATGGCGACCGTCACGCCGTCGCGCAACGCCGGGCCGAAGCGCGCGCCCGCCGCCACCGCCGCGAGTTCGTCCGCGAGTCCGCGCAACGCCGCCGCCGGTGCCGCGACGCCGCCGCCGGCGGGCAGGTCCTCGTCGGCGAAATCAATGTAGGCCTCCATCTCGGCGAGGGCGGCGAGGGCGCGCTCCGTCCACGCCGCGACGCGCGCGCCGAGTTCGCCCGCGAGTTGGCGGCGCGCGGCGGCGAGGGCGCGCTCGGAGCGGGCGTGGATGGTGTCGGCGACCGCCTCCGCCTGCGCGAGGTCGAGCCGTCCGTTGAGGAAGGCGCGCCGCGTGAACTCGCCACCGGTGGCGTCGCGGCAGCCGCGCGCGCGGCAGTCGCGCAGCAAGGCGGCGACGATTAGCGGGTTGCCGTGGCAGGTGATTTCGAGCGCCGGCTCGCCGGTGTAGGACGCGCCGGCGGCGTGGAGCGTGACGACGCACTGGTCAATGACGGTGCCGGCGGTGTCGCGCCACAGTCCGAGCGTCGCGCGGCGCGGCACCGGCGGTTCGCGGCGGCCGAGCGCGTCGCGGGCGATTGCCGCGCAGAGCGGTCCGCTCAACCGCACGAGGGCGAGCGCGCCCTCGCCCGGCGGTGTCGCGGGCGCAACGATGGTGTCGGCGGTGTCGGCGTGGACGTTCACGCTCGGCAGGGAAACACATTTGCGCGTTGCGGAAAAGTTCGCGGGCGGCAGATTTCGCGCAATCCATGTCTGCTCCGATTTCTTCCGCCCCCGCCACACCCGCCGGCACCGGTGACGACGGCGATTCCGCCGGCACCGCCGGTGCCACCGCCTCCCCCGCTCCGAAGCCCGGTCCGCTCAAGCGGCTTTACGACTGGGTTTTGCACTGGGCGGACACGCCTTACGGGCTGCCGGCGCTGTGCCTCGTCTCGTTCGCGGAGTCGTCGTTTTTCCCGATTCCGCCGGACGTTCTCCTGATTGCGCTGTGCATGGGCGCGACGCGGAAGGCGTTCCGCTACGTCTTCTGGTGCGCGCTCTTTTCGGTGCTCGGCGGCGCGCTCGGCTACTACATCGGGCTGGAGTTCTACGAGACCATCGGGCGAAAAATCATCGAGGGGCTGCACTACGAGGATGCGTTCCGAAAGGTCGAGGTGCTCTACGGCGACAACGCCTTCTGGGCGATTCTGACCGCCGCGTTCACGCCGGTGCCCTACAAGGTGTTCACCATCGCCGCCGGCGTGTGCCATGAGAGCGTCTCGCTCGCGACGCTTCTCGTGGCGTCGGCGCTCGGCCGCACGGGGCGGTTCCTGCTCGTCGGCGCGGCGATTTACTATTTCGGACCGCCGGTGAAGCGTCTTCTCGAAAAGTATCTCGAATGGTTCTGCCTCGCGTTCATGGTGCTGCTCATCGGCTGCTTCGCGCTCGTGAAAGTCGTCTTCGGCGGCGACGACAAAAAGCCGCCGGCAGCGGCACCGGCGGCACTTCCGCTCACGCCGGAACTGTGTCCGGCGCACAAGCAGACCGTTCAGGACGCGCCGGTGGTTCAGGCGCGGGAGCCGTAGAACGCCTTCAATTCGGAGACGAAGCGTTTCACCGCGCCGGTTTCGAGGAGCGAGTTCGCGAGCGTCACGCCGTCGCGGACAGACGGCGCCCTGCCGGCGACCCACAGCGAGGCGCCGGCGTTGAACGCGATGGTGTCGCGCAGACCGCGCGGCGCGCCGCCGTCGAGCAGTTCCTCGAAGAGGCGCAGGTTCTCGTCGGGCTTTCCGCCGAGCAGTTCCTCGCGCGGCCGCGTCTCCAAACCGTAGTCCTCCGGCAGCCATTCGCCGTGGACATCGCGTAGTTCGCCGACGCCGCGGACGTGGTTGACGCCGGCGGTCGCCAACTCGTCCATGCCGCCGCCTTCGCGCAGGGCGCAGTGGACGACGAGGCCGCGCTGGACGCCGAGTTTTTCGAGCGC
>JAISSQ010000015.1 GCA_031273045.1 Puniceicoccales bacterium
GCGCGTGGCGGCTCGTTCAGAATTTCGCGGTGAGCGAGACGAAGCCGTTGATGCCGGGCTGGGTGTAGCGGGTGGAGGACATGCCGCTTGCCATGCGGGCGGTGCTCCACGTGCAGTAGTTCACGTCGGTGAGGTTGTTGAGGCCGGCGGTGAGCGTCCAGTGGTCGCCGAAGCGGTAGAACGCGCTGGCGTCGAGCAGCGCGGCGGCGTCAACGGGCGCGGTGGTGCCGTCAATCTCGCCGGCGGTTTTTTTGCCGAGGACGGTGAGCGTGAGGCGCGCGCCCCAACGGTTGGCGGGGTCGGTGTAGCCGGCGAAGACGACGAGTTTCCACGGGTCAACGCTGTTGAGCGGGACGCGGCCGGAGCCGGTGGCGGCGTCGGTGCGGCCGCGAGTCCACGAGGCGGCGGCGCCGACTTGGAAGCCGTCCACGCCGCCGGTGAGGCGCGTGTCAATGTCCCAGTGCCACTGGGCTTCGGCGCCGAGAATCTCGGTGTTGGCGCGGTTGACGGAGGTGTAGATGTTGTAGCCATCGGCGTCGAGCGCGCCGGTGTTGTATTCGGTTTCGATGAAGTTGTCGTAGAGGTTGTAGAACGCGGCGAGGCGGAACGTGTGGCGGCCGGGCGTTCCCTGAATGCCGACCTCGAAGTTGTGCGAGGTTTCCTCTTTCAGGTTCGGGTTTGGCAGGATGCGGATTTGGTCGGCGCCGCCCATTCCGCCGGTGCCGGTGTGCGACATCGTGCCGGAGAGTTCGGCGGCGGTCGGGTTGCGTGTGCCGCCGGCGTAGAGCGCGTAAACGTTCGCGTCCTTCGCGAACTTCCACAGCGCGTTCAGCCCGGGGGCGACCGACCAGTTGACGAACGACGCCGGCGCCGCGCCGTTGTTCAACTCGGCGTAGCCGGCGCGGTTCTGCGGCGAGACGTTGTAGTAGTCAACGCGCAGCGAGGGCGTGATGACGAAGGGCTTGCCCTTGATGCCGCTACCGGTGCCGGTGTCGCCGGTGCCGCTTCCGCCGAACGCAATCCGGTCGCTCACGAACACCGCCGCCTTGTAGGTCGCGCTCGGCGCCATCAGGAACGCCGCCGGCTGCTCGGCGCCGACGCCGTCGGTGATTTGGTAGCGCGTGAAGTCGAACGAGTTGTCGCCCCGCGCGATTTCGACGCCGTATTGCACGGTCTGCGTGACGCCGCCGGTGGTGATGGTTTTGCGCGCGACGGAGTTGACGCCGGCGATTTCCGCCGTGTGGCCGAGCGAGTTCTGCCGCTCGCGCACCTGCGTCACCGTCCCGCGCACAATCCGTGTCGTGTCGGCGGAGTTGACCCGTGACTGCGCGTTCTGCCAGTAGCCGGTGATGGTCGCGGAGTCGTAGAGCGCGGTCGCGCGCAGCACCTCGGCGGCGAGCGAGAACCGGAGCCGCTCCCAACGCGCCGTTTGGAGCGCGGGGTCGTATTCGTAGCGCATCGTCGGACCCATTGACATCACGCCGGCGGCGTTCTTCGCGGTGACGTCCTCGCCGCGATAGTAGTAGTCAACCGTCGCCGTCAGCCGCGCGTTTTTCGCGAATTCGCGGACGAGTTTTCCGACGACCGCCTGCGAGGTGAAGTCGAGCGGGTTCAGATAGTCCGCGCCCTTCGTGACGCTCTCGTGCCCCTTGCGCGCCGAATACACCGCGCTCGCCGCCCACTCGCCGTTGCCGGCGGCGGCTTGGACGAGGTTGTTGAGCGAGTTGTTCGCCGAAGCGTAGGTGGCGGTGTTCGCGAGGAACACCCCCTTCAGCCCGCTGCCCAGCAGCAAGCGCGGCCCCGTCGTCTCCGTCGCCACCGCGCCGCCCAACGCGCCGGAGCCGTAGAGCGATGACGCCGCCGTCTTGAAGATTTCGACCTGCCCGTAAACGGCCGGGTCAATGTAGATGCGCCCCGTCGAAGCCGCGCCGCCGCCGGCGCCGAACTCGTCCGGCTGCGCGATGCCATCGGTAAGCAGCGCGACGCGGTCGCCTTCGAGACCGCGCAGATTGATGCCCCGCTCGCCGCCGGTGCTGTAACTGCTCGCGCCGGAGGAGACGCCGCCGCTGAACGGCACCGTCACGCCCGGCACGTATTTCAACGTCTCGCCGAGCGTGACCGCGCCGGCGCGCTGCGCCTCGTCGAGCGTGACGACATCGGTGCTGCCGGCGGTCTCGAACGGCGACTCGGCAATGCGCGTCGCGATGACCGCCACCGGCGCCAACCGCGTGACAGGCGCGGCGGGCGCGGAGGGCGCGGAGGCGGTGCCGGCGGCGGCATTGGCGTCGTCGTCGGCGGCGAAGACCGTCGGCGCGAACGCCGAGTGTCCCGCGAACGCCGCCACCGGCAGTGCGAGGGCGACGGCGGCTGCGTGCAGCCAGCGGCGTGTGTTCGAGTTGGAGCGCGTGCGCCGCGCCCCGTCGTTCTTCGAGTTGTTCAACTTCATGTTTGTCATGTGCGTAGTTTGTGGAGTGGTGATTTGTTGTGCGTGCCTTGCCGCAAATGAGACCCATTTTCAACAAAGCGACGCCAGCAAATGCGACCTGTTCTCAACACGCAAGCGGAATTTTTTCGCCGCCGCCGCCGCCGCCCGTCTCCGCCCGTTTTCCCGCCCCGCTTCCCCGCCCTGCCCGTCCAGCATTTCGCTTGCTCCTGTTGCGGGAGCGGGAAGAATTCGCGCCGCATGTCCCTCCACTCGCTTGCTTCCCTCCCGTTCCCCTCGCTCTCATTCCCCGCCCTTTTCGCCGCCGGTGGTGCCGCCGATGCCCCGCGTTTGCTCGCGGTGGACTGGTTCGTGGTCGCGGCGTATTTTGTGTTGCTCGTCGGCATCGTTTGGTGGTCGGCGCAAAAACAAAAAAGCGCGGCGGATTACTTTCTCGCCGGACGCCACGCGGGGTGGTTCGTCGTCGGGTGCTCGATTTTGGCGTCGAACATCGGTTCGGAGCACATTGTCGGCCTTGCCGGCAGCGGCGCGGCGAACGGCATGGCGCAGGCGCATTGGGAGATGCACAGTTGGGCGCCGCTGTTGCTCGCGTGGGTGTTTGTGCCGTTTTATTACAGCAGCGGCGTGTTCACGATGCCGGAGTTTTTGGAGCGGCGTTTTGACGGGCGGTCGCGCTGGGTGCTTTCGATTGTGTCGCTCGTCGCCTACGTTTTCACAAAGGTTTCGGTGACGGTTTACGCCGGCGCGATTGTGTTTCAAAACCTGTTGCCCGACACCTTCGGTTCGCCCGAAAACGCATTCTGGGTCGGGGCGGTGACGACCGTGCTGCTCACCGGCGTTTACACCGTGTTCGGCGGGCTGCGGGCGGTCATTTACACCGAGGTCGCGCAGACGCTGATTTTGTTGGTCGGGTCGGTGTGCGTGACGTTTTTCGGGTTGTCCAAAATCGGCGGTTGGGGCGCGTTGGTTGACGCGCTGCGCAACGCGAAGGAGACCGTCGCCGCCGCGCCGGTAGCGGTGCAGAACGCCACCGGCGGCGCGGTGCCGGACTTCTCGTTGTGGCGTTCGTTAAGCGACGTGAACTTCCCGTGGCTTGGCGTGATGATGGCGTCGCTCGTCATCGGCGTTTGGTATTGGTGCACCGACCAATACATCGTGCAGCGGACACTTGCGGCGCGCAGTGTCTCGACGGCGCGGCGCGGCGCGATTTGGGGCGCGGCGTTGAAGATACTGCCGGTGTTCATCTTTCTCGTGCCCGGAATGCTCGGCTGGGTTCTTTATCAAAAGGGAATTCTGGCACTGCCGGTGGCGGACGGAAAAATCAAGGGCGACGCCGTGTTTCCCGCGCTCGTTTCGACGCTGCTGCCGGTGGGGCTGCGCGGGCTGGTCGTCGCCGGTTTGCTCTCGGCGTTGATGTCCTCGCTGGCGTCGCTGTTCAACTCGTGCGCGACGCTGTTCACAGTTGACGTTTACGCGAAACTGAACCCGAACCGGCCGCAGGCGGAACTCGTGCGCGTCGGGCGGATGGCGACGCTCGTGGTCGTCGCGTTCGGGCTGATTTGGATACCGGTGATGAAAATTGTCTCGGAGCAAAGCGCGGGACTTTACGACTACCTGCAAAACTTTCAGGGCTTCCTCGCACCGCCGATTTTCGCGGTGTTCGTGCTCGGCGTGCTGTCGAAGCGCGTGAACGCCCGCGGCGCGTTCGCCGGAATGCTCGTCGGCTTCGCCGCCGGTATGACGAAACTCACGCTGCAAACGCTTGTGAAGTCCGGAGCAATCGGCGGCGACGGTTTCTTCGGGGCAATCGGAAGTTACAACGGCTACTACGCCTGCGGCTGGCTCACGCTGTTGAGCATAGCGGTCGTTGTCGGCGTCTCGCTGACCGCCCCCGCGCCCGCCGCCGCGCGTTTGGAAAACCTCACCCTACGCACAATCAGCGCGGACAAACGCGCCGAGTGGCGCGCCGGCATTTCGTGGAAGGACATCGCCGCCACCGGCGGCGTCATCGCCGCGCTGCTGGCGACGTATCTGTATTTCAGTTTCTGGATTTGAGACGGGACTGCGCTGGATTTGGGTTTGAGAATTCGGACGCCGCCGGCACCGTGAAACGCATGCCTTCGCCGTCCGATTTCCAGCCGACGCTGCGCTACCGGTGGTTCCGCTACCGGCGGCGATTCCGGCGACCGCTACGCACCGGCGGCGGCGAATTCCGCGAGCGCGAAGGGTTGCTCCTGCGCGTCCAAAACGAGGAAACCGGCGCGGCGGGCTTCGGCGAAGTCGCGCCCTGGCACGGCTTTCGCGGGGAACGCGTCGCCGACGCCGCCCGCTTCCTGCGCGAGCGCGAAGGCAAAATCACGGGCGCGGACGCGCTGCCGGCGACGCTTCCGCTACTGCGCGGGGCGGTCGAAATGGCACTCGAAAACGCCGTGGCGTGGCGCGAACCGACACCACCGGTGACGCTCCGCTCGGCGATTTTGCTCCCGCGCGATGCGATTGCGGGCGTGGCGGCGGCGGCAGCGGCGGCGGCAGGGCTTGTTTTCAAGGCGAAGATTTTGGGTGCCGACAGCGACGAATTGGAGCGCGCGCGGCGGTTGCTCGACGCCCTGCCGGCGGGGGCGCGTCTGCGTCTCGACGCCAATGGAGCGTTCGGCGGTGCCGAGAACACGGCACCGGTGCTGTCGCGCTGGGCACCGGTGGTGCTCGACCCGCGCGTGGATTTTTTGGAGCAACCGTTTCCGGCGGAACAAATGCCCCTCGGCGGCACCGCCGGTGGCACCGGTTCCGGTGATGCCCATGAAAAAAATTCGGAATTTCTCCGCCAAGTCGGACACAAAATCGCGCTCGACGAAAGCGTCTCGCTGGCGACGGAACTGCCGGCGGATTGGAACGGCGCGTTAGTCGTCAAACCGCTCCTGCTCGGCTCGCGCCGCCGGTGGCGCGAATGGCGACGCCGGAACCCCAAAACGCGCGTCATTTTCTCCTCTTGCTTCGAGAGCGCGCTCGGACGCGAAGATGCCCTGCGCCTCGGCGCCGGCGACAGCACCGCCGCAGCCGAGACCCACGGCTTCGGAACGCTCGGCTTTTTCTTCGCCGACGCCGCCGCAACCACCGATGCCGCCACCGGTGGTGCCACCGGTGATGTTCTTGAACTTCACGCCGACTCCCCCGCCGGTCTCGCGCGCTCGCTCGGTTGGGAAACGGCGCGCTGGGACAACTGGTTCTCACGCGCCGCGAACGCCGGTTTTGCGTCTAACTGCTGAAAATGTTCGCAACAACGAGGGCGCCGACCCAACCGAGCAGAAGCAAGGCGACAAAAAGTTTCACGAAAAATGCGGTGAGGTTCGCGAACGCGGCGGCGGTGCCGACTTTTACGCCGGTGGCGGTGTCGCGGCGGGCGGCGGAGTTAAAACAAATCTCGCCGATGAGCGCGCCGACGAAGGGACCGGCGAAAAGTCCGACCCAAAATGTTCCGGGAATGGGGACAAAAATCAGCGCCACCGGTCCGAGCAGTCCGCCCAAAAACGCGCCCCATTTGCCGGCGGCGGACGCGCCCGTCCATTTCGCGCCGAAGTAGGTGCCGGCGAACTCGAAAACGTGCGCAAAAACGGTCAACACAGTCGCGATTACGAGCGTTTTCCAACCGACCGGACCGCCGCCGGCGCCGTTGCCGCCGGCACCGTTAAAACCAAGAAAACAAACGAGCACGCCGAGCCACGAGACGAACGGCGTCGGCACCGGCAAAAACACCGCCACCACCCCGCCCAACAACAACAGCCCCGCACCGGCAGCGCACAAAATTTCAACGAAACTCATTTTTCCTTTTTCACTCCCTCAATAAGCGCGACAAAATCTTTTTCCACCGGCGTCGGTTGCGCCAAAAGTTGCTTCTGATAAATCGCGTATTCGTGGTGCGCCTTCTCGATTGCCTGCTCGTGCGAAACGCGCCCCGCGTGGTTCAAAATTTCACGACCGGTCATTGTTAGGAAGCCGTGCATTTGCGTCGTCCAATCCCGCATTGTCATAACCTTGTGGCTTGATGCTTGAAGTTCGGCGACTTCGAGGTAGGCGGTGACAATTCGGTTGAGAACCGCCAACTCCGCCTCGTCGAGGTAGTTTTTGGCGACTTCCACATCGCGCCGCAGAAGTTTTGTGCCGGAGAAATTTGTAATTCCCATCAACGGTTTTGAGGCGTCGGCGCGCCCAAAAATAATCTCCGCCGCCGTGTGCCCGTGCGCCGCCCAATGCATTTGATTCTGAATGCGTTTAAAAAATTCCTGCGCCAGATTGTCGTTCGGGTTGTAATCAACGCTCGTTGCAAAAATATCGAGCACTTTCCGCCAAAAAATCTTTTCCGACGAGCGAATATCGCGGATTTTTGCCAACAATTCCTCAAAATAGCGCAAGTTTCCGGCTTCTTTCAATCGGTCGGCGTCAATCGTGTGCCCCTTGACAATAAATTCGCGGAGACGCTGCGTCGCCCAAATGCGAAACTTCGTCGCAACAGCACTTTTGACGCGGTAGCCGACGGAGATAATGACGTCGATGTTGTAGTATTCCAATTCGCGCTGCACTTGCCGGCGCCCCTCCTGTCGAACTGTCAAGTATTTCTTGACAGTTGCCGATTCCGCCAATTCGCCCTCGGCGTAAATTGTTGTTACGTGCTGATTTATGTTTTGTTTTGTGGTTTGAAACAACATCGCCATTCCCTGTTGCGTCAGCCAGACGGTCTCGTCTTGCAGGCGCACCTCGATTTTCGGTTCGCCGTTTTCGCCGTCGTAAAAGAGGAACTCACCGGTGGTGCCGGCGGCGGGTTGGTCGCTGTTCGGAATTTCGTCGCTCATAACGTTCACTCCTCCATCCGCTTGATTTCGCCGAGGAGGCCGCGGTAGAGGTCGGCGGTTTCGGGGCGCGGGAGGACGGTGCCGACGGTCGGGCAGAACTTCGCGGCGAGGTCGTCGTAGGCGACGCCGCCGGTGTTGTGCGCGGCGATGAAGGCGGCGCCGAGCGCGGCGGAGTCGGTGACGGCGATGGTCTCGACGCGCGCCTGAAACACGTCGGCGAGCGTTTGCAGGATGCCTTTGCTGCGCGAGGCGCCGCCGGTGACGCGCAGGGTGTCGAACTTGCCGACCCACGCGGAGTGGAGGGCGCGGGAGAGGGTTTGCCCTTCGACGGCGGCGCGGATGCGCGTGGCGGCAGGGGCGGCGGCGAAGTCGAAGTTGGCGCGCAGTCCGGCGGGGCGGCCGGCGGGGGTGATTTCCGGTTCGAACCACGGGAGGGCGAGTTTGCCGCCGTTGCCGGCGGGGGTCTGGTCGAAGGCGGTCTCGTCGAAAAACGTCCAGTCAACACCGGCGTCGGCGCGGACGCGCTCGCGGGCGAGCGAGCCGTTTTTGAAGCAGGCGAGCGACATATTGCCGCCGGCGGGATTGCCGAAGACGTGACCGAAGCCGTCGGGGTCGGTGTGGAATTTTTCAAAGGCGGCGAACACGGTGTCGCTGGTGCCGAGGGAGACGACGGCTTTGCCGGGGTTGTGCGCGCCCATTCCGACGAGCGAGGCGGGGTTGTCGCCGGTCCAGAGCGCGACGGGCGTGCCGGCGGCGAGGCCGTATTTCGCGAAGTAGGGGTGGAGCGCGCCGGCGATGCCGCCGGGTTTGCCGACGGCGGGCAGGAGGCGGAGCAGACCGGGCGCGGTGGCGTCGGCAATGGGGGCGTCCCACGCGCCGGCGCGGAGGTTGAGCAGGTTCATTCCGGCGCCGTCACCGGTGTCAACGGGCGCATCGCCGCCGATGAGCACGGAGGCGAGGAACGAGGAGACGAGGTGAATGCGCGCCGTTCGGGCGTAGCCGAGCGGGTCGGTTTTGAGAAAGCGGCGGATTTGCGGACCGGTGAAACGCTCGATTGCCGGCGAGCCGGTGTCGCGCTGGAGGCGTTTACCAACGCGCTCGTCGAGTTCGCGCACCTCGGCGGTGGTGCTGGAGTCCATCCAGATTGGCGAGGTCTTGCGCGAAAAAATGCCGGCGAGTTGGGTGGCGAGCGGCGCGGCGGCGTCGAGCGCGGCGAGACGTTTGGCGGCGGTGTTGTTGAGATAGACGGAACCGTGTTGCTGACCGCTGCCGCCGATGCCGCGAACCTGCGCGAGCGGCGCACCGGCAGCGCGCAAGCGGGCGAGGACGAGGTCGAGCGCGGCGAGCCACAGCAACGGGTCGGCGTGTTTGACGGCCGGGTCGGGGTCGGGCAGGAAGCCGTCGGGCGAGTTGTATTCAGGCAGGTCCTTGCCGAAGTTGACGGCTGCGGCTGCGGCGATGCTGCCGGTGCCGGCGTCAATGATGACGGCCTTCAAGCCCTGCGTGCTGGAGTCAAGTCCGAGGAAAAGCGACATGGCGGCGAGCATGCCCGAAACGGCGGCGGGCTAAAAGTGGTAATTTAACTGCTTTACGGCGCAAGGGCGGAAATCTTTCCTGTCAAGGACTTATACAGGTCACGACATTCCCCTAATCGTCGAGACAGTCCCTCCGAAATGCTCCGCCGCGAATTCATTCAAAACCTCGCTCTTTCCGCCGCTTCGTGCGCGGCGGGAGGGGTCGGTTTTGCGGCGGCAAATGCGGCGCGGGCGGCACCGGCGGGGGGAAATTCCTCGGCGCCGGCTGGGGCACCGGCGGGGGCAGCGTCAGGGGCGGGGGCGCGCGCGCCGTCGCGGTTCGCCGAGACGCCCTACCGGTTCTCGCGGGTCGCGCCGGGGATTGATGTGCTCGCCGCCGGCGGTTTCGCGCAGTTGCGCGGGCAGCGCGTGGCGTTACTGACGCATCCGGCGGGGGTCAACCGGCGGGGGCAGAAGAGCATTGACGTGCTGCGGCACGCGCGGGGGGTGAACCTCGTCAAACTCTTCGGCCCCGAACACGGCATTTACGGCGACGTGAAGGCCGCCGTCGCCGTCCAGAACAACACCGACCCGCGCACGGGACTGCCGGTGTTCTCGCTTTACGGGAAGCACCGCAAGCCGACGCCCGAAATGCTCGACGGGGTGGACACGTTGGTCGTGGATTTGCAGGACGTGGGGGCGCGAACCTACACCTACGTAAGTTGCATGAAACTCGTCCTCGAAGCGTGTTTCGAGGCGGGCGTCAAAGTGCTCGTGCTCGACCGGCCGAACCCGCTCGGCGGGCTCAAGGTGGACGGTCCCGGAATGGACAAGAAGTGGATGAGTTACGTCGGCTCGTTCCAAGTGCCCTACGTGCACGGGCTGACGATTGGCGAACTCGCGTTGGCGGCGACGCGCACGGCGGGTTGGCTCGAACTCTCACCGGCAGCGCGCCGCGCCGGTCGGCTCGAAGTGGTCAAAATGAGCGGCTGGCGGCGCTGGATGCGTTGGCGCGACACGGGGTTGCGCTGGTTGGCGACGTCGCCGCGAATCCCCAGCGTCGAGGCCGCCGAGGGCTATCCGATGACGGGGCTGGGGTGCGAGACGGACGACTTCGCGCACGGGGTCAAGACCATCGGCGGCGCCGAGTCGCTGCACCCGTTCCGGCTGCTGCAATACAAGGGGCGGCGCGCGTCCGATTTGGAGCGTGTCCTGCGCGCGCGCAACATCGCCGGTCTGGGCTTCAGCCCGATGCGGCTCAAAAGCGGCGAAAACGGAGTGTATGTCTCCATTCTCGACTGGGCGCGGTGGCGTCCGACCGAACTCAATTTTCACATGATGCAACTCGCGTGCTTGTGGGAGCCGCGCCGCACAAACCCGTTCCTCACCTTTGTCGGAAACAAAAAATCGCTCTTCCTCAAGCACCTCGGTTGCGAGGCGTTCTTTGACGACCTGTGCAAGCGCGGAGCCGAAATCAACATCGAGCAGTGGTTGCAAGCGTGGCAGCGCGACGCGCTCGCGTTCCAGCAATGGTCGAAAAATTACTGGCTCTACAAAAGTTGAATGATGGAAGCGAACTCCCCCGAAATTGTCATCATCGGCGCCGGCATGTCCGGTCTCGCCGCCGGCATCCGTCTCGCGATGTTCGGACAGCGCGTTTGCATTGTCGAAAAACACACCGTCGCCGGCGGTCTGAACAGTTTCTACACGCGCAAAAAACGCCCCTTCGACGTCGGACTGCACGCGCTCACAAACTACGTCCCCGCCGGTGCCAGAGGCACGCCGCTCGCGAAGATTTTGCGCCAGTTACGCATTGACCGTGAAGAACTTGCGCTCGCGCCCCAACTCGGCTCCGCAATCCACTTTCGCGAAAACCGCCTCGCGTTCTCCAACGATTTTTCTCTGCTCGAAAACGAAATCGCCCGCGAGTTTCCGCGCGACATTGACGCCTTCAAAAAACTCGACGCCTTCCTGCGCACCTTCAACGAAACCGCGCTCGACGCCGCCGCCGGCAGTGCCCGCGAATGCGTCGCCGCGTTCATCAAAAATCCGCGCCTCGCCGACGTCCTCTTCCTGCCGCTTTCCTACTACGGCAGCGCGCGCCCGAACGACATGGACCTGCCCCAGTTCGCAATCATGTGGAAAAGCATTTTCCACGAGGGCTTCTCGCGCCCGCCCGACGGCGTCCGCCGCATCATCAAACTGCTCCTGAAAAAATACCGCGCCGCCGGTGGCGAACTGCGAATGGGACGCGCCGTCACGCAACTGCGCGCCCGCGCCGGCACCGTCCGCGAAGTCGTCCTCGACAACGGCGAAACCCTCGCGCCCCGCCTCATCTTCTCCTCCGCCGGACTGCCCGAAACCGAACGCTTGGTGCGGGAGGAAAACGCCGCCGGCAACGAGGAGAACGTCACCGGCAGCGGCGAAAAAAAACGCGCCGCGCCCGGCGAACTCGCCTTCTGCGAAACCATCACCGTCCTCGACGCCGACCCACGCCGCGACTTCCGCTGGGACACCACCATCATCTTCTTCTGCGACAGCGACACGCTCCACTACGCCCCCATCCCGCCGCCCACCCTCGTTGACCAGCGCAGCGGCGTCATCTGCATCCCCAACAACTACGACTACGCCACCGCCGGTGGTGCCGCCGCCGCCGGTGATGATGGTCCCGCCGACGGCTGGCTGCGCGTCACCGCCCTCGCGAGTTACGCCGGCTGGCGCGCCCTCGCCGGCAACGACCCCGCCGGCTACGCCGCCCAAAAACGCGCGTGGCACACCGCCCTCAACACCACCGCCCGCGCCCACCTCCCGCCCGTCGCCGACGCCGCCTTCAACGCCGCCGTCCTCGATACCGACATGTTCACCCCGCCGACCGTCGAACGCTTCACCGGCCGCCTCAACGGTGCCATTTACGGCACCCCCGAAAAACGCCGCGACGGCACCACCGCCCTCGCCAACCTCTTCATCACCGGCACCGACCAAGGATTCCTCGGCATCACCGGCGCCCTCCTCTCCGGCATCTCCATGGCAAACCTCCACGCCCTCCGATAACGCCCGCCGGCAACGCCAACGCCGCCGACGGTTTCGCCCGCCGCCGACGGTTTCGTCCGCCGCCGCCAACGCCCATGACCTATCCCGTCCACGAAATTTTCCGCTCCTTCCAAGGCGAAGGCACCCACGCCGGCGCCGCCGCCGGCTTCGTCCGCCTCGCCGGCTGCCCCATCGGCTGCCCCTGGTGCGACTCCGCCGACACGTGGAACGCCGCCGCCCCCAAACTCGGCCGCCTCACCCCCGCGCAAATCCTCGCCGCCCTCGACACCACCACTGCCGGTGCCGCCGGTGGTCAAGGTTCCAGTCGGGTCGGCGGCGTTCACGCCGCCACTGCCGGTGCCGCCACCGCCGGTCTCACCGCCGCCCCCCCTTCCCGCGTCATCATCACCGGCGGCGAACCCGCCATTCACGACCTCGCCCCCCTGTGCGACGCCCTTCGCGCCCGCGGCACCGCCGTCCACCTTGAAACCTGCGGCGCGTTCCCCCTGCGCGGCGCGTTCGACTGGATCACCGTCAGCCCCAAATGGCGCGCCCTCCCCCTTGCCGAAACCCTCGCCCGCGCCAACGAACTCAAACTCATCATCACCGCCCCCGACGAAATCCGCCGCTGGTTCGACCACCTCGCCACCACGATTTCCCCATTCCCCATTCCCCATTTCCCATTCCCCAACCCCCCAAACCCATTCCCCATCTCCGCCATCTACCTCCACCCCGAATGGTCGCGCCGCGCCGACCCCGTTCTGCTTGCCGCCATCGCCGATTGGGTTTCCGCCGCCGGCGACCCTTGGCGCGCCGGCTGGCAAATCCACAAAAACTACAACGCCCGCTGACCCCTCCTCCACCCACCACCGGCGACACCGCCGGCGGCGCTCCGACGCTCACCGCAACGCAGTGATAAGGCGGGCGATTTCCTCGACCACTTCCGCGAGCGACAGGTGCGTGTTGTCAATGCGGACAGCACCGGCGGGGCAGACGAGCGGCGCGGTTTTGCGCGAGGAGTCGCGCTTGTCGCGCTCGGCAACGGCGTCAACGCCGCCCTCGGCGACGCGCCGCGCCGCCCGCGCCTCGGGGTCCGCTTCGAGAAACACGCGCAGGTCGGCGTCGGGCAAAATCACCGAACCGATATCGCGCCCCTCCATGACCAAACCGTTGAAACCGCGCTCGCGGGCGACCGCCACCTGCCCGCGTTGGTAGGCGAAGAGAAATTGCCGCACCGCCGGCACCGCCGCGAACGGCGACACGACCGCGTTGATTTCGGGTGCGCGCAGGGCGGCGTCGGCGGGCGCGACGCCGTCAATGGCGAGGCGCGCCGTCCGCCCCTCGACCACCGTCGTCAGGCGCGCCGTAGCGTCGCCGGTGGTGCCGCCGACAGCGTCGCCGGCACTGTCGCCGGTGCTGCCGCCGATGCCCAGAAACGCCGTGATGGCACCGGTGTCGCCGGGCGAGATTCCCGCCCGCGTCAGCGCGAGCGCGACCGTCCGGTAGTGCGCGCCGGTGTCCACGTGCATCAGCCCGAAACGTTCCGCGACCGCCCTGCTGGTCGAGGACTTTCCGGCGGCGGCGCCCCCGTCAACGGCGACCGTCACGAACCGCTTTGGTGTCTCTTGCATGCCGGCGACCCTACCCGCCGCCACTGCCGGCGGCAAGAAGCAGGAACCCTTCGCGCTGCAACCGCCGCAATTCCCCCGCTCCTCGCTCCCTGCTCCCCGTTGGAGCGAGCGCGGCGGCCGTCGCGCTCCGCGCCTTGCCTCGGCGGCCGCTTTCAATTTGAACCCGCGCCCATGCCGTTTCCGCTCGCACGCGACAACAAGCACACCGACGCGCGCCATCCGCTGTCGAAATACTCCGACGACGACCTCGACGCGCTGCTCGCCGACAAGAAGGACCCGTTGGTGCTCGTCCTCGACGGGTTGCAAGACCCGCACAATCTCGGCGCGTGCCTGCGCACAGCGGACTGCGCCGGCGTTGACCTCGTGGTCATCACGCGCAAGCACAGCGCACCGGTGAACGAGACCGTCCGGCGCATCGCGTGCGGCGGCGCCGAGAACATCCCCATCCTGCTCGCCGCCAACCTGCGCAACACGCTCGACCGGCTGAAAAAACTCGGCGTCTGGATTGCCGGCACGAGCGACCACAAGGACGGGAAATTTTTGTGGGAGACCGACCTGCGCGGTCCGCTCGCGCTCGTGATGGGCGCGGAGGGCGAGGGCATCCGACACCTGACGGGGCAGACGTGCGATTTCCTCGTGAAGATTCCGATGTTCGGCAAGGTGCCCTGCCTGAACGTGTCGGTCGCCACCGGCGTCTGCCTCTTCGAGGCGGTGCGGCAGCGGCGCGCTGGCGGAAAGCGCCGTTGACGCGCGACGCGCACCTGCGCTTTTTTCCCGCCATGAATTTCGGAGCGGGCGCCCCATTCGCGCAGAGCGTTTTCGCCGCCGGCGGCGGTCATTCCGGCGTGCCGGCAGCACCGTCGGTGCTGGACACAATCGGCGGGCTGCCGGTGACGAATTCGATGGTGTTCTCGTGGCTCGTCGCCGCCGCGCTCATCGTGCTCATCCGCCTGCTCGCGGGACGTCCGGCGGACGTGCCGACGCGCGGGCAATCGGCGCTCGAAATCCTTTTCGGCGGGTTGCGCGACATGCTGGCGCCCATCGTCGGTGCGCGCGTCATCCCGCATGCGTTCCCGCTACTGTGCGCGTTTTTCGGCTACATTCTGGTCATGAATTGGAGCGGCGTGCTGCTGGGCTTTTTCGCCGAGTTCGCCCCGTTTCTGCGACCGGCGAACGCCGACCTGAACACGACGCTCGCGCTGGCACTGGTGTCGTTCGCGGGCTGGCTCTACTTCGTGCTGCGCTACGCGGGGTTGCGGGCACTCGCGCGCGACACCTTCGGCAACAAGGCCGACCGGCGCGAAGTCGGCGCGGGCATGTATGCGTTTCTGACGCTGCTCTTCATCGCCGTCGGCTTCATCGAGGTCATCTCGATTTTGTTCCGACCGGTCTCGCTGGCGTTCCGCCTCTACGGGAACGTTTTTGGCGGCGAGAACCTGATGCACCAAATCGGGCAACTCGCGCCGGTGCTGGTGCCGGTGGCGGCGTCCGCGCTCGAACTGCTCATCGGACTGATTCAGGCACTCGTGTTCACGTTGCTCTCGGCGGTCTATATCGGGCTGGTGTGCAACCACGGCGACGAAGGACACGCGGAGGACGGCGAACACGCCGCCGGCTGACTTTTCACAACGACATGACTTTCTCCCTCTTCTCCAAAGCCGGCGCGCTCGCGCTGGCGGTAATGACGTTCGCGAGCACTGCCGGCGGCGCGAACGATGCCGTCGGTGCCGCCGCCGGCGCGGACAAAAACGCCGACCCGGGCGCGGTCGTCCGCGCCGAGACGCTCGCGTCGCTGGCGGCGCAATTCGAGGCACCGGCGGCGGTCTATCGGCCGCACGTGTGGTGGCATTGGACGGGTGCGAATTTCTCAAAAGCGGGCATCACGAAAGACCTCGAAGCGATGAAGGAGGTCGGCATCGGCGGCGCCACGATTTTCAACGTCGGGACGTTCATGGAAGACGTGAAGCGTTTCAAGCCGCTCAAAGGAACGACGCCGTGGCCAGACCGCACTTACCGCAGCGAGGCGTATTGGGAGCACTTCGGCTTCGCGCTCGACGAGGCGGAGCGCCTCGACCTCAAAATCGGCTTTCACAACTCGCCGGGCTGGTCCGAAACCGGCGGGCCGTGGATTACCGAAGCGATGTCTATGCAAACGGTGGTGACGTCGAAAACGAAGGTGGTGGTGCGCGAAAGTGGTCAGTGGTCAGTGGTCAGTGGTCAGAATAACGCCACCGGTGGCGCCGGCAGTAACGCCGCCGCCGGCACCGGTGCCGCCGCTCCGCTTCGCCTGAAACTCCCCGCTCCGCCGTTGCCGGCGCGGAAGGGACGCCGCGCGACGTTCTTCAAGGACATCGCCGTCTTCGCCGTGCCGGACCGCGCCGACGCCACCGCCGGCGAGGTCATCGCGCTCACCGGCACCGGCGTCACCGGCACCGCCGCGCAAGTCACTTTCAACCCCGCCACCGGCGAACTCCTCTGGCGCGCGCCCGCTGCCGGCGCGTGGCAAATCGTGCGCGTCGCCCACGCCAGCACCGCCGCCCGCTCGATGCCGGAACCGCACGAACTTTTCCATCGCGGCTTTGAGGCGGACAAACTCTCGCGCACCGTCACCGAGTTCCACTGGCGCAACGTCCTCGAACCCGTCCAACGCCGCTTCGCCCGCCACATCGGCACCACGCTCACGAACGTCTGGATAGACAGTTACGAGGCCGGCGCGCAGAACTGGACGCCCGGCTTCGAGCGCGAGTTCGCCGCCCGCAAGGGCTACGACCCGCTCCCATGGCTCGCCCTCAAAGCCGCCCTCGGCGACCTCCTGCGAAACCGCCGCGGTAAACCCGATTTCACGAGCCGCGCCGACATCGTCCGCTTCGACGCCGACCACGCCGCCGTCGTCAACCGCCTCATCCTCGACAACAGTTGGCGCGCCGCGAAACGCTGCGTCAACGCCGCCGGCCTCCTCCTCTATCAGGAACCCTACGAAGGCCCGTTCGACCCCACCGAAGGCACCGCCATTCCCGACGTGCCCGTCACCGAGTTTTGGACACACGCCGACGACGCCAAGAACGTCTCCTACCTGCGCCAAATGCGCGCCGGCATCCTGCGCAGCGGCAAACGCCTCATCGCCGCCGAAGCGTTCACCGGCTGGCCCGACCGCAGCGCCTACACCGAGTCCCCCGCGTTCCTCAAACACTACGCCGACCTCGGCTTCGCCGGCGGCGCCAACTTCCTCTTCCTCCACAATTGGAGCCACCAGCCCTTCGACGACGCCTTCCAACCGGCGATGTCGCTCGGCCCCTTCGGCACACACTTCGGACGCCACCAGACGTGGCACCACGAGTCCCGCGCCTTCTTCACCTACCTCGCCCGCTGCCAAATGCTCCTCCAACAAGGAACCCTCGTCTCGCTCGACGACGACCTCGCCGCCGGCGGCCTCCGGCACGTCCACCGGCGCACCCCCGAAGCGGAAATCCACTTCCTCGCCAACCTCGGCAAAACCGCGCTCCCCGTCGAACTCACCGCATTCACCGGCACCGGCGCGAAAACGAAAACCGCCGAAACCGGCACCGGCGCGAAGTTTGAAACCGCCGAAATCTGGGATGCCGAACACGGCACCATCTCCCGCGCCGACACCTCGAACCAACTCACCCTCCTCCCCGATAAATCCGCCTTCCTCATCATCCCCCGCGCCGCCACGCCCTACGCCAAACTGCCACCGCCAACGACCGCCGGTAAATCAAGTTGCAGCGGCGCTGTTCACAGCGCCACCACCGCCACCGGTGCAGCCGGCACCACCGCCACCATCGCCGCCCCGTGGCGCGTCCGCTTCGTCCCCAAACTCGGCACACCCTTCGAGCGCGAGTTCCCCGCGCTCACCGACTTCGCCACCTCCGCCGACCCCGCCGTCCGCTACTTCGCCGGCACCGCCGTTTATTCCACCTCCTTCACACTTCCTCCCCGCTCCCCGCTCATCCTCGACCTCGGCACCGTCCACCACCTTGCCCGCGTCACCGTCAACGGCCGCGACGCCGGTGTCCTCTGGCACCCGCCTTACCGCGCCGACATCACGCGCCTCGTCCACGCCGGCACGAACACACTTGAAATCGCCGTCACCAACAACTGGTGCAACGCCCTCATCGGCGACGAACAGTTTCCAGAGGACTTCCCCGTCAAAGGTCGCAACCACCGCGAAATGCCCCGCTTCCCACAGTGGTTCCTCGACGGCACCCCCCGCCCCGAACCGCGCCGCAAAACCTTCACGCCCTTTTTCTACTACACCAAAAACAGCCCCCTCCAACCCTCCGGCCTCCTCGGTCCCGTCAAAATCATCTCGCGCTGACCGCCCCGCCCTTCCCTGCCATGTCCGACATCGCCACCGCCAACGCCACCGGCACCGGTGCCGCCGCCGAAACGCGCCGTGCCCCCAAAAAGTTCAACCCGACGCCGTTCGCCTATCACGAGGAAATCGAGGTCGAAATCACGACGCTCACGAACCTCGGCGACGGCCTCGGGCGCGTCAACGGCTGGGTCGTCATGGTGCCGTTCGCGCTGCCCGGCGAGCGCGTCCTCGCCCGCGTCTGGCACAACGCCGCGAACTTCTCCCGCGCCGACTGCGTCCGCATCGTCACCGCCGCGCCGGAGCGCGTCGAGCCGCGCTGCCCGCTCTTCGGAACATGCGGCGGCTGCCAATACCAGAACCTCGCCCGCGACGCCCAACTCGCGTGGAAGACGCGCCAGGTCGCCGAACTGCTCGAACGCCTCGCCGGCGTCGCCGGTGCCGCCGACCTCGTCTCGCCCTGCTTCCCCTCGCCCCGCCAATACGGCTACCGCTCAAAAATCACGCCGCACTGGGAGAAGAGCGGATTCGTCCCGCCGCCGGTGGGCTTTCTCGCCGCCGGCAGCAAGCGCATCATAGACGTCCCACGCTGCCCGATTGCCACCGACGCCATCAACGCCGCCCTGCCCGCCGCCCGGGAAGCCGCCGTGCGCGACGCCGCCGCAGGCCGCCGGCGCGGCGCGACACTGCTCCTGCGCGACACCGCCGAAGGCATCGTCACCGACCCGCGCGCCACCGCCGTCGAAAACGTCGCCGGTCTGCGCCTGCGCTTCCCCGCCGGCGAGTTCTTCCAGAACAACCCGTTCATCCTGCCCGCGTTCGTTGACTGCGCGCTGGCGCAAGCCGCCGGTGGCGACGCCGCCGGCGATGGCAAAAACAACGCCGCCGGCGCTCCCTGCCGCTTCCTGCTCGACGCCTACTGCGGTTCCGGCCTGTTCGCGCTCGCCGCCGCCGCCGGCGGCCGCTTCGAACGCGCGCTCGGCGTCGAAATCAGCGCCGACGCCGTCCGCAACGCCACCGCCAACGCCGCCGCCAACGGGCTGAAAAACGTCCGCTTCGCCGCCGGCGACGCCGCCCGCATCTTCGCCGAAGCCGACACGCCCGCCGCCGAAACCGCCGTCCTGATGGACCCGCCCCGCCGCGGCAGCGACGCCGCCTTTTTGGAGCAACTCATCGCCTTCGCGCCGCGCCGCATCGTCTATGTCTCGTGCGCGCCCGACACGCAGATGCGCGACCTGCGCCCGCTCCTCGCCGCCGGCTACGCCATCGAACGCGTCCAGCCCTTCGACCTCTTTCCGCAGACGCGCCACATCGAGAACATCATCACGCTCGCCCGCCGGCAGTGAGCGCCACCGCCACCGCCGCCGGTGGCACGGTCTCTGCTTTTACGCGCCCCGATATGGCAAACGCATTGATTGAAAAGTCCGCCTATTTGCTCGACATGGACGGCGTCATCTACCGCGAGAACGCGCTTATCGCCGGCGCGCGCGAACTCATCGCCCTGTTTCAGGAACACCAGATTCCGTTTCTGTTCGTCACCAACAACTCCACGCCCACGCAGGAAGACCTCGTCGTCAAACTCGCCCACCTCGGCATTCCCGACCTGCGCCCCGAACACTTCTACACGTCCGCGCTCAACACCGCCGACTTCCTGCGCACCGTGCAGCCGTCGAGCACGGCGTTCGTCGTCGGCGAGGGCGGCATCGTCTCCGCGCTACGCGACGCCGCCATCCCCAACGACAACTTCCGCCCCACCTACGTCATCGTCGGCGAAGGCACACCGACCATCGAGAAACTCAACCGCGCGCACGAACTGCTCGAACGCGGCGCCCGCTTTGTCGTCACGAACCCTGACAACTGGTGCCCCGTCAGCGCCGAGAAGACGCGACCGGGTGCCGGCGCCCTCGCCGCCTACTTGGAGGCGAGTTCCGGCGCGCGCCCCTACTTCCTCGGCAAACCGAACCCGTTCATGTCCGCCTGCGCTTGCAAGCGCGTCCTTGCCGGACGCCCCGACCTCACGCCCGCCGACGTGTTCATGGTCGGCGACACGATGGAGACCGACATTCGCGGCGCGATTGAGTTCGGGCTGAAGGCACTGCTCGTTCTCACCGGTTCGGCGCGCCTCGAAGACCTGCGCAACTACGTCTATCAACCGACCGCCGTCCTGCGCGACGTCGGCGAACTCGCCGCCGCAATCGCCGCCGGCACCCCGCTCGAGAATTTTTATGAACGCCACGGATTGGCGACGGCGGGAAACACCGCCGGCACCGGCACCGGCGGCACTGCCGGCGGTGATTTTCGGGAACGCCCCAGCGCCGAACGCCACCAGAAAAGTCCGCCCGAAATCCAATACCGCCGCGCCAGACCCGCGATGACGAAGTAGGAACAAAAAGCGGCGGCGAAGTGCTCGGCGGCGGAGTGCGGTAGCGGCAAAGTGTAGCGGCGGCGAAGTGCTTGACACAGCGTGCCGTTCCGCCATTGTGCCGTGCGTTGGCTCGCGCCAACGGGCATTCGTGCCCGATTCCCGACCAGCGTTCAACGCTCACCACTCAACCTTTAACCGCAGACGACTTTTCATCCAAGAAACAGAAACGACATAAGGGCACTCCTAAAAATCAATTAGGGAGAGATTGGGTTTTAGCACGTTGAGAAGAACTTGTTTGTTTTTTATTTTTCTTTGCTTCAATTCGCTACTTGCATTCGGTAGCGCGCTGTGT
>JAISSQ010000095.1 GCA_031273045.1 Puniceicoccales bacterium
ATGTGGCGGACTTCGATTTCGCTGATGCGCGCCTTGCCGGCGAGCAGGTTGGCGCGGAACTCGGCGGGCGTGTTGCCGTTGGGCGCGGTGAGACCGACGCCGGTGATGACGATGCGCGGAAGGGCTGACTTGTCTGTCATGAGAGAGACGGCAGACCTACCGGCGGCGGCAAGGGCGGACAACTTGAAAAACCGCTTGCGCGTGCCGGCGGCGCGGCGTTACCTGCGCGCCTTCCCTTACCGAAACGGCAATAACGACACCCATGTCCTCCGACACGCACGAAAAGAAACTCTCGCTGACCATTCGCGTCTGGCGCCAGCCCACCCGCCTCGCGAAAGGCGAGTTCAAGGAATACAAGGTGAGCGACATTTCGACCGGCTCGTCCTTCCTTGAGATGATTGACATCCTGAACGAGCAACTCGTCGCCGCCGGCGAAGAGCCGATTGCGTTCGACCACGACTGCCGCGAGGGCATTTGCGGCATGTGCTCGATGACCATTAACGGCATTCCGCACGGGCCGCTCCAAGGCGTCACCACCTGCCAAGTGCACATGCGCCATTTCAAGGACGGCGAGACAATCACCCTCGAACCGTGGCGCGCGCAGGCGTTCCCCGTCATCAAGGACTTGATTGTTGACCGCTCCGCGCTCGACCGCGTCACGCAGGCCGGCGGCTTCATCAGCATCCGCACCGGCAGCGCGATTGACGCGAACATCATTCCGATTCCGAAGCCCGTCGCCGACCGCGCGATGGACGCCGCCGAGTGCATCGGTTGCGGCGCGTGCGTCGCCGCCTGTCCGAACGGCGCGGCAATGCTTTTCACCGGCTCGAAGGTCTCGCACTTCAACTCGCTCCCGCAAGGCAAGGCGGAGAAGGACCGCCGCACGCTCGCGATGGTCAAGCAGATGGACGCCGAGGGCTTCGGCAACTGCACCAACTACGGCGAGTGCCAAGCCGTCTGCCCGAAAGGCAACACGCTCGACTTCATCGCCCAACTCAACCGCGACTACGCCGTCGCGTCCTTCAAGGGCTTCTTCCGCAGCAGCGGCAAGGAACGCCTGATGGGGAAGTAACCGGAAAGACCATCCGAGACACCACGCGCGCACCACCGTCGGTGGCGGCACCGGCAGCACCGGCGGCGTCAAAACGGCGGTGCCGCCGAAAACCTTCCGCACCACCGCCGCCATCTCCAATGCAGCCCACGCCAGCCAACACCGACGACACCCGCATCCGCGCGCGGCGCCCGCTTGTCTCGCCGGCAATCCTCGTCGAAGACCTGCGCCTGCCGCCCGAACTCGCCGTCAAAATCGTCGAAAGCCGCCGCCAAATCAGCGACATCGTGCACGGGCGCGACCACCGCCTTCTGGTCGTCGCCGGTCCGTGCTCGATTCACGACATCGAGTCGGCGGGCGAATATGCCACGCGCCTCGCCGCCGCCGCGCCGCGCTACGCGGACGACCTGCTCGTCGTCATGCGCGTCTATTTTGAGAAGCCCCGCACGGTCGTCGGCTGGAAGGGGCTGATTAACGACCCGCTCATCAACCGCAGTTTTCAAATCAACACCGGTCTGCGCATGGCGCGGCAGTTGTTGCTCGACGTGCTGCGCATCGGCGCGCCGGCGGCGACGGAGTTCCTCGACACCATCATTCCGCAGTTCATCGCCGACCTCGTCTCCTACGCCGCGATTGGCGCGCGCACGACCGAGAGCCAGGTGCACCGCGAACTCGCCTCCGGTCTCTCGATGCCCGTCGGCTTCAAGAACGGCACCACCGGCAACTTCCAGATGGCGGTGGACGCCGTGTGCTCCGCGAAGCACTCGCACTGGTTCCCGTCGGTGACGAAGGACGGCGTCGCCGCGATTTTCGAGACCGCCGGCAACGACGACGCGCATGTGATTCTGCGCGGCGGCTCGCGCACCGGTCCCAACTACGAGGCGGCGCGCATCGCCGAGGTCGTCGCCGCCCTTGAGAAGGCGAAGCAGCCGCGCGGCGTCGTCGTTGACTGCTCGCACGGCAACAGCGCGAAGGACCACCGGCGCCAGCCCGTCGTCGCCGCGAACCTCGCCGAGCAAATCGCCGCCGGCAGCGACGCCATCGCCGGCGTGATGTTGGAGAGCCATCTCGTCGAGGGTCGGCAGGACTACACCACCGCCGAGCGCGCCGTTTACGGGCAGAGCATCACCGACGCGTGCATCTCGTTCGAGCAGACGCTGCCGGTGCTTGATCAACTCGCCAAAGCCGCCGCCGCCCGCCGGCGTCTCGCCAAACGGAAGTGAGGAACGCGATGAAGGGAGCAACGGACAAACACTCATCACCGGCAACGCCGCCGGAAACGCCGGAGAAGGCACCGGTGCTCCCGCCGCGCGAACTGTTTGAACTGCTCGCCGCCGGTCTTTCCGAACTGCGCCGCGACGGTGTCGAGCGCGCCCTGCTCGAAGAGGAAACCCTCGCCGCCGTCCGCGCCGCCGCCGCCAGAATCTTGCGCGCCACCGGCGTTGCCGCTGCCGCCGGCGGTGCCGTTGCAACCGCTTCGCGGAGCGGGGCGGGGGAGTTGCCCCGATACGCCGCCGCCCCCGCCCCTGCGTGCGTTCTCAACGAGCCGTCGTCGCCGGCGGCGACACCCAAATCGCCGCCCATTCCTTCGTCACCGCCCGACCTCAACGGTCTGCCCGACGCCAACTCCACCAAGCGCGCGCGGCTCAACTGGCTTCGTGCGCGCCTCGACGCCGACCCTGTTTGCAACGCCCACAAGCGACCGGACAAGAAACTCGTTTTCGGCACCGGCAGCGAGGACGCGAGCATCTTCTTTTGCGGCGAGGCGCCCGGTGCCGAGGAGGAGACGCAGGGCGAGCCGTTCGTTGGTCCCGCCGGTCAACTGCTCACAAAAATCATCGCCGCGATGGGGCTGTCGCGCGAGCAGGTCTATATCGCCAACATCATGAAGTGGCGGCCGGAGATGCCGTCGCTCTTCGACAACCGCCCGCCGACGCCGGAGGAAATGGCTTACTGTCTGCCGTTCCTGCGCGCCCAGATAGACATCATTCGCCCCAAGGTGATTGTTGCCCTCGGCGGCACCGCCATCACCGGTCTGCTCGCGCCGCCGGAACCGGTGGTGATTCGCACGCTCCACGGGCAGTGGCGCGAGTTCGCCGGCATCCCGCTCATGCCGACTTACCACCCGTCCTACCTCTTGCGCAGCAACTCGAACGCCTCCAAGCGCGTCGTCTGGGAAGACCTGCTCAAGGTGATGGAGCACCTGCGATACCCCATCTCTCCTCGGCAACGGAACTATTTCCTGCCGCCTCGTTAGAGGTCGGAGGCGAAGACCTCGCGGGCGTCGCTGATTTCGCCGGTGAGGGCGGCGGCGGCGACCATTGCGGGACTCATCAGGATGGTGCGACCGGTGGGGGAACCTTGGCGTCCCTTGAAGTTACGGTTCGAGGAACTGGCGCACAGTTCGTCGCCGCGCAATTTGTCGGCGTTCATCGCGAGGCACATTGAGCAGCCGGCCTCGCGCCAGTCGAAACCGGCTTCGCGGAAAACTTTGTCGAGTCCGATTTGGCGGGCTTGGGCGTCCACGATTTGGGAGCCGGGGACGACGAGGGCGCGAACGCCGGCGGCGACGTGTTTACCGGCGACGAGACGGGCGGCTTCTTTCAGGTCGCTGAGGCGGCCGTTGGTGCACGAGCCGAGGAAGGCGACGTTGATTTTGGTGCCTTTGATGGGGGCGCCTTCGCGGAGTTTCATGTAGGCGTAGGCCTCTTCGGCGGTGGCGCGGGCGGCGCCGGTGAAGGTCGAGAGGGCGGGGAGTTTCTCGTCAATGAAGAGGGCTTGACCGGGGTTGATGCCCCACGTGACGGTGGGGCGGATGTCGGCGCCGGCGATGTCAACAACGTCGTCGTAATCGGCGCCCGGGTCGCTCGCGAAGGAGCGCCAGCGGGCGACGGCTGCGTCCCACTCGGCGCCGGCGGCTGGTGCGTAGGGGCGGCCTTTGAGGTAGGCGAAGGTGGTGTCATCGGGGTTGACGTAGCCGCAGCGCGCACCGCCTTCGATGGACATGTTGCAGACGGTCATCCGCTCGTCGCACGTGAAGCGGTCGAAGACGTCGCCGCCGTATTCGTAGGCGTGACCGAGGCCGCCGTTGACGCCGAGGAGGCGGATGATGTGCAGGATGACGTCCTTGGCATAGACGCCGCGCGAGAGGGCGCCGTTGACGTTGATGCGGCGCACTTTGAGGGGCGACATGGCGAGCGTCTGCGTGGCGAGAATGTCGCGCACTTGGCTGGTGCCGATGCCGAAGGCGATTGCGCCGAACGCGCCGTGGGTGGCGGTGTGCGAGTCGCCGCAGGCGACGGTCGTTCCGGGCTGCGTGATGCCTTGTTCGGGGCCGACCATGTGGACGATGCCTTGGCAGCCGCCGGTGATGTCAAAAAACTTGATGCCGTTGGCGGCGCAGTTGCGGCGCAGTTCGGCGAGCATCGCCTGCGCGGTGGCGTCGGCGAACGGTTCGGCGCGGTTGTCGGTCGGGACGATGTGGTCGGCGGTGGCGAAGGTGCGCTGCGGGTATTTCACCGGCAGTCCGAGGTCGCGCAGCATTCCGAACGCCTGCGGGCTGGTGACTTCGTGAATGAGATGTGTGCCGATGAGCAGTTGCGTTTGCCCGTTGGGCAGTTTGCGGACGGCGTGGGCGTCCCAGAC
>JAISSQ010000214.1 GCA_031273045.1 Puniceicoccales bacterium
GTTTGGGCCGGTTCGCCCTATCACAACAACAGCCCCGACTCGCTCGCCGCGTTGCCCAAAATCCGCGAACTGATGTTCGCCGGCAAACACCGCGAGGCGCAGGAACTCGCTTACAACACCGTCGCCACCGAGCGCGGTCGCACAAAACTCTTCGGTCAAGGAATGCCTTATCAGACCGTCGGCGACCTCTTTATCGAGTTCCCGAAGGGGCGCAAAATCTCCGACTACAAGCGTTTGCTCTTTATGCGTGAAGGCGGTGCTGCCACCGCATACGACGAAACCGACGAAAGCGGAAAAACGGACGAGTTTTTCTCCGGCACATTCGCTCCGCTTGGCAGCGATTTTATTCTGCATTTAATCCATTCCGAACTCTCAAGAATCTCATTTAGCGCGAGTTTGAAATCGCCGCACAAAAACCAAACCATCACCGTTGAGGACGGCGACACGATTGTTCTGCGCGGCACCGGCAGCAGTCACGAAGGCGTCGAGGGAAAAATCAAATTCACAACGCGCGTCAAGATTCTCCATGAAGGCGGAACGCTTGCGGTCAAGGGCGACAAAATCGAAGTTTCCAACGCGAAAACTGTTTTCTTTCTCATCGCAATTGCCACCAATTACAAACGCTACGACGACCTCTCAAACGACCCCGACGCGCTTGCAAAACAACACCTCGAAGGACTTGGTCCTAAAAAAGGCGACGCTATGCCGCTTATGAAAAGTTTTGCCCTCCCCATGGAGCGTCACCACGAACTTTTCACAAAACTCTACAACCGCGTTGCCCTCGACCTTGGTCCCTCCACCGACACCATTAGCAAAACCACCGCCGACCGCGTTGTGAATTTTGCGAAAACGAAAGACCCTGCGCTCGTCGCGCTCTATTTCAACTTCGGACGTTATTTGCTCATCTCCGCCTCGCAACCCGGCGGACAACCGGCGACGCTCCAAGGACTTTGGAACGACCAACTCGTCCCGTCTTGGGACAGCAAATACACAATCAACATCAACACCGAAATGAACTACTGGCCGGCGGAAGTCGCCGCGCTCACCGAGACCACCGAGCCGCTCGTGCAAATGCTCAAAGAACTCGCCGTCACCGGTGCCGCCACAGCCAAAACAATGTATGGCGCGCGCGGCTGGGTCGCCCACCACAACACCGACCTCTGGCGTGTCACCGGCCCCGTTGACGCCGGCCGTTTCAGCATCTGGCCAAGCGGCGGCGCGTGGCTTTCGCGACACCTCTGGGAACGATACCTGTTCGGCGGCGACAAAGATTTCCTGCGCGACATCTACCCCGTCCTGAAAGGCGCCGCCCTCTTCTACAACGACCTCCTCTGCGAAGAACCGTCAAAGAAACAACTCGTCATCTCCCCCTCCATCTCGCCCGAAAACATCGGCAACGGAATCGCCGTCACCTACGGCGTCACAATGGACAACCAAATCGCCTTTGAACTCTTCACAAACACCGCCGACGCCGCCGACGCCCTTGGCGTTGACAGCGAGTTCGCCGCCGAACTCCGCGCAAAACGCGCCCGCCTCGTCCCGATGAAAATCGGCAAAATGGGACAGTTGCAGGAATGGTTCTTTGACTGGGACGACAAAGCCGAGACCCACCACCGCCACGTCTCCCACCTCTACGGCCTCTTCCCAAGTTGGCAAATCTCCCCCCTGCGCACACCCGAACTCTTCTCCGCCGCCCGCAACTCACTCAACCGCCGCGGCGACGCCTCCACCGGCTGGTCAATGGGCTGGAAAGTTTGCCTCTGGGCGCGCTTCCTCGACGGCAACCGCGCCCACAAACTCATCACCGACCAACTCAAACCCAGCAAACGCGGCGCCGGCGGCACCTACCCCAACCTCTTCGACGCCCACCCGCCGTTCCAGATTGACGGCAATTTTGGCTGCGCCGCCGGCATCGCCGAAATGCTCCTCCAAAGCCACGACGGCGCCGTCCACATCCTCCCCGCACTACCCGACGAATGGAAACGCGGCGGCAGCGTCGCCGGTCTCCGCGCCCGCGGCGGCTTCACCATCGAAGAACTCGCGTGGAAAGACGGCAAACTCACCAAACTGAAAATCAAGAGCCACCTCGGCGGAAACCTCCGCTTGCGCATCGCCAACACACTGCTCGGCGAAAGTTCTGTGCCGCGCGTTCACGCGCGGAGCGTCGCCGCCGGCACCGCGCCGGAAGCCGCCGGCAAGCCGCTCTCCCCCGTCGCCGCCGGCACCGCGAACCCGAACCCCTTCTTCGCGCTACCGGCGACCCTCGTCCCCGAAATCTCCGACGCCGGTCGCCCAAAACTCACCCCGCCCGGCGTCCCCGCCACCACCGACTACGACATCCCGACCACCGCCGGCGGTCTGTGCGAATTCTCATTTCGCTAACTCGCCAATTCCAGCCCGTCGCCGGTGTCGCGAATCGGGAACAGGCGCAACCGTTCCTTCCCGCCCGGACTGTTGGGCTGGTGCAGCGAAAGCGTGAGTTGCCCGGGCGCGAGACCCGCCGCCGGCGGCTTCCCCTCGAACGTCCTGAACAGCATCCCGTGCCCGCCGTGCTTGGTGTAGAGCGGCGTGTGCCCGCGCCACGGTCCGAGAACCGTGCCGCTTTCGGACTTTGCCACGAGCACGCAGTAGTCACTGCCGGTGAGGAACGTTGACCAAATCATGAGCAACGCGCCGCTCTTCGGACTGCGGTAGAGGAACGGACCGTCGGTGACGCGCAGGTTCGGCCGAACCCTCGGCGCGACGCTGGCGCGGAACAGCGTGACCGGCTCGCCGGCAACGTCGGAAAGGTCGCGCTTGAGCGGCACCGCTTCGATGGTGCCGTCCCCGACCTGCACCCATTCGTGGCAGAAAACGAACCACGGCGTGCCGTCGCGCTCAACGTGCAGCGTGCCGTCGAGCGCCATCCATTTCGGCGGCGTGTGCGGTCCGTCCTTGAGTGGCTTGAACGGACCAAGCGGCGAGGAACTCTTGAAAATCCACGTGCCGCGACCGTGGCGGACGCGCGCCGATTTCGCGGGAGCGGCACCGCCGGCGAACGTGAGCGTCGTGAAAAGGTAGAACGCGCCCTTGTAGGCGTGCATCTCCGGTGCCCACGTGGCGCGGTTCGCGATGCCGAGCGCGCCGAGGTCGAGCACGCGGCGCGGCGGCGTCCAGTTTTTCAGGTCGGTGCTCGTGTAGGCCTCGACGCCCTTGTAGCCGCTGCCGCGCCGGTTTTCGGACTGCGCGTAGAGAATGTAAGTGCCGCTCTTCGGGTCGGCGTAAATGAACGGGTCGCGGACGCAAATGTCCTCCGTCGGGATGAGTTTCTTGTCACCGGCGGCGGTGCCGGTGGCGGCACCGGCGGCGCGCGTTGCCGGCAGCGCGGGCAGCGCGAGCAGGGGCGTCAGCAGGGAGAGGAAGGAGAGGCGGTTCACGGCGGCAGCGGACATGGGCGCGCCGCGAATGGTTCCGCCGCCGGTGGTGCGAGCCCCGCCTCCGCCCGCCAATCGCGCCTTTCAAATCACGGGCGGAGCGGCATTTTGGGCGGCGCGAACTCTCCCTTTCGGAATGACCGACGACGACACCACCGTTTCCCCCGACATTGCTCCCGCCTTCCACGACATTGTCTTTCCGGGGACGTTCGCGCTCGAACTCGGCGGCGCGCTGCCGGCACTCACGCTGCGCTACGAGACCTACGGCGCGCTCAACGCCGCCGGTGACAACGCCGTCCTCGTCTGCCACGCGCTCACCGGCGACCACCACGTCGCGGGGCGTTACGCGCCCGACGACCCGAAGCCGGGCTGGTGGGACGGCTTTGTCGGCGCCGGTCGCCCGCTCGACCCCGCTCGCTTTTTCATCATCGGCGTGAACGTCCTCGGCGGCTGCCGCGGCAGCACCGGTCCGTGCTCGCCGAACCCCGCCACCGGTGCCGCCTACGGTCCCGATTTCCCCGAAATCACCGTCGGCGACATGGTTCGCGCGCAACGTCTCCTCGTGCGCGCGCTGGGCGTGCGCCGCCTCCACGCCGTCATCGGCGGCTCGCTCGGCGGCATGCAGGGACTGCACTGGGCGTCGGAATTCCCCGGCGAGGTGGCGAACGTCGCCGCCCTCGCGTGCGCGGCGCGGCAGGGCGCGCAGGCAATCGCGTTCAACGTCGTCGGGCGCGCCGCGATTGCCGCCGACGCCGCGTGGCAGGGCGGCCGCTACGCGCCGGAAACGCCGCCGGCGGCGGGCTTGGCGGTCGCGCGCATGCTCGGACACATCACCTACCTGTGCCCCGAAAAATTGGAGCGGCGCTTCGGACGCCAGCGGCGCGACTCCGGCATGTTCGAGGTCGAAAGTTACCTCCGCCACCAAGGGGAGAAATTCGTCCGCCGCTTCGACGCGAACAGTTACGCCACCATCACGCGGGCGACCGACCGCTTCGACTTGGCGGAGCGCACCGGCGGTGACCTGACGGCGGCGCTCACCCCGTTCGCGGGGCAGGGCGGGCGCGTCTCAATGCTCGCGTTCTCCTCGGACTGGCTCTACCCGCCGGCGGCAAGCCGCGCGGTCGCCGACGCCTTCCGCGCCGCCGGCGGCGTGGCGGAGTATTGCGAGTTGCAGACCGACGCCGGGCACGACGCCTTCCTCTTCCCGACCCCCGAACTGCTCGCCGCCGTCGCCGCCGCCCTGCGCTGAACGCCCGCCGTTTCGGGGCGCGAACTTGACAGTCCGCCGCCGGTGCGGAATCTTGCCGCCGCACTCGCGCCCCGGCGCCCGTGGCGGCGCGAAAACCGCCGCCGGCGCGCAAACGGACGCGCGCCCCACTCACGACTTCATGTCCCTAATCGTCCAAAAATACGGCGGCACCTCCGTCGCCAACGTTGACCGAATCAAGAACGTCGCCGCGCGCGTCAAAACGCAATGGCAGCGCGGACACCGCATGGTGGTGGTGGTCTCGGCGCGAAGCGGCGTCACCAACGAACTCATCGCGCGGGCGCGGGCACTGCACCCGACGCCCGACGAGCGGGAGATGGACGCCCTGCTGGCGGTCGGCGAAATGGAAACCATCGCGCTTTTGAGCATGGCGCTGCACGCCATCGGCGTGCCGGCGTGCTCGCGAACCGGCGCGCGCGCGGGAATCTTCACCGACGCCCTCCACACGCGCGCCCGAATCGCGAAGGTCACCGGCGGCGACATCCCGCAGCGCCTCGACGAGGGAAAAGTCGTCATCGTCGCCGGCTTCCAAGGCGTGAGCGACGACACCGGCGAGGTCACCACGCTCGGCCGCGGCGGCAGCGACCTCACCGCAATCGCCGTCGCCGCCGCCGTCCACGCCGACCTGTGCCAGATTTTCACCGACGTTGACGGCGTCTATACCGCCGACCCGCGCGTGGTTCTCGACGCGCGCAAACTCCCCGAAATCGCCTACGAGGAAATGCTCGAACTCGCCAGCAGCGGCTCCAAGGTCATGCAGGCGCGCAGCGTCGAGTTCGCCCAGAAATACAACGTCCCCTTTGAAGTCCGCTCCTCATTCAACGACCAACCCGGAACCATCGTGAAAAACCTCGACCCCCGGCGCGCCGAACGCGCCAACATGGAGGACGCCGTCATCGCCGGCGTCGCGCTCGACCGCTCCCAGACGCGCGTCACCGTCAGCGACCTGCCCGACAACGCGGCGGCGTTCTCGGCGGTGTTCAACGCGCTGGGCGACGCCGGTTTGAGCGTGGACATGATTATCAAAAACATCGGCACCGGCGGCCGCGCCAACCTCACCTTCTCGGTGAACACGGACGCGCTGGCGGCGACCGAACGGGTCGTCGGCGACGTGCTGGCGCGCCTCGGCGGCGGCACCGTCCGCTCCGCCGGCGAGGTGGCGAAACTCTCCATCGTCGGCGTGGGAATGATTTCCCATCCGGGCGTCGCCGGAACGCTCTTCGGCGCGCTCGCCGACGCCGGCGTGAACTGCGACCTCATCACGACCTCGGAGATTAAAATCGCCGTGGCGGTTGACCCCGCGAAGGCGGACGCCGCCGTCCGCGCCGTGCACGCCGCGTTCCACCTCGGCGGAACCGCCGGTGCCGCCGCCGGTGCCGGTGCCGCCGCGCCTGCCGCCTTGTCTCCCGAAAGCAAATGACTTACCTGCGCGGGCACTCCCGACGCCCCGCGCGCCGCACCGTTTCCCGCACCGTTTCCGCACGCACATCCGCCCTCGCTCATGAGCATTTTCCCGACAGTTCCGGTCTCCGCCATTTCCGCCGCCGCCGCCGGCAGCGCCGCCGCCGACGCGCCGATGATTCCCTCCATGGTGCCGCTTCTGGCGCTTGTCGCCCCCGCGCTCTTCGCGCTGGCGCTCGGTTGCGACCTCGTGGCGAAGGGCGCGTTCGCCCGCGCCGAGACCGAGGGCGACGCGCCGAAAAACCCTTCGTTGCCCTACGCGGTGGCGGCGTCGGCACTCCCGCTCATTTTCGTTCTGGCGGCGTATCTGTTGCGCGGCGGCGCCTCGCCCGCGCTCGTCACCGGTTCCGGTGTCGCCGGTGCCGATGCCTTCCTCGGCATTGACTACTCGCTCGTGCTCGACGGGAAAGCGCTGCTGATGGTCGCGCTCACCGGAGCCGTCGCCCCGCTGGCACTTTACGCCTCGCGCGCCGTGGCGCGCCCGCTGCTGTTCAACACGCTCTTTCTGCTCATGGAGAGCGCGGCGCTGGGCGTGTTCCTGTCGCGCAATTTCTTTGCGTGGTTCCTGTTCTGGGAACTGTCGTTAGTGCCGGCGTTTTTCCTCGTGAAACTTTGGGGCGGTGCCGGCGCGCCCCGCGCCGCGATGCAGTTCGTCATCTACACCGTCGGCGGCAGCGCGTTCATGCTCGCCGGCTTCGCCGCGCTGTTCGCGGCGACGGGAACGTGGGACTTCGCGGCACTGGCGGACGGCGGCGCGGCGGCGCTCGCGGCGCGTTTCGGCGCGGAGGCGCCGTTGCTCGCGTTTCTGGGCGTGCTGCTCGGTCTGGCGGTCAAGGTGCCGCTCTTCCCGCTGCACACGTGGCTGCCCGACACCTACGCGGAGGCACCGGCGGGCGTCTCGATTTTCCTGACGGCGGTGATGTCGAAGATGGGCTTGTTCGGTTTCATGGTCGTCCTCGCGCCGGTGTTTCCCGCGCAACTCGCGGCGTGCGCGCCGTGGCTGCTCGTGCTCGCGCTCGGCGGCGTGCTTCTGGGCGCGTTCGCCGCGCTGCGCCAGCGCGACATCAAGCGCATGGTCGCCTACTCGTCTGTGAACCACCTTGGCTACTGCCTGCTCGCGCTCTTCGCGGCGGCACCGGCGCTGGGCGCGGGCACCGCCGGTGACGCGCCGGCGGTGGCATCCGCCCTCAACGGCGCGTGGCTGCAAATGTTCAACCACGGTCTTTCGGCGGCGGCGCTCTTCTTCTGCGCGGGCGTTCTGGAAAGCCGTTCCGGCGGGCTGCGCGGAACGGGCGATTTCGGCGGGCTGCGCGCGAAGGCACCGGTGTTCGCCCTGCTGTGCGGCGTCGCGCTCTTCTCCTCGCTCGGACTGCCCGGGCTGAACGGCTTCGCCGGCGAGTTCCTGATTTTCCGAGGCGTCTTCGCCCTCGCCCCGTGGGCGGCGGCGGCGGCGACGCTCGGTCTGCTCGCGACCGCCGTCTTCCTGCTGACCTTCTGGCAGAAAGTGTTCCACGGACCCGCCGCCGGTGCCGGCGCCGCGAGCGTGGGCGACCTCACCGCCGGCGAGCGCGTCGCCCTCGGCGTCTTCGCCGCGCTCATGCTGCTCTTCGGCGTCTGCCCGCAACTGCTGCTCAACCTCGTCGCGCGTTAAGGCGCGCCTTGCGTTACCGGCGGTTTTGGAGTTCAAGCCCCGCTTCCACAGGAATTCCGAAGACATGCCGTTCTCACTTTTTTCGCACCCTCTCGCCGAACTGGCGAAACGCCGCCTCCTGCCGATTCTCACCGTCGAGGAGCCGGCGCACGTCGCGCCGCTCGCCGAAGCGCTTCTCGCCGGCGGGCTGCCGCTCGCCGAACTGACCCTGCGCACGCCCGCCGCGCTCGCATGCGTCAAAGCCCTCGCCGCGCGCGGCGACCTGCTCGTCGGCGCGGGGACGATTCGCAGCGTGGACGACGCCAAGCGCGCCGTTGACGCCGGCGCGCGCTTCCTCGTGACCCCGGCGTGCGCGCCGGCGGTGCTCGAATGGTGCGGGCGCGACGACGTGCGCGTGCCCGTCACGCCGGGCTGCGTCACGCCCACCGAAATCGAACTCGCCGGCCGCTACGGCGTGAAAACGGTGAAGTTCTTTCCGGCGTCGAACTTCGGCGGCGTCTCGACCCTCAAGGCCTACGCCGGTCCGTTGCCCGACGTGAAATTCATCCCCACCGGCGGCATCTCCGAAAAGACGCTCCCCGAATACCTCGCGCTCAAAAACGTCACCGCCGTCGGCGGCGGCTGGTTCGCGCCGGCGGCGGACCTGCGCGACGGGCGCTTCGACGAAATCGCCAAGCGCGTGAAGGCCGCCGTTGAAATCGTCGCCGCCGGCGCCGCCGGCACCGCCGCCTGAACTTCCGCGCACCGCCGGCGGTCGCGCCCAATCCCCTTCCTCCCCGCCAACCATGAACACGGACACGGACGAATCCGCCGCCGGCACCGCCGAAAGCGCCGGCACCGGTGGTGGCGAAAACACCGCCGGCGGCGAGGCGCGCCCGCCCGCCGCCGACCCCGTTTTGTCCGACCCGTGGGGTTCGCTCTCCGTCGCGGCATGGTCGCCGCCGCGCGCGACCATCGGACGCCTCGTCGCCCGCCGCCACACCGGCACCGAAACACCACCGGTGACGGACGCGCCGCCCCCGGAAACGCAGGGCTCCGACCCGCAACCGGAAGATGCCGCAGGGCAGATACCCGCGACCCTCGATGCGGGTCAGGAGACCCGCGCTCCCAGCGCCGCGCCGCCATCTCCGCCACCATCTCCGTCTCCGCCACCGCCGCTTTTTGCGAACCTTCCCGCCGGCGGCGCGGAAAACTCCACCGGCGGTGCCACCGGTGGCGGCGGTTTCTGGGGCTTCATCCGCCGCCTGTTTGGTTTCGGCGGCGCCGATGCCTCCGCCTCCGCCGCCGTCTTCGCCGAGCCGTTGCCGGTCGAACGCCAGCCGGAGCAAAAGCCGCCGCCCGACGCCGAAGGTTCCGGCGGTCGCCCGTGGATTGGCGTGGACCTCGACGGCACGCTCGCCGTCGGCGGTCAGTGGGCGGGACTGGATTTCGTCGGGGAACCGGTGCCGGTGATGCTCGCTCGCGTGCGGCACTGGCTCGCGAACGGCTACCGCGTAAAAATTTTCACGGCGCGCGCCGTGAACAAGGGAAGCATCCCCGCCATCAAACGGTGGCTCCTTAAACACGGGTTGCCCGACCTCGAAGTCACCAACGCCAAGGACTTTTCCATGCTCGAACTGTGGGACGACCGCGCCGTGCAAGTCGTGCAAAACACGGGGCGGCCGTTCCTGTCGGCGTCGGTTTTTGGGCGTCCCGCCGCGCCGCTCTTGGAGCAGGAAATCCCCGGTCAGACCTTCTATCCGCCGGAAATCCTCGCCGCGCTGGGCACCGGTGGCGCGGTGCCGGTGGCAATGCAGCCCGCGATGGCGCAGCCGATGGCACCGGCGATGCCGGTCGTTCCCGTCGCGCCGGCGGCACCGGCGGCGGTTCCGGCGCAGACGCCGCAGTCGCCACCGGCAGCGCATTCGCAGTCGGGCGTCCGTGAGTTGCCGCCGGAGTCCGACGCGCCTCTGCCCGACGCTGCGCACGCCATTCGCGAGCGCGCCGCCGCCGCCCGTCTGAAACGTCTCGCCGCCGCCGGCAAAACCTCGTGAGCGCGCGCCCGCGCGGAGCGTTTTCGCGCAGCGCGCCCCGAATGCAATCTTGCCTCGGCGCGCTGCCGGCGCACCCTGCGCGGACGTTTCGCACGCCGGTCGGCGCGGGGACGGGCGAATAGTTCAGTTGGTTGGAACGTCCCGTTTACATCGGGAAGGTCGGGGGTTCGAGTCCCTCTTCGCCCACCACCGCTTTCGCGCCGCCGGCGGGCAAAAACGCCCGAAAAAGCAGGAAAAAAAAGAAACATGGAACGTCACACCTTATCCGCCATCGTCGAAAACCGTTTCGGCGTCCTTGTGCGCGTCGCCGGCATGCTCAGCGGACGCGGCTTCAACATCGAAACCCTCAACGTCGGACCGACGCACGTGCCGACGCTTTCGCGCATCACGGCGACCGTTATCGCCGACGAGCACGCGCTGGACCGTTGCGTGCGCGCGCTGGGCAAACTCGTGAACGTCATCACGGTCGAGGACTACACGGGGGTCGAGCACGTGGCGCGCGAACTCGTTGTTGTGAAGGTTTCGGCGGACAAGCGCACGCGCTCGGAAATCATCGAGTTGGCTGACCTGTTTCGCGCCAAAATCATAGATGTCTCGCCCGCTTCGCTCATCATCGAGTTCACCGGCAACGAGGGGAAGGCGAGCGCGTTTCTGGGGCTCATCGAACCCTACGGCATTCTCGAACTCGCCCGCACCGGTCAGGTCGCGCTCGCGCGCGGCGAGGGCGCGAACGCGCGGGCTGCCTCCTCGGACGACGGACAGTCCTGAAAGGGCGGGGCGGGGGCGTTTCCGGCTTTCTTGCGGACTACCTCGAAGCGGGCGCGGGCGCGGAACGGGCGTCTTCGGCGGCGAAATTGACCTGCCGGAAGCCGGCGTCGCGGGCGATGTCGAGCAGGCGCACGAGGCGGTCAACGGTGACGGTGCGGTCGAGTTTGAGTAGCAGCACCGGCCAGCGACCGGCGGCGGCGGCGAGCGCCTTGGCGAGTTCGTCGCCCTCAATGCGGTAGCGGCGTCCGTCGAAAAACGCCATGTCCGCGCGCGTGGTCAGGACGAGGGTCGCCTGTGTGGCGACGCCGGCGAGCGCGGGACTTGTGCTTCGCGGCAGAACGGGCGCGGGCGCGGCACCGGTGGTGGCACCGGTGGTGGCAATCGCGCCGCCGGTGACGGTGCCGGCGGCGGTTTCGTCTTCGAGCGAGGCGAGCAGTCCGGGCGCGTAGATGAAGCGCGAGCCGGCGAGGGTGAGCAGCAGGGCGAGCAGCAGGACGGTGAAGAGCGGCAGAGTGTCCATGCGCGCCTCCGGCGGGGCGGCGCGGTTTCGCAATCCGAACGGGCTGTTAAACGGGTGTGTCATGCTGGGAAACGGCAAGCCCCTCCGTGTTTTGCGGAGGGGCTTGTCAGCGAATGGAGCGGATGAATTACACGTCCGGCTTGGTCTTGGGCAGCCCGACGACGCGGGTCTTGTCCTTCCATTGACCGCGCTTTTTGAGCAGTTCGACGCGCTCGAAGCGTTTGAGGACGGTGCGGTTTGAAGCGCCGGCGGCGGCTGTGGCCTTGAAACTGTTGTGCTGGGACATGGTGTGCTGGTGTCTGATTTGAGGGCGGGGAGGGAAACGGTCGCGCGCCGGAAACGCAAGCCGGTTTTCGGCGCGGGGGCGTCACCGGCGGTGCTCACCGGCGGCGGCTTCCGCCCGACCCCGCCGGCTTTTCCTCGACCCATTTCGGGCTGTAAAGCCCCTTGATTTGCAGGTGGTTCGGGTCGTTCGGGTTCGGGTAGTAGATGAACGTTTTGGCGGAGCCGGGGGTGAACTCGTAGCGCGTCGAGTGACCGAGGCGCCACGCCTGTTTCCCCTTCTCGGTGATGAGTTGGTAAACCTCGCCGAGGACGTAGGTCTCCTTCGTGCCGAAGCCGACGGTTGCGCGGCCGCGCGGCAGGATGTCGAGCACCACCGGTTTGCCGCCGTTTTCCGGCGTGAAGCGGGCGGCGAGCCGTTTGTCGGAAAAACTCACGATGAGCCATTTGTTGGCACCGTCGCGCGTGAAGGCGTCCGGCACGGTCATCGCCTGATAGCGTTCCTGCGCACCCTGAACGCGGCGCAGCAGGACGAAGAAGTCCCCGCTCGACGCCGGCGGCGTGATTTCCGCGATGGGAACCTGCGTGATGGCTCCGTTCTCGTCGCGCTTCTCCTTGTAAAGCACGAGGGGCGAGGGACCGGTGTAGCGCGTCGGCGCGGGCTTGAAACTGCTCGGGATGACGCGCAACGGGGTCGGGCGCGTGCCGCCTTGGTTGAAGACGACGTCGCGGATGTCGCTGGAAAGCGAGACGATGGAGAAGCGGATGTTGAGCGCCTCGGCGTTCTGACCGTCGGCTCCGGCGGCACCGGTGCCGGCGGGGTTGACGGTGCGGCGTCCGCCGGAGAAACCGCCGGAGGCGGAGCGTTGCTGCGCGGCGGCGTCGGGCGCGAACGCCAGCGTGCCGGCGGCAAGGGCTGCGGCGCAGGCACAAAACAAAACTGCGCATTTCAGTGCTTTCGCGATGTTCTTCATGGCGTTTTCCAAAACGGTTTTCATGTCGGTTTTCGGGGCGGAATTCGGGTCTTTTCGGGACGTTGGAGTGTTGACCGGCAGATTGCCGGCGGTGCCGGTGCTGGCGAGGAAAAAGTTGGCTTTTTATTGTCTTTTCGGCGCGGGTTCGCACCGTCGGCGTTCCGCATGGAACTCCTCCTGTCCAACGCCGCCCTGTGCCTCGTCGCCGTCGCAACCATCGCCACCGCCGCCGTCGCGCTGTCGTTGCGCGGCATCGTTCACGCGACCCTTCTGCTCGTGCCGGCATGGTTCGGCGTCGCCGCCTTTTACCTTTGGGCGGACGCGCAGTTCATCGCGTTCGCGCAAGTGCTCGTCTATGTCGGCGCGATTTCGATGGTCGCGCTCTTCGCCGTGCTGCTGACCCGCGCCGGCGGCGGCGCGCCGGAACCGGTTCGCGCGCAACTCTCCGTTCCGGGCGCGGTGGTCGCGGCGGCGGTGGCGGTGACGCTTGTCGCCGCCGTGCTGAATACGCCCTTTGACGCCGTCGCGCCGGCGGGCGTCGCCGCCGGTGACGCCGCCAAGGTGTGGAACCCCTCGCAACCGCCGCCGCCGGTGGTGCCGGAGCGCGCCGTCGCCGCCATTGGCCGCTCGCTGGTCGAAAAATACATCCCCGAACTGCTCGCCGCCGGCGTCCTGCTGACCGTCGCCCTGCTCGGCGCGGTTCTGCTCGCCGCCTCGCCGAAGACCGACACCGCCACCGGCAACGCCGCCTGAAACTTCCTTATCCCCGCACACACATGAACTCGCTTCACCTCTGCCTGCTTTTCTCCTCGCTGCTGTTCTGCGTCGGACTTGGCGCGGCGTTTTCACGCAACGGCGCGATATTCGTCCTGCTCGGCGTCGAACTCATGCTCAACGCCGCGAACATCAACTTCATCGCCTTCTGGCGGCACCTGCCCGCGACCGCCACCGCCACCACCGGCGGTGCCGCCGCCGGTGCTGAAACCGTGACCGCCGCCGGTGCCGGCGTCATCTTCGCCCTCTTCTCCATCGCCGTCGCCGCTGCCGAAGCCGCCGTCGGACTCGCCCTCATCATCGCCGTTTACCGCCACCGGCGCGGCACCGACCTCGCCGAGAGCACCGAGTTGCGCGGGTGAGGCGCGCCGCCGCCCCCTCCGCAATTCCCATGGAGCCGCCAAAAACACACTGGCGAAGCCCGCACGGACGCCCCCTCCCCGCGCCAAACACCACCACCGGCGGCGGGCGGACGCTCATCATGGGCATTCTCAACCTGACGCCCGACTCGTTCTCCGACGGCGGGCTGTGCGCCTCGCCGGAAGCGGCGGTCGCGCGTGCCCGCGAACTCGCCGCCGCCGGCGCCGACGTTCTTGACCTCGGCGCCGAGTCCACGCGCCCGGGACACGTCCCGCTCACCGTCGGCGAGGAACTCGCGCGCTTGTTGCCGGCTCTCGCCGCCGTCCGCCGCGCCCTGCCCGAAATGCCGCTCTCCGTGGACACGCGCCGCGCCGAGGTCGCCGCCGAAGCCGTCGCCGCCGGTGCCGACATCCTCAACGACATCGCCGGCTCGACCATCGCCGTCGCCGCCGCCACCGGCGCGCCGCTGATTCTGATGCACCACCGCGAGCAGCCCATTGCAGCCGGCAGCGGCGGTGGTTTCTCCGCTGGTGCCGACGCCTTCTGGGGCACGCTTCTGGACGAGTGCCGCGCGCTTGTCCGCCGCGCGCTCGACGCCGGTGTCGCGCCGGAGCAACTCTGGCTCGACCCGGGTTTCGGCTTCGGGAAAACGCCCGCGCAAAACCTCGAAGTGGTGCGACGTCTCGACCGGTTCGCCGCGCTCGGCTTCCCCGTTCTGCTCGCCGCGAGCCGCAAATCCACCATAGGGCGCGTTCTCAACGCGCCGCTGCCGGCGTCGCCCGAACGCCAGCGCGGCACCGACGCCGTGACGGTCTGGGGCATCGCGCGCGGCGCGGCGATGGTGCGCGTCCACGACGTCGCCGCCACGCTACCGGTGGCGCGCATGGCGGACGCGCTGAAGCAGGGGCTGGCGTTCCCGTTCTGACGTTTTCGCCCCGACGCCCCGACGCCCCGATTTTTCCGTTCTAATAAAACTTTGCCGCGCGCGTGGTTGCTTCGTTCCTTCTTCGCCAAAACACCCGAAATTCACATCGCCCATGTATCCTGCAAACACTCCCCAACAGGGTTACTACCCGCCGCCGCAAGGGTTCCCGCCTCCTCAGGGATTTCCGCCGCCGCAAGGTTATCCTCCGCCGCAGGGTTACCCGCCGCCAGCGCAAGGTTACCCGCCGCCGGCACCGCCGCAGGGTTGGCCGCAACAGCCGCAGGGCTGGCCGGAACCGTCGGCACCGGTGGCGCCGGTGGCACCGTCCGCGCCGAGTTATCCGTCGCCGCCTTCGATGCCCTCGATGCCCGTCACCGCCGCCGGCATGTTCGACCCCGTGACCGGTCAGCCGTTGCCCTACGACCCCGCGACGGGCATGGCGTTGTCGGCACCGGCGCCGCTCGACACGGGCGCGGGCGTCGCGCCGGAGGATTTGAAGCCGCTCACGCCGTTCCA
>JAISSQ010000222.1 GCA_031273045.1 Puniceicoccales bacterium
TCAATACCGGTAGTTCTCCGCCTTATACGGACCTTCGACGGGGACGCCGATGTAGTCCGCTTGCGCGGGGGTGAGCGTGGTCAGGCGCGCGCCGATTTTCTCCAAGTGCAGGCGGGCGACTTCCTCGTCGAGGTGCTTGGGCAGCGTATAGACGCCGGGCTTGTAGGTGTCGCGGTTGCGCCACAGGTCGAGTTGGGCGAGGGTCTGGTTGGAGAAACTGTTCGACATCACGAAGGACGGGTGACCGGTGGCGCAGCCGAGGTTCACGAGGCGACCTTCGGCGAGCACGAACAACTGCCGGCCGCCGGGGACGGTGTAGCGGTCAACCTGCGGCTTGATGGTGTCCTTGACGACGCCGGCGGCGCGTTCGAGGCGGGCGACTTGGATTTCGTTATCGAAGTGCCCGATGTTGCAGACGATGGCTTGGTCTTTGAGCCGGAGCAGGTGCTCGACGGTCAGGATGTCGCGGTTGCCGGTGCACGTGACGTAGATGTCGGCGGCGCCCAGCGTGTCCTCGACGGTCACGACGCGGTAGCCCTCCATCGCCGCCTGCAACGCGCAAATCGGGTCAACCTCGGTAATCCACACCGTGCAGCCGAGCGCGCGTAGCGACTGCGCACTGCCCTTGCCGACGTCGCCGTAGCCGCACACGACGGCGACCTTGCCGGCGACCATCACGTCCGTGGCGCGCTTGATGCCGTCAACGAGCGACTCGCGGCACCCGTAAAGGTTGTCGAACTTCGACTTGGTGACGGAGTCGTTGACGTTGATTGCGGGCACGAGCAACGCGCCCTCCTTCGCCATCCGGTAGAGCCGTTTGACGCCGGTGGTGGTCTCCTCGGAGACGCCGCGCAGTTCGGCGACGGTGCGTGTCCAGCGCGTCGGGTCGGCGGCGTGGACGCGGCGCAGGAGGTCCTTGATGACCTGCTCCTCCTCGTTGTCGGACGGCGCGTCGAGCCACGCGAGCGTCGCCGCGTCGCCGTGTTCGAGCGCGTGCCCCTTGTGGATGAGCAACGTGGCGTCGCCCCCGTCGTCCACGACGAGTTGCGGCCCCTTGCCGCCGGCGAACGAAAGCGCGCGCAGAGTGCAATCCCAGTATTCGGCGAGCGACTCGCCCTTCCACGCGAACACCGGCACACCGGCGGCGGCGATAGCGGCGGCAGCGTGGTCCTGCGTCGAGAAGATGTTGCACGACGCCCAGCGCACCTCCGCGCCCAGCGCGCACAGCGTCTCGATGAGCACCGCCGTCTGAATCGTCATGTGCAGCGAGCCGCTGACGCGAACGCCGGCGAGCGGTTTTTCGGGCGCGTATTTGCGGCGGATTGCGAGCAAGCCGGGCATCTCGTGCTCGGCGACGGCGATTTCCTTGCGCCCCCACTCTGCGAGCGCGATGTCGGCGACGCGGTTCTGCGCGTCTTCGGGAATTGGCGTGAATGCGGTGCTTGTTGCGGTGCTGTCGGACATAAGTCGGGGCACTTTGCCAAACACCGCCGGTGGTGCCGACGAAAAACCCACGAACGGGATGTTCGCGGGTCAGAGGGGAAAAGTGGCAGCGGGTAAGGGAATCGAACCCTTCTTTGGGCGATGAGAACGCTCTGTCCTAACCGATAGACGAACCCGCCGTTGCTCGTGTTAACGCCGCGCACAGTGCCGGCGGCGGCGTCCAAGAGCAAGCGCATTTTGCGGCGGAGGCGCGGCAGGAGCGCGGCACCGACGGCACCGGCGGCGGCGCGGCGGCGGTGTTTGCCCTTCCCAAAAACGGAGGGCGGCGGTTTCCTGCGGGGACAGCAATTCGGGGCGCGCGGAAAGCCGTTCGCGCCCATTTTCTCCTCTCTTCGCAAAAAGCACTAATGGATAAAAAAAGCATAGCCATCGGCGTCGCCGTCCTCGTGGCAGCCCTTGGTCTCCTCTTTTGGAACGGGCACAACAACAAGGGGCAACAAGCCCAAAATCCGCCGGCACCGGCGGCGGCAGTAGTGAACGCACCGGCGGCGCAAAATCCGGCACCGGCGGCGTCGCAAACGCCGCAAACGGCGCAGTCGCCGGCGGCAACGCCGGCGGCAACGGCTTCCTCGGCGTCGGCACCGGCACCGACGACGGCAGAAAAAACCGCGTCCGGTTCCGCGCCGTCCGGCACGTCCGTCGGCGAGGAAGCGGTGGTGACGCTCGCGAACGAGGACATCCGGTTGCACATCGCGCTCGCCGGCGGCGGGCTTGAAAGCGTCGCGTTGCTGCGCCATGCGGACGCGCTGGAGCACCGGCACGCGCCGGCGAACACGCCGTTCCTGTTCAATGCGCCGGACTGCCGGCCGTCGCCGGCGACGCTCGCGCTGGGCTTTCGCAGCGTGGGCGGCGACGACCCGAACACGGGGCTGCCGGTGACGAACTGGACGCCGAAGTTCCGCCTCGTCTCGCGGGACGCGCGCAGCGTGGTCATCGCCGCCGACATTCCCGCCGCCGGCGCGAACGGCGCGGGGCGCATCACGCGGACGTTCACGCTCGCCGACCCGGCGGAAGTCGCCGCCGGTCGGCGCGACCCGCACCTTGTCTCGGTGCGCACGGAGTTCGCCGCCGCCGGTGGCGCGCCGTTCGCGTTCCCGCCGTTCCGGTTGAGCATCGGCGCGCTGCCGCCGACGGGCAGTTACTCGGACACGCAGTTCCTCGGCGTTGACCACTTCGACGGCGAGTCCTTCCACAAGACCGCCATCGGCGACCTCGCCGGCGGCAGCGGCTTTCTGGGCATCGGGGCGAGCGCGCCAAAGACCTTCGTGAGCGTGCCCGCCGGCGCCGATTACGGCGCGCCGCGCCCGCTCGAATGGGTGGCGTGCACGAACCAATACTTCGCCGGCATCCTGCGCCTTGAGCCGGAGGCGCGGAAGTTCCTTACCACGTTCCGCATCTCGCAACTCGCCCGCCCGCCCGCGCCCGGCGCCGCGCCCGCGCCGTTCACCGTCACCGGCGACCTCGGCTTCGCGCTGCCGGCGGCGCAGCCCGGTCAACCGGTGTCGCTCGCGGCGGAATACTTCGTCGGCCCGCGCGAATACTCGCGCCTCGCGAACCTCGGTCACGGGCAGGAGAAGGCGGTGCAGTTCGCCTCGCTTTTCTGGGTGATTTCGGTGGACCCGCTGTGCAAGGCGTTCACGGTCGTGCTTGACTTCCTGCACTCGCTCTTTCCCGCCGGCGGCGCGAACTCGTGGGGCTTCGCGATTATCCTGCTGACCATCATCATCAAGGCGCTCACGTGGCCGCTCGTGACCGCCCAGCAGCGCAGCGCCGAGAAGATGCGCAAGTTCCAAGGGCCGATGAAGGCCATCCGCGAGAAGTTCAAGGACGACCCCAAGCGCATGCAGCAGGAGACGATGAAACTCTACCAAGAGAACAAGATTAACCCCTTCGCGGGTTGCCTGCCGGTGCTCATCCAAATCCCCGTTTTCACGGGACTGTTCTTCACGTTCCAGTCGCTCGCGCAACTGCGCTTCCAGTCCTTCCTGTGGATACCCGACCTCGCCATGCCCGACGTCATCCCCGGACTGGAGACCGTCTTCGGCTTCCCTCTGCACATCCTGCCGCTGTTCATGGGCGCGACGATGCTGCTCAACATGAAGTTGACCCCGATGCCCAACGTCGAGGGACAGCAGAAGATGATTTTCTACGGCATGATGGTGATGTTCCCCGTGCTCTGCTACGGGATGCCCTCCGCGCTCATGCTCTACTACTCGGTGCAGAACGTGCTCACGATTTTCCAGACCTTCGTGACCCGCCGCCGCATGCGCCTCGAAGAAGCCCGCGCCGCCGCCGAGCCGGTTGCGGCGAACGTCGTGGACTTCACCGCCGGCGCCGGCACCGCCGGTGGCGCGAAGAAAAAACGCAAGAAGTAGCGCGCCGCCGCCGGCGCGCTCGGACGCTCCGATCTTTGCCCTCATGGAACCCGAACCTTCACAAGAGCCGCCTTTGCCGCCGGCGACACAGCGGCTGCCGTTGACCGAGCGCGGGCAGGCACTCGAAGCGGCGGCGCGGGAGCGGCTGCTCTATCTCGACGGCTCGATGGGCGTGCTGTTGCAGCAACGGAAGTTCTCCGAGCAGCAGTATCGCGGGGAGCGGTTCGCGGCGCACTCGCGCGACCTCAAGGGCAATCACGACATTCTCAACCTCACGCTGCCGGCGGCGGTCGCGCAGTGCCACCGCGAGTATTTCGAGGCGGGCGCGGACATCGTCGAGACGAACACGTTTTGCTCCACGACAATCGGGCAGGCGGATTACGCGACCGAGGCGGCGGCTTACGAGTTGAACGCCGCCGGTGCGCGGCTCGCCGTTGAGGTGGCGCGGGAGTTCGAGCGGGCGGAGCCGGAGCGGTTGCGCTGGGTCGCCGGCAGTATCGGGCCGACGAACAGGTCGCTGTCGTTCTCGCGCGACGTGTCCGACCCGGGCGCGCGGGAGGTGACGTTCGAGCAGGTGCGCGTCGCTTACCGCGAGCAGGTCGCGGGGCTGCTCGACGGCGGCGCGGACGTCCTGCTCGTCGAAACGATTTTCGACACGCTCAACGCCAAGGCCGCGCTCGTCGCCATTGCCGAGGAGTTCGACGCGCGGCGTTGCCGGTGGCCGGTGATGCTCTCCGGCACCATCGCCGACTTGTCGGGACGGCTGCTCACGGGGCAGACGGCGGAGGCGTTCTGGAACAGCGTCCGCCACGCGGAGCCGTTTTCCGTCGGGATGAACTGCGCGCTGGGCGCGACGCAGATGCGCCCCTTCATCGAGGAACTCGCGGCGAAGGCGGACACGCTCGTCTCGTGCCACCCGAACGCCGGCCTGCCCGACCCGCTCGCGCCGTCGGGATTCCCGGAGGGACCGGAGGACACCGCCGCCGCGCTGCGCGAATTCGCCGAGGCGGGCATCGTCAACATCCTCGGCGGCTGCTGCGGCACGACGCCGGCGCACATCCGCGCCATCGTCCGCGCCACCCGCCACTGCAAGCCGCGCCGCCCGCCGCGCCTCGCGCCCGCCCTGCGTCTCGCCGGCCTCGAACCGCTCAACTCGCCCGCGTGGCAATTCGCGGAAGACGTTGCCGGCCGCGCCGGCGCCGCCGCCGGTGCTTCCGAAATTCTCGCCCGTGCCACGCTGCCACGCGCCGCGCGAAACAAGCAGGAGGCGGAAGCGGCGATTGCACCGGTGGTTGGAAAAATTCTCATCAACGCTCGCGATGGCTCGCGCGGCGTCATTTCGCGCAAATCGCTGCAAAAAATGTTCAGCGGAAAGGCGGTCGCGCAGTTGACGGACAAGGCGGCACACTTCAACGCTGTCGCCAATGCCGACGTGCTTTTCGAGCGGAGCGAGTTGGCGTTTACGCACGAAGACACAAAGCCCCCTGTTGGTCAGCGACACATCAAATTTATTCACCGCTATATTGCGCCGATGGTTTTCGCCGGCGACGTGTTTGTCGTCAAAATTACCCTCAAGGAATACTTCGATATCAATACCGACACAAAAATCTACTCCGTTGAGGCGATGAGCATTCGTCAAAAAGATGAACCCGCTCTGGCGGGAGCGGGTTCAAATCGCGCAAGTCATTCAGGGCAGTTGACTGGAGGTTCAGCGACGACTTCCGCTGTATCAAATCCAGTCCCGCTTGATGACTTGTTGCGGAGAGTGGCGCACCTCACGGACAACGTCAAGCAGGCACTTGGCGTCGCAACAAACCCGGCACCGGCAGCGCAGTCGGAGGACGAGACCCAATTCTCAATTACAGATTCCGTCAAACCGCTTTTGTCGCGGCCGCCGTTTTTGCTGGTTGGGGAGCGGACGAATGTGACGGGGTCGCCGAGGTTTCGGAAACTTGTTGCCGGCGGTGATTTCAACGGCGCGCTCGCAATCGCCCGCCAGCAGGTCGAGAACGGCGCCAACATCATTGATGTCAACTTCGACGAGGGGTTGCTCGACGGCGCGGCGTGTATGACGCGCTTCCTCAATCTGCTCGCCGCCGAGCCGGACATCGCCCGTGCGCCGCTGATGCTCGACAGTTCGCGGTGGGACGTGCTCGTCGCCGGTCTGCGGTGCGCGCAGGGCAAGTGCGTCGTCAACTCGCTCTCGCTCAAAGAGGGTGAACGGCGGTTTCTCGAACGCGCTCGCGTGTGCCGGCGGTTCGGCGCGGCGGTCATCGTGATGGCGTTCGACGAGCGCGGGCAGGCGGCGTCGCGTGCCGACAAAATCCGCATCTGCGAGCGTGCCTACGCGCTGCTTACCGGCGACGGATTTCCCGCCGAGGACATCATTTTCGACTGCAACGTGCTGACCGTCGGCACCGGCATCGAGGAGCACGCGAACTACGCGGTGGACTTCATCGAGGCGGTGCGCGAGTTGAAGCGGCGGCTGCCGGCGGCGCGGTTCAGCGGCGGCATCTCGAACGTGTCGTTCGCGTTTCGCGGCAACAACCCCGTGCGCGAGGCGATGCACGCGGCGTTTCTCTACCACGCCATCGCCGCCGGTCTCGATATGGGCATCGTCAACGCCGGAATGCTCGCGAACTACGCCGAGGTCGAGCCGGCGCTGCTTGAGCGCGTCGAGGACGTGCTGCTCAACCGGCGACCGGACGCGACGGAGCGGCTGGTGGAATTTGTTGGGGAGCGGGGAGCGGGGAGCGGGGAGCGGGGAGATAGTGCGGAGGAACAAGGGCAAAGGAATGAGGGCAAAGGGCAAAGGGCAGCCACCGGTGGTGCCGGCGCGCAAGGTTCCAGTCGGGCTGACGGCGTTCACGCCGCCGGACTTCCTCCCCGCTCCCCGTTCCCCGCTCCCCGCTCCCTCCCGCCGTGGCGCGCGCTGCCGGTGGCGGAGCGCATTGCGCACGCGCTCGTGAAGGGCGTTGGCGAGTTCATTGCCGGCGACATTGAGGAGGCGCGGCTCGCCTCCGCCCGCCCGCTCGACGTCATCGAGGGACCGTTGATGGACGGTATGAAGCGCGTCGGCGAACTCTTCGGCGCCGGCAAAATGTTTCTGCCGCAGGTCGTCAAATCCGCCCGCGTGATGAAGCAGGCCGTCGCGCAGTTGCAGCCCTATTTTGAAGCCGCCGGTGATGCGGACGGCGCCGCCGGCAGTGCCACCGGTGCCGCCGGCGGTGCCGCGCCGCGCCGCCCCGTCGTCGTGCTCGCGACCGTCAAGGGCGACGTTCACGACATCGGCAAGAACATCGTCGGCGTCGTCCTTGCCTGCAACAACTACACCGTTGTTGACCTCGGCGTGATGGTTCCGTGCGAGCAAATCCTCGCCGCCGCCCGCGAGCACCGCGCCGACATCGTCGCGCTCTCCGGCCTCATCACGCCCTCGCTCGACGAGATGAGCCGCGTCGCCGCCGAGATGCAACGGCAGGGCTTCCGGTGCCCGTTGAGCATCGGCGGCGCCACCACCTCGGCGAAACACACCGCGCTGAAAATCGCGCCGCTCTATCCCGCCGGCAGCGTCGCGCACACCGCCGACGCCTCGCTCGTGGCGGACGATTACGCGCGGCTGCTGGGGAATGGGGAGCGGGGAGATAGTGCGGAAGAACAAGGGCAAAGGGATAAGGGCAAAGGGCAAAGGGCAGAAAGCGCGGCTCCGCCGCAGGAAACGCTCGCTCTCGCGCGTGAGCACCGGTTCCGCCCTGACTTTGCCGCGCAACCGCCGCCGGCACCGAGCACTACCGGCGTTGTTGTTCCCGAAATCACGCTCGACGCAGTGCTGCCCTACATTGATTGGGGAATGTTTTTTCACACGTGGTCGCTGCGCGGACGCCCCCCGCACATCTTTGAAAACGAGAAGCACGGCGAAGCCGCCCGCCAACTTTACGCCGACGCCCAGAGCGTCCTCGAAGAGTTGCTCGCTGCCGGCGACCTCTACCGTCCACGCGCCGTCCTCGGCATTTTTCCCGCCGCCCCCGCCGGCACCGACGACCTCACGCTCGCCCTCCCCGCCGGCGACACCGCCACGCTGCACTTCCTCCGCCAGCAACCCTGCTCCTCGCTCCCCGCTTCTCATTCTCCGCTCCCCGCTCCCCATTCCCCAACCTCCCTCTGCCTCGCCGATTTCATCGCCCCTGCCGGCGACCACCTCGGCCTCTTCGTAGTCACCGCCGGCGCCGAGTTCGACGCCCGCGCCCGCAATTTGAAAACCGCCGGCGACGACTACAAATCGCTCCTCGTGCAGTCGCTCGCCGACCGCGTTGTCGAAGCCGCCGCCGAGTTTTTGCACGAACGCCTCCGCCGCGATTATTGGGGCTACGCGCCCGACGAGCACCACGCCCCCGCCGCGCTCCTCTCCGCCAAATACGCCGGAATCCGCCCCGCCGCCGGTTATCCCGCCTGCCCCGACCACACCGAGAAAGCGACCATCTGGCGCGTCCTCGACGCCGCCCGCCACACCGGCGCCACGCTCACCGAGACCTACGCGATGTCACCGGCACCGACCGTTTGCGGCTACTACTTCGCGCATCCGCAGTCGCGCTACTTCGCCGTCGGCACCATCGGCGACGACCAACTCCGCGACTACGCCGCCCGCAAACACCTTTCTCTCGCCGACCTTCGCCGGCACCTCGCGCAAAATCTCCGCGAGGCGT
>JAISSQ010000158.1 GCA_031273045.1 Puniceicoccales bacterium
TTGAGGAGGGCGACGGCGTTGTCGCTGGCGAGGCGGATGACGGTGTCGTTCTCGAAGACGCCGTTCGTCGCGGCGGCGGTCAGGCGCAACTTGCCTTCGTCGAGATTGACTTCGCGGAACAGCGCGGAGGAGACGCCGAGCGGGTCGGCGGCGGTGGCGGCAAGGGTGATTTTGTCGGTGCCGGTGGACGAGAAGCCGAGGATGCCGACGCCGTCCTTGACGATTGTCTTCGCGCTGCCGGATGCGAATTCGACGACGGCGGTCTGCGTGGTGTCGGGCACGCCGGAGACGCCGACGTGCACTTGCACGGTGATGTTCGAGCCGCCGGCGATGCCGCCGGCGAACGAAATCGCGCCGCCGGCGTTCGTGTAGTTCGAGACAGTGAAGACGTTGCTGGCGTTGACGACCTTGGCGACTTCGAGCGCGGCCTTGGCTTTGACGTAGGCGTCGTGCTCGGCGCCGGTGGCGGCGCTGCCGGCAACGGTCCACGCGGAGTAGGCGGCGTTGTAGGCGGTCTGCGCGGCGGCGGTCGAGGCGGTGGCGAGGTCGGCGTTCGCGAAGCCGGCGGAGGCGGCGGAGTTCGCGTTGTTGTCGAAGCGGACGACGGAGTCGAACTTCAGCGTGACGCCGGTGGGGTAGGACTCGTTTGCGGTGCGCGAGTTGAACAGGATGTCGGCGGCGGTGGTGCGCAGGGTCTCGGCGGCGGTGGTGACGCCGTAGGCGGTGAGGTCGCCGTCGGCGGCGAGAATGGCGTCGTAGAGCGCCTTCGCGGAGACCTCGGAGATGGAGGCGTCAACACCGAGCGAGAAGCGAACGGGCGCGCCGGTGAGCGTGACGGTGCCGAGCGCCTGCGCCGAGCCGCCTTGGAATTCGAGAGCGTCGAGTTGGACGACGGGGATGATTGAGCCGTCGGTGCCGGTGCCGAGGTCGAGCGTCGCGGTCGCGAACGAGGAGTTCTGAATGGCGTTGAAGACCGCGCGCACGTCGGCGCCGAACGCGCCGGTGGCGGTCGCGCCCGTGCCGGTGAGGGCGGACGAGACGGTCTTGTTCGGGTCGAGCGGGTCAACCTTGCGGCCGTCGGCGGTGGTCGCCCAGTTGATGGCGGTCGGCGTCACGCCGTCGGTTCCGGTCTTGTTGGCGAACCAGTTCGGGTTGAACGGCGACGACGGTCCCGACCAGTAAACCGTCGCGCCCCGCGCCCTCGGCGCGAACAGACCGCCGCCGGAGCCGAGTTGTTCGGGCGTCAGCGCGGGCGCGGCGAGCAACGCGCCGCCGGCGAGCGCGGCGGCCGCGGCGAGCCAGCGCCGCGAGGCGCGTCCGATGCGGCGCGGCGCGCCACCGGCGTTGCTGCCGGCGTTGTCAGCGGGCGCGCCAGCGCGCGTCGTTGCGAAGTTGCGGAGGGAATGGCGGTGTTTCATGACGGCTAAAAAAGAGGTTGTCGGTTGGAATGGTGGTGGATGATGGCAATGGAGAACTCAGGAAACGGAAGAGGCGCGGATACGATTGCTAAACACATCGAAGTCGAAGCACGCCGACAAATTTTCAGGCGAGCGCGCACAACAATCAGAACCGCCGGCGATACCGGACAGCGTGCAAAAAACATCAAATCGAAATGGAAGAAATTCGGTCACGCACCCGCCGAAAAAACCCGTTCAAAAATTTGTGCAACCACGAACTCGGTAACAAAGTAAGGGGCGTGTCAGTGGTCAGTGGTCAGTGGTCAGTGGTCAGTGGTCAGTGGCCAGTGGTCAGTGGCCAGTGGTCAGTGGCCAGTGGTCAGTGGCCAGTGGTCAGTGGCCAGTGGGCAGTGGTCGGTGGGAATGGGTGGCGTGGCGGAGGTGCCCGTGCGCAAAAACGATGTTGCCGGAACGCTGCGAACGCAGGTCAGGAGACCTGCGCTCCTATTGCCACGCGCCAAGCCGATACGCACATGGAGCGCCGACACATGGAGCGCCGACTTTCAAGTCGGCTCGCCTACTCCATGCGGCGCAGCCGCCTTGCTTTTTTGAAATGGCGGCTATCGCCGCACCTCCATCAAGCCGACTTGAAAGTCGGCGCTCCATGTGTCGGCGCTCCATGTCGGTGCGAGAATGGAAACCGCTCATTCCCCGAAGCGTATGCGCGGGTCAACGGCGGCGACGCACAGGTCGGAGAGGATGTTGCCCAGCAGCAGCAGCAGCGAGGAGCACGTCAGCAGTCCCAGAAACACGGGGTAGTCGCGCCCGACGAGCGAACTGAAGCCGAGTAGCCCGATTCCGTCTATGTCGAAGATTTTCTCGATGAGGAAACTGCCGGTGAGCAGCGCGCCGAGACAGTTGCCGAAACTCGTCGCAATCGGAACGAGCGAGTTGCGGAAGGCGTGCTTCAGGACGGCGTCGCGGAACGTGACACCCTTGGCGACGGCGGTGCGCACGTAGTCGAGCGCGAGGTTGTCCAGCAGGGTGTTCTTCATGAGCATCGTCATGAGCGCGAAACTGCCGCTGGTCAGGCACAGCAGCGGCAGGAAGGTGTGCCGGAGGCGGTCGCCGAGCACCGTCAGCGGCGGCGCGTTCGCGGGCAGGTCGGGGTCGGCGAAGCCGGAGTGCGGGAAGAGTTGGAGGCGGAACGCGAAGACGTAGAGCAGGATGACGGCGAGGATGTAGCCCGGCAGCGCGTAGCCGGTGAAGAGCGCGACGGACGTGAGGTTGTCGAGCGGGGTCTTGTGGCGCAGCGCCTTCAAGATGCCCAGCGGGATGCACACGCCGTAGGTGAGCACGAGCGACCAGCCGCCGAACCACAGCGACACCGGCAGTTTCGACACGATGACGTCGAGCACCGGCTCGCCGCGCAAAAACGAGCGTCCGAAGTTGCCCTGCAAAATGCCGTCGAAACGGCGCTGGAAAACGTCCACCTGAAGCGGCGCGGCGGCGGGCGCGGCGGGGGCCGCCGAAGGCGACGATGCCGCTACCGGTGCTGCCGGTGGTGTCTCCAATTGCCGCGCGGTCCAAGCGTTGCCGGCGGCGGCGTTGAACAGCGCGTCGGCCTCGGCGTCGGTGAGGTTGTGCTTCTTCGCAAACGCCGCCACGGCGTCGCGCGCGCCGGCGGCGTCCGGCTCGACGCTCCACGCGAACTTTTCCACGCCGCCACCGGTGCCACCACCGGCACTACCGGCACCGGTGGCGCGCTTTCCGCGCAGCACCGCCGGCAGCCGCAGGTTTTCCTGACGCCGCGCGCCCTTCGCCGTGCGCACCGTCGCCGAGAAAACCAATGTCACCTTGCGCTCAATTTCACCGCCGCCGGCACCACCGGCAACGGCACTCCCCTGCCCTCTCCCCTGCCCACCGGCCACTGACCACTGACCACTGACCACTGGCCACTGACCACTGACCACTGGCCACTGACCACCAGCCACTTCCACTATCTGCTGCTGCACCGGTGCCGGCCACGCGCCGAGCCATTCGACGTAGCCGGCGAGCAACGGACGGTCGAGTTTGTAGAAGCGTTTCAGGAGCAGTTCCTCCTGCGGCGAAAGCGAACTGCTGTTGCCGGCGCTGATGCCACGACTCTTCGCCGCCGCCTGCTGCTTTTCGGCGAGCGCTTGGTCGAGCGGTCCGCCCGGCACGAAGCGCGTGATGACGAACGCGACGAACGTGATGCCCAGCAGCGTGAGCGGCAGCAGCAGCAGGCGGCGGAGGAAGTATTGGCGCATGGCGGAAGAGCCGCAGGAAAACACATTCGCCGCCGGCGGCGAAACCTTTAACCTAAAAACCGCAGTTGGGCGGTGCGGATTGCACAAAGATATTGGAGCGCAAAACGTTTCGGGTCATTCCGAAGGCGCACTGGAAGTGCGTCGAGGAATGGCACAAACGCTTTGCGCCCAAGAGATTGCGCAAGCCACGCCAGCCGCAACTGCGGTTTTTAGGTTTAACCGGCAGCGCGAACGGCGGCGGTGGCAGTCAGGTAGCGCAGCAGCGAATACAGCGCGGAGAGCCGCCCCATCGCGACGCCCCGCGCCTCGCCGCGCCGTAGCGGCTCGCCCCAAATCGCCTCAACCTCGACCGGCCTGCCGGCGAGGTAGTCAATCAAACTCGACGGTTTGTAGGCACCCATGCCGGCGACGCTCGGAATCTGCGCCGCGAGATGCGCGTCGCTGATTTCAACGCCGCAAGCCCCCGCCGCCGCCTGCACTTCGCGCATCAACCCTTCGGCGAGTTCGCGCAACGGCGCACTGCCGGCGATGATGTCCGTCGTGACGCCGCCGGCGGCAATCGCCAGCCCGTTGAACGGAATGTTCCAGCACAACTTTTGCCACAGCGCTTTGTCGAGCGAGTCGGTCACGCGGCACTCGCTGCCGGTGACGCCGAAGAGTTCGGCGAGCGCGTGTGTGCGCGCCGTGGCGGTGCCGGCGGCCTCCGCGAACCGTATGCGGCCGAGTTGGTAGTTCTCAATGACGCCCGGCGCGACGCGGTTGATGCAAACAAAACACAAGCCGGCGGCGACGCGCGACGCACCGAAAATCGCCGCGAGTTGTTCGGCGTTTCCCATGCCGTTTTGCAGCGTCAGGAAGAGCGTCCGCCCGTTGTCGAGCGGCGGCAGCAATTTTGCGAAGAGGTCGTTCGCCGTGCTCTTCAACGCGATGATGACGAGGTCGCAGGCACCAATCTCCGCCGTGCTCGCGAACGCCGCCGCCGGTTGGATGCGGAACTCGTCGGTAAGCGCGGCACCGGCAGCACCACCGGCGAAGATGCGGACGCGAAATCCGTCGCGCCGCACGGCTTCGAGGTCGGAGCGCAGAAGGAACCGCACGTCGTGTCCCGCGCGGGCGAGCGCGCAACCATAATACGCGCCGATTGCGCCGGCACCGATGACCGCGATTTTCAACGGTCTCGCCTCGCCGCAAATAGCGGCGGAGGCGGCGAAGGCGGCGGTGCCGCCGGTGGCGAAATTTTCTTCTGAATTGCTCTGACTCATCGCCGGCAAAGACACGCCGAACCCGTTACCGGCGCAACGCAATTGCGACACACAATTGCGTCACGCAAGAGCGTCCCCGTTCTTCCTTAAAACGCCGCGCGAATGCCGATTTGGAACTGACCGGAGGCACCGCTTTTGATGATGAGACCGCCGTAGTCGCCGCCGAGGTCGCGCTTGCCGCTGGCAAGTAGCCGCGCGCCCGCCTCGAACGCGAAATGGCGCGTCACCTGCAACGACAACAGCGCGTCGAACGAACCGCAGAAAACCGTCGCGCTGGCGCGGTAGAGAACGGTGCCACCGGTGATGTAATTCCCTTTCGGAATTCCCGCCCCGTAATCGGCGGAGTTCGCGCTAAAACCGATTGCCGCGCCGAGCGAAAAATTCAGCGGCGAATCAACGCCGCCGAAAACGAAGCGCGGTCCGAGAAGCAAATTCACCTCCGTCAGCGAAGTGCCGATGCCGGCGTAGGAACCGTTTCGCGCGCCGGCGGTGAGCGTCAAATCGAGCGCGGTGCCAAAACTTTCGCCGCGCGATTCGCCTCCGATTGAGACCACACCGCCGCCGCCGCCGTTGAACGCGCGCGTGCCGTCCGTGTAGTTGATTGCCGTTCCGAAGTAGCCGGCGGCGCGAATATAAAAGACGCCGGTCTTGCCGGCGGGCGGCTCCACGCCGGTGCCGCCGACCTCCGCCGCCGGTGCCGGCGTGTAGGTTGAACGCGGCGCGTGCGTTGCGTAGGGGTCGGCTCCCGTTTGCAATTCGGCACTCGTTTTCCGGCGCGGTTCGGGCGCGTAAACGTAATCCCCCGCCGGATTGGGCAACGGTCGCAACGGTTCCACCGATGCCGGCGGCGGTTGCGGCTGCGGTTGCGGCGTTTGCGTCACAACCACTGCCGGCGGTGCCTGCACCACCGACGGTGCCGGCGGCGCGCCGCGCAGGGCGTTGATGGCGTCAATGAAGACGGATTTGTCGCGCTTGCCGACGAATGTGCTCATCGCGACGCCGTTTTGGAAAACGATGAAGGTAGGAACGTTTTTGATGCCGTGCTCGCGGATTTTTTGCCGCGCGAACGAGAGGTTCAGGCGTCCGACAAGAACGTCGTCGGGCGTCGCCGCGAGAACGTCTTCGAGCAGCGTATGCGCCGGTTTCGCGGCGTTTGTGTAGAACTCCACAAAGGCGGTTTTTCCGGCGAGAGAGGCGTCAAATCCGTCGCCGGTGAACTCGACGACCACGCGCGCCGGTTTGGGCGGCGCGGCGGGAGCCGCCGGCGGTTCGTCGGCGTCAACCGGCACGAACGCCGGCGCGTTTTGCGCCCGCGCCTCACCGGCAACGGCGAAAACGGCGGCACCGGCGACACCGGCGGCGGCGAGGAGCGCGCGGAAGGCGCGTGTTGAAGAAAAGTGGGAGCGGTTTGTTTTCATGCTGTGTGTTTGAGAATAGTTCGTGTTGTTGATTGCGAAACGGACGACGGGTTTCCCAACTTAAAAACCTTTGCGGAAACCGATGCTTCCGCTGACGGCGTTTTGGTTTTTGAAATCGCCTTCGTAAGTGACGCCGATGGAGATGAACGCATTGTCGGAGAGGTCGAATTCGACCGAGGGTCCGGCTTGGAAAACATTCGCGGCGAGCACCGGCGCGTAGCCGCGTTGTGAACCACCGGTAGTGGTCGCGGTGGCGTTGACTTTCACATCGCGGTCGCACAACTCGCGCGCATAGGCGAGGCGGAACGCAACAAGCGTGTTGCTTTCGGTTGCCGATGGTTTCCAGAGAAGCGTCGCACCAACTTTCAGGCGCGCCGAATTCTGCGAGAAATCGTCAACCTTAACGACGTCATTGAAGGCGTTAAAACCATCCACGGCGGCATGGGCAAAATCGAAGCCGAGAAACGGTGCCAAGTGCAATCGCGGCAAGGGTTTGATGACGATGCCGCCGCGCAGCGAGAACGCCACGTCAAAGCCGTTGGTGTCGTTTTTATCCATTTCGTATTTCGAATAGCCGAAAGACAACGAGGAATCGAGAAAGAGGAATTTTTGAAACAGCGCGCCGCCATAAACGCCGAGGCGACCGGAGGAGAATTTCGTTTTGTCAAAAGCAGTGACGTCCGAGTTGTATTTCGCGGTTCCATTGTTGTATCCAACCGCGACGCCGACAAGGAACGGCACTTCGCCGTTGAAGGAGTAGTCGTAGCCGAGCGTTCCGCCAAAAACGGTGGTGTCAAAAACCGGCGAGGACGGCGCGACTTTGTTGTCAATTGTCGCGCCGTTGCCGCGAAGCCAGAACGAGTGGCTTCGGCGAAGCGGCTGCGGCGAGTTTTCCGTTGCCGCCGCCACCGGCGTCGGTTCGGCAATGCCGTCGGCACCGGGCGCGTTTGCCGCCGGTGCATTGTTTTTCGCGAGCGCGTCCGCCTCAAACGCGAAACTGGAACGCCAAAAGTCAAAGCGGTCGCCGAGAACGCTTTTCTCGGTTGCAATCGCCGCGAACGCGAGCGCCGGCAACGCGCCAAACGGACGGAACGCGCTCTCATTCATCGCTGTCTGTATCGGCGGATTCACCACCGGCGGCGTTGTTGTGTTATCACCAGTATTGTCGCCGGTTCCACTGTCGTCGGTGCTGTTGCTATCCCCGCCATCGTCGGTCGGAGGTGTCACTGGCGGCGGCGTGACTTTTTCCGCGATAGCGAGCACGAGCGCGCGGGAGTCGGATGAGAGCGTGTAATCCGCCGTGTAGGTTGACGGGAGCGCGCTACCGTTGACGGTTGTGGTGATGTTGGAGAGTAGCGCGGCGGGGATGATGCCCGTGGTTGTTTCGAGCAATGTGTAATTGCCGATGAGTGTTTGCGAGACGTCGAAGGTGATGTTGCCGGCACCGGTGTTGAGAAAGAGAACCGAGGTGGCGACAAGTTTGTCCGCTAAATTTGAGTAGCCGATGTCGAACAGCAGTTTTGTGCCGCTGTAAAGCGTGACGGTTCCGTTGTGCGTGACAGTTTTGAATGCGTAGGTGGAGAAACCGTGCGAGGTGCCGATTTGCAAGGCACCGGCGCGCAATTCAAAATCGCCCGACCACGCGCCGGTGCCGCCGAACGCGACCGTTCCCGCGCCGGACTTGACAATGCCGTTTGTCGCGCTCACGGCACCGCCGGTGAATGTGTAAGTGTTTGCAGTGTCAATAGTAACGCGGTCGGCTATGACACCGGCTGCGGCGACGGTGACGTTGCGTTTTGCGGCGGCGGCGGTGTCGTCGAAGCGCGCGCTGTCATTGTTGATAAACGTGGGTGTCGAGAGCGTTATGGAATTTCCAGTCCAATTCCTTGCGCTCGTCGCCGATTCCCAATTTGTTGTTTCCGCGCCCGTCCAAGTGAGCGTTGCGGCACCGGCGTAGTTTTGCGTTGTGATTTTGAGCGAGAGGATTTTTTGCGTGCTGTCGGCGAGCAGAGAATACTCACGGACTTTTCCCTGCGGCGTGCGCACCGGCAACGAGTAGGGCGTGGCGTCGAGAACGAGGTCGCCGATGGTGGCTATTTGGTTGGCGGTGTTCACGCTGACGAGCGGATAGGAACCGTCGGCGAGCGCGCCGGCACTGTTCACGTAGAGCGTCCCCGCGCCGATTTTTTCCGTTCCCCACGAGGCGGCGGTGAGCGTCAGCGGCGCGACCGTCGTGCTCGCGCTGGCGAGGTCGAATTCGAGTGCGCCGGCAATGGTGATTTTCCCGCTCGCGACGGAAATGGAATTTCCGCCGCCGACAGAAAGGCGCGCACCGGCAGAAAGGGTGAAGTAAGAGTTTGCGTCGGTAAAAGTCAGTATTCCGGCGGCAATGCCGCTACTCGCCTTGTAGAGTTGAAGAGTTCCAGCAGTAATTGTGAATTGGGTGTTGTAGAATTTGTTCTCTCCTGCAAGTTTCCAGACACCGGTGCTACCGGACGTCTGATTGATGATTGCAGTATCTCCACTCATCGGGTCACGCATGTCCAAAACGCCGGCGTTGTAAATATAAACGGTTCCGTAGTATGAACTGCTATCCTTGGTGTATTTCGTTGTGTAGATTGAGGTTGTGTTACCCGAAAACGTGGTCGTTTTCCCTTCGCTCACATTTATGAGTATCATGCCACTGTTGTAGATGGCACCGGCAGAGTAAGCGTAGCCATGCGAACCGAACGAAGCCGTCGCAGTGTTGTTGTAGAAGTTGCAATCGTATAGAGTAATGGCACCGCCGACGTTGTTGTAGATGGCACCGCCGGCGCGCGCGTAAGCGATGCCGTTGTGGTCTTCTGTGGTCGCACTCGCTGTAGCGGAATTGTTTTGAAAAGTTGCGTTCGTAAGAGTCACGGTTCCGCCATCGTTGAACAGTGCACCGGCGGCGGCGCTTGTGGAGTTTGAAGAACCGTTAATATAAAACCAACCGCTGTCGTAATAGGAACCGCTGTCCTTCGCGTTGGCGGTGTTGTAGTAGAATGAAGCACCGGTCAAATCCACAGTGCCGGTGTTGTAAATAGCACCGGCAGCGGTGATTTGAATGACGCTTCCAGAACTTTGCGCGTCCTTGAAATTTCCAGTGAGCGTTGCGGTCGCGGTGTTGGAGGAGAATGTCAGCAAGCCGGTTGTCGCCGAGCGCGTGAGGGTTCCCGTGTTTGTGCTGTCGCCGGTGTTGAAAATCGCGCCGGCACCGGTGACACTGCCGGTGACGTTGCCGGAGGTGACAAGCGATGCCGCCGTGGTGTTCGAGGAGAAGGTGACGGAGTAGGCGTCGAGCGCGAGTTTGCCGCCTTTGTTGTGAACGGCGGCGGTGTTTCCGGAATCTGCGGCGGTGGCGTTGTTGCCGCTGACGACAAACGAGCCGTCGCCGTAAACACGCAGCACGCTACCGGTGAGAATGGCGAGCGCGGCACCGGTGTTGGCGACGGTGTTTTTGTTCGATTTGATGCCGAGTGACGCGCCGGCGGCGATTTGGACGGCTCCGGCGTATGGATAGTAAGTGCTACCGACGGTCAACCGCTGCGAGGTGCTGGCGGCGTCGCCAGTGAAATCGCGCGAGAGCGGCACATCGAGAATGGCGGAAATCGAACCGAGACCGGCGGTCGAAGACGGCACAGTTCCGAAAAACTGAAGCGTCGAAAGTTTGGCGTCCCAACCGGCGTTGAAGAGGTCGGCTGGCGTTTTCGACTGTCCGTCGTAAATGTAGGCGGACGCCGCGCGCGCCTCGCCGGTGGCGGCGAAAACGGCGGCACCGGCGACACCGGCGGCGGTTAAAAGCGCGCGAAGAGCGCGCCGCATGGAGGAGGATTTTTGCATGATATTTGTTTGCGAATATGCTTGATGGTTTTCGGCGGCGGCGGCGGTGGCAGCGGCTCATCGCGCGCTTTGAATGGCGTCGGCGAAGACGGCTTTGGAGCGGACGCCGACGAATGTGGAGAGCGCGATGCCGTTCTTGAAGACGACGAAAGTCGGGACGTTTTTGATGCCGTGTTCGCGCGCTTTGGCGCGGGCGCGGGAGAGGTTGAAGCGCGCGATGACAACGGGGGCGGCACCGGCAGTGCCGGCAGGGGCGGCGAATTCGGCGGCGAGTTCGTCAAGGACGGGGGCTTTGGGCGGGGCGCGGTCGGTGTAGAATTCGACGAACACGACGCCGGCGTCCTTCAACGCGGCGTCGAATTCCTCCGCCGTCAACTCACGCGCGGTCGGCGGTGGCGGCGGCGCGGCGACCACCGGCGGTGGCGGTTCGTCCGCATCCACCGGCACAATTTGCAGCGGCGGCGTTGGCGACGACGGCGACGGTGGCGGTTGCACCACCGGTGCCGGCGGCGGTGCTTGAATTACCGGCGTCACCACCGGTGCCGGCGGCGGGAGCGACGCTGTCCGTTGCTCCGGCGGCGGCGGCGGCGACTGGGTTTCGGACGCCACCGGCGGTGCTTCTCGTTGCAAATTGAAATGCAGATTATCCTCCTCAATGCGCCACGTCGCGCCGGAGGCGGGGTCAACGATGAAAAATCCAATAAGACCGCCGAAGAGGAAGTTGCCGAAGTAGGCGGGGTTCAGCGACGCCTCGATGTGGTGCCGCTCGGTGGTGTAGCCCGGCTTCCCGACGATGATGTCGTATGTCGCGCTGGAATAGGAACCGCCCGGCGAGAGCGAAACCGTGAGCGGCGTCCGCCCCGTCGCAACCACGTTGCCGGTGGCGGCGTCCATGACGCGCACGGAGGCGTCGGACGGTTGCGAGGTGAGGCGCACCGGATAGGTCTCCGGCGAGACGATTGTCGCGCAGCCCGACGCCACCAAGAGCGCGCCGGCGGCGAACGCGGTAGCAACGCAACGTCGAAGTCGTGTTGCGAAACCGCCGAGGGCACTGCCGGTGCCGGTGTCGGACGCAGCCGGCGAATTAGTCAGTTCCGCCGCAGAACGGGCAAGAACATGGGTGGGGGGGGGGGGGGGGCATATTTGCCGTTTTCGCGGTGTTTTTCATAAAAAATCTACGGAATTTCTGGTTTTTTGGTTTCTGGTTTTAAAGGTCTTGGAGTTGTTCGGGAGAAAGACCGGTGAGTTCGGCGATGTCGGCGACGGCGAAGCCCTTCGCCTTCATCTTGCGGGCGGTTTCGAGTTTCGCGGCAGTCGCGCCTTTGGCTTCACCCTCGGCAAGACCCTTGGCGCGGCCTTCTGCGCGACCTTCTGCGCGGCCTTTGGCGCGGCCTTCTGCGCGACCTTCTGCGCGGCCTTTGACAAGCCCCTTGGCGAGACCCTTGGCAAGGCCTTTGGCGAGACCCTCGGCACGACCTTTGGCGAGACCTTTGGCAAGACCTTTGGCAAGGCCTTTGTTGAGTTTGTATTCAAAGGCGGAGTTGAGGATGTTCTGGGCTTCTTTCTCGCTGAAATAGGCCTCCTGCAACGCAGGAGGCAGGTTCTCGACTTTCGC
>JAISSQ010000219.1 GCA_031273045.1 Puniceicoccales bacterium
CAGCGCGCTACCGAATGCAAGTAGCGAGTTGAAGCAGAGAAAAATAAAAAACAAACAAGTTCTTCTCAACGTGCTAAAACCCAATCTCTATCTAATTGATTTTTAGGAGTGCCCTTAAGAGTATTTTATCTGCATTTCTTGTGTTTCTCGCGGAATTCTGGGGGGGAGGGAGGGGGGGAGATTTCTCGCCGGTGGTTGTAACGGTGGAGAGCGGTTGCCAGATTTCGGTTCCTTGGAGGCGGACTTGGGTGTCTGGGCGGAACTGACCGGCGAGCAACATTGCCTCGATGAAGTCGAGTTCAAAAGGGCCAATGGTTTTTCCTTGGTGCGAGACGTGGTAGATTGGGGTGGTCATTGGGGAAGAGGGTTGCCGGTGATGGCGTAGGAAGGGATTTGTTCACGGAACACACGAAAGAGTTGAGAGTAGAGAATAGGGAATAGGGAATAGGGGATGGGGGCAATCTTACCGCCAACGGCGCGGATGCGCGGGCACGCTACCGCTGGCGCACGCGCCGAGACGCGCGGGAGTGCTGGCGGATTGGGCATTGGTGGCGGGTAGCGCATGAGCGTGAAGGCGCGGTTCGGCGGTGTTTTTGCGTGCTCTTCGGAGGCGGTTTTTCCGAGGTTCGACGACGTTGAGGCGCACACATTGCGAACGGGTATGCGGGTGTCAACACGTTTTTTGCACAGGAAGGAGGCGGCGGGAGTTTTCCGTTCTTACATGCTGATTCCGTTGCGCCAGAGTTTGACTCTGACGGCGTGTTTTTCGCGCAGGACTGGGAATTGCCTGATTGCTTTTTCGAGCAGGTCGGCGGCGGCTTGGAGGTGTCCGTCGTCCTTCAACGCGATGGCATCACGAAGCATTTTCTGGGCGTTGCCACCGGTGCCACCGGAGGCAACCGCGCCGCTGGTGGCGGTTGTTGTCCGTTCGCGACCGCCTCGTTCGCGTTCGGCGCGCACTTTCGCCGCCCGTTCCCGTTCCCTGTTGGGCATGTCTTCGAGTGCGGCGAGCAGTTCGGCGGCGTCGCGGAAACGCTTGTTTGGCGCGAACGCGAGTGCTTTTTCGATGATGTCGTTAAGCGGCGCGCTGACGTCCGGGTTGATGTCGGCTGCGGGCGTGCGCTTTTGCTTGAAGTGCGCGTTGGAATACCAGTCGGTGTCGGAGGCGGGGCGGAACGGCAGTTGGTCGGTTAGCAACAGGTAGAGTGTCGCGCCGAGTGCCCAAGTGTCGCCGGCGGCGGAGTCGCTTTTGAACGCGCCGTCAGCACCGCCGCCAAAGACCTCCGGCGGCTTGAACGCCGGCGTTCCCGCCGTGGTCGCGAGCAACGTCAGCGGGTTGACTCTCTTCGCGAGACCGAAGTCGCCGAGGCGCGCCCGTAGCCCGTCGCGCTCGTGCCCGACGAGGATGTTCGCGGGCTTGATGTCGCGGTGGATAACCGGCGGCGTTTGGCTGTGCGCGACGGCGAGACCTCGGCACACCTGCTTGACGATGTCCACCGTGACCGCCACCGGCAGCGTGTGGCTACCCTGCGAGCGTCGGTAGTCGTTGAGCGAGCCGCTCGGCACGTTTTCCATCGTGAAGTAGCCGTGTGCGCCGTCGTCGCATTCGAGGATGTTGGCGTCGAACACGCGCACGATGTTCGGGTGTCCGATTCGCGAGAGCATGATTGCCTCGCCGAGCAGGTCTTCGATTTCATCACGCGTGGAGCCGCCCTGCTTGAAGACCTTCATCGCCTGCCTGCCGAGGAACCGGTGGCGGACGCGCCACACCTCGGCGAACGCCCCCTCGCCGAGGAAACGCTCGACCTCATAGGTGTCTCGAATGATTTGACCTTCGGCGAGAAGCGGCATGGCGGGCGGGTTGTGGTTGGTGGCGGGGCGACAGGAAATGTCGAACTTTACGGCGCAACCGTCAAACCGGCGGCGCGGGCAAGAACGGACTGATTTTCGTCGAAGGTGAGGAAGGTTTCCGCGCCAAGAACGAGCGCGGTGGCGACGTGCAACATGTCGGGCAGACGGAATCCGCGAGCGGCGGCAAAGGACTCGCTCAAACGATGAAACTCGGCGAAAACCCGCTCCCAATCAACAACCGCGACTTTCAACGCGCCTCCGGTAATGTCCTTGCGAAACTGCGCCATCATCTCATTCGCCTCGCGCAACGAATACCCTTGCGTGCGGTCATTGGCGAAACGGAACGCCTGCAAACGACAAGAGTGCTCAAATTCGAGTATGACAAACGTGAAGATGGTTATGGGTGCGGAAAGGGAGGCGGCGAAAGCACGTGCCCGCAGGGAAAACGGGTCGGTATGAAGCAGCGAACAGAAAAATGATGTTTCCCCAAAGACAGCATTCTTGTCGTCGAAATTCGGACTCTGAACGCCGCCGACATCTCTGCCGGCAGAGAAACGGGACGGAAACCATCCGTCACGGGTGGCGGCACCGTCGCTGTTCGTGCGTGCGTTGGCGTTCATATCAAACGTCAGGTCCCCAGATGACATCGCGGGAATACAGATTGCGCATTTCCTCGCGGGTGAAAGTGCGGTCGCCCCAGATGGCGCGACTTTGCGCGGCATAATCGGGCGGAACGAAGGAACGGGTTGCCGCCGACGGTGTGACGGACGCAGTCCGCGCGGCGCGGGCACCGGCACAAGTAGCGCGGCGGGCAACTGCGTTGCGGCGGGCGGGATGGGCGATTGTGGCGGGCGGTGGCGGCATGGAGCGGACACTGAAATCGGCGGGCGGCGGTCGCAAGCGGGAAATCGGCTGGCGTAAGCGGGAAATGGTCTCCGGCGCGGCGGGGTTTTCGTGTTTCGCGCGGGAAGATTTGCCGGTTCCATGCGCGCCGTGGACGCGAGCACCGGCAGCACCGGAAAGAGCACTGCCGGTGACGGCGGCGGAGATGGCGGCGGCACCGCTGCCGGTGGAGCCGGTGCTACCGGAGACGCCCGCGCCGGCAACGGTTTCGGCGCCGGCGGTTTCGCTGCCCCAGTGCGGCGTCCGTTTCCGCTGCCGGTGGCGAGCGAAGCCGAGGTGGAGGCGGAAATGGCGGCGGCGGTCTCGTCTGACCTCGGCGTCGCCGGTGCCGGCGCGGGCGTCACCGGCGGCGCGGGTTCGTATTTGGGCGGACCGGCGGCACTGGGACACTTGCCGTTGCTGTGGCTGCTGGCACCGGTGGCACTCGCGTTCGCGGTGTGTTTCGCGTCGGATTTGCACGCGCCGGCGGCGGGCGCGGCACTCGTCGCGGCGGGCGGCGTCGCGGCGCTTCTGCTTCACCGGAGCCGCCGGTGGTGGCACTGGGCGGCGGCGATGGGCGCGGGCGCGTTCGGGCTGGGAATGCTGCTCTTCGCGTGGCGCGTCGCGCCGCTGCCGGACTGGTCGGGGCTGCCCCCGCGCGAGGCGACGCTCACCCTGCGCTGGACGCGCGTGTTCTCGCCGCGCCCCGACGCCCGGACCCTTTCCGGCGTGGCGCACGTCCTCTCGGCGCCGCCGGAGTGCGCGCAACTCGCCGGCGCGGAGATTTACTGCTCGGTGCGCAAGCCGCTGCCGGCGGCGTTCGCGGCGGAGGGCGCGGTGTTCGAGGCGACCGGCGTCCTCGACACGTCGCGCCGCGAACTTGCCCGCCGCCAAGCGTGGCTGACCTCGCGCGCGGCGAAGTCCGGCGAACCGCCGCCGCCGCCGGACGACGGTTTTCTGGACTACCTCGAAGGACGGCGCGCGACGATGTGCCTGACGCGGGCACGCTTTGGGCGGGGCGTGGAACCGCCGCCGGTGGTGCTGCGTGCGGCGTCGCGCCAAGCGGAACGCATCGGGCAGACCCTGCGGCGCGGAATCGAGGACAAGCCGGAGACGGCGGCGCTACTCGCGGCGGTGATTCTGGGGCGCACCGACGGCGTCTCGCGCGAGCAGCGACGCGATTTCTCGCGGACGGGCACGGCGCACCTGTTCTCCGTGAGCGGTCTGCACGTGGGCGTGATTGCCGCGCTGCTGCTGTGGCTCGGACGCCGTCTGCCACCGGTGCCGGCACCGGTGTGGCGCGCGCTCGTCATCGCCGTCCTGCTGGGGTTTGTGTTCGTGACCGGCGCGAAATCGGCGGCGCTGCGGGCGTGGCTGATGGTGGCATGCGCGCTGGCGGCGACGCTCGCGAACCGGCGCGGCGGCGCGGGCGCGGGGCTTGTTCTGGCGGCGGCGGCGGCGCTCGCGTGGGAGCCGCGCCTGTGGCTCGACATCGGTTTCCAACTCTCCTACGGCGTCGTCGCCGCGCTCGTCTTCTACGGCATGCCGCTGTCGGACTGGGTGCTGGCGCGCTGGCGACCGTTCGGCGACGCCGCGCCGGAGAGCGGGCGCGCGGCGGGCGGCGCGGCAGCGTTCTGGCGGGGCGCGGCGGAGCGCGGCCGGCGGTGGCTCGTCGGCAGCGCGGCAATCAGCGCGTCGGCGACCCTTGCGAGCGCGCCGCTCATCGTCGGGCACTTCGGGCTGTTTTCGCCCGGCGCGCTACTGGCGAACCTCGCCGTCGTGCCGCTGGCGTTCCCCGTAATCTGGCTGGGGTTCGCGAGCGTGGTGCTCGGACTGTTCGGGGCGGACGCGCTCGCCGCGCCGCTGAACACCCTCGCGGCGTGGAACCTCGAACTCGTCGTGGCGGCGGTGCGAACGGCGTCGGCGCTGCCCGGCATGGCTTGGGAGACGCGCTTCGCGTCGCCGGCAGTGGCACCGGCGGCGGCGCTTTTTTTGCAGGCGCTCTTCGTCGCGCTGCCCTTTGGCGCGCCGCGCAAGGCGTGGCTTTTCGCGGTGCCGCCGGTGTTCGTGGCGGCGGTGCTGATTCTGGGCGCGACGTGAGGCGCGGTCGCTCCGGCGAAAACAAAAACCGCCGCCGGCGGCGCTCAACAGGCATGAAAACAGAACTGAAAACCGGAACGAAAACCAATTTCCGCACCCCGAACCGGCACATCCCGCTGCACATGGTGCTGCTCGCGGGGCTGGCACCGTTCGTCGCCGACGCGCCCGCGCAAAGTTGCGCCGCCGCCGGCGCGCTCGACGCCGCTCCCGCCGCCACGAAATCCGCGAACGCCGCCGGTGCCACCGCCACCACCGGTGACGCTTCCGCCGCGAAGGGAAAGCCCGCTGCCGGCGCGAACGCCGCCGCGCCCGTCGCCGCGAACGCGCGCGCTTTTCTCGGCGTCGAAGCCGTCCGCGCCACGCCCGCCGAGCGCCACCGGCACCGCCTCCCCGAAGGCGTCGGACTGCGCGTCCGCTTCGTCGCCCCCGGCTCACCGGCGGCGGATGTCCTGCGCGGCGGCGACATCCTGCACCTGCTCGACGACCAGATCCTGTGCAACCCGGAGCAACTGCGCGTCCTCGTGCGCAACCACAAACCGGGCGAACGCGTGCAACTCAAACTGCGCCGCGCGAATGCCGACGTCACCGCCGACATCGCCCTCGGCACCGCGCCGCGCGACACTGCCGGCGCGCGCCCCGACGCGCTCCGCCTCCACCTCGGCGGCACCGGCGGCACCGGCACCGGCGGGCATGACGCCGCCGGCAACGAGCGCGATTTCCTCGACATCTTCGAGGGCGGACTCGGCGACATCGGCGCGCTGCTCGACCGCCTTCCCGACGCCGCCGCCGGCACCGCCACCGAAATCCCGCCCGCCATCCGCGAACGCATCGAGCAACTCGACCGCCAAATGAGCAAACTCGGCGAAAAACTCGACGCGCAAAGCGAACAAGTCCGCGCCAAGGCCGATGCCGCCCGAAAAAAAATCCGCGAACGCCTCGCCAAAAAATTCGGCGCAAACACCCTCTGGTTGCGCGACGGCGACGGCAGCGTGTGCCTGAAAACCTGCGACAACTGCCGGTGCCTGACCGTCACCGACGCCGCCGGAAAAACCATTTTCGACGGCCCCGTTGAAACGCCGGAACAGCGCGCCGCGCTCTCCGAAACCGTCCGCAAACGCCTCCGCACCATCGAGCAACTCTCCGCCGCCGGAACCGCAACCACCGGTGCCGACGCCACGAGCACCGCGCCCACCGGCAACACCGGTGCCCCGAACGCCACCACCGGTGGCTAAAATTTATTGTTTTGCTGTTCAAAATTTTTTGGGGCGCGGACGAAAAAATCGCTTGACGGCGTTCCTTGTGAGACGCAATCTCCGCGCCAAGTTCAATTTCGGGTCGGGTGTTTAACCTTAGGGGTAAGGAGGGATGCCTGACTCGAACATACAGAAAAATAAGCGGCGGCTGGGATGGGGTTTCCCGGCCGCCGTCCTTTTTTTGCCCGCAGGGAACGCGGGCGCACGGCTTGTTGCCCGCAGCGTTCGCCGTTGGGCACAAACCGTAGCGTTGTTAGCAGCACCGATGCCAACGCAGAACCAACGCAGAACCAACGCACCGCCGGCGCGCACCGCCGTTTCCGCCGCCCTTCGCGCAAACCTTCCCCTTGCCGGCGGCGACGGCGGCAAGCACGTTGTCGCGCCTCCAACCGTCCACCGGCAACGCTCCCCCTCTCCCCCGACCCGCGATGCGCGTCCTGTATTTTCACCAGCATTTCACGACCCCGCGCGGCGCGTCGGGCACGCGCTCCTACGAGTTCGCCCGCGCGCTCGCCGCCAGAGGGCACGAGGTCGTGATGGTCTGCGGCGCGACCAGCGGAACCGTCACCGGACTGCCGCCACCGGCGGACGGCGCGGACGGCGCGGAGGGAAAAATCCGGCGCGGCTTCGTTGACGGCTTCGAGGTCGTCGCGCTGCCGGCGCCCTACTCGAACCGCGACTCGCTGCCGCGCCGCGCGCTGGGATTCGCGAAGTTCGCCCTGCGCGCCGCCGCGCTCGCGCTGCGCGAGCCGTGCGACCTCGTGTTCGCCACTTCGACGCCGCTGACGGCGGTGGTGCCGGGCGCGCTCGCGAAAATTTTCCGCCGCAAGCCGTTCGTGTTCGAGGCGCGCGACCTGTGGCCGGAACTGCCGCGCGCGCTCGGAATGCGAAACCCGTTCTGGCTGGGCGCGATGTCGCTGCTCGAATGGACGGGCTGCCGCGCCGCCGACGGACTCGTCGGACTCTCGCCCGGAATTGTCGCCGGACTGCGCCGCCGCGCGCCCGCCACGACCCCCGCCGCGCTCATCCCCAACGGCTGCGACCTCGACCTGTTCAAGCCGTTGCCGGTGCCGGCGGAAAGCGTCACCGGCGGCAACGGCGGCAACGGCAGCAGCGGCGAACGCGCCGAAAACGCCCCCTTCACCGCCGGCTTCACCGGAGCGCACGGAATCGCGAACGGCCTCGACGCCGTGCTCGACGCCGCCGCCGTGCTGATGCGGCGCGGCGAGCGGCGCGTGCGCTTCCTGTTCGTCGGCGACGGCAACCGCAAGGACGCGCTTGTCGCGCGCGCCATCCGCGAACGGTTGGACAACTGCGAGTTCCGGCCGCCGGTGCCGAAGACCGAACTCGCCGCGCTCACCGCCTCGCTCGGCTGCGGCCTGATGACCCTGCGCAACGTCCCCGCGTTCTACAACGGCACCTCGCCGAACAAGTTCTTCGACTACATCGCCGCCGGCGTCCCCGTCCTCAACAACTACCCGGGCTGGCTCGCCGGAATCGTGCGCGAAAGCGGCTGCGGCGTCGTCGTCCCGCCCGACAACCCCGAAGCGTTCGCCGACGCGCTGACCGCGCTCGCCGCCTCGCCCGACAACAACGCCGCCATGCGCCGCGCCGCCCGCGCACTCGCGGAACGCTCCTTCGCGCGGCAAAAACTCGCCGCCGAGTTTTGCGACTTCCTCGAAGCGCGCGCCGCCGGCAAAGTCGCGCCGGAATGAAAATCGTCGTCACCGGCGCCACCGGCTTCCTCGGCGCGGAAGTAGTCCTCTCCGCGCTGCGCCGCGGACACTGCATCGTCGCCCTCGGCGGCTCCACCCTGCCCCTCGCGCGCGCCGCCACCGGTGGTGACGCCATCAGCGTCCGCCAACTCGACCTCACCCGCCCCGACCTCGCCGAAACCCTCCTCCTCGAAGAGTTCCCCGACGCCATCATCAACTGCGTCGGCACACGCGAACCGGACGGATTGGACGCCGCCGGTGATGCCGCCGCCGCCGGCGATAATGCCGCCGCCGGAGGCACTGCCGGTGACGCCGAGGCCCGCGCCACCGCGCTCAACGTCGAAGTGCCCCGCCGCCTCGCGCGCGTCGCCCACCACCTCTCGGCGAAACTCGTCCACATCTCGGCGGACAGCGTTTTCGACGGCGCGCGCGGCGACTACGCGCACACCGACACACCGGCGCCGACGGGTGTCTTCGCCCGAACGAAGGCGGACGGCGAACGCGCCGTTCTCGACGCCGCGCGCGGTCTCGCGTCAGTCGTCCGCGTCCCCCCGCTCCACGGCAACAGCGCCGGCGTCACCGGCGGTCGCAGTTTCCACGAGCGCCTCTTCGCGCGCTGGGCGGCAGGCGCGCGCCCGACGCTCCCCGACACCGTCCTGCGCCAGCCCCTCGACGCCGGAAACCTCGCCGACGTGCTCGTCGAACTGTGCGAACGCCCGAACCTCGGCGGCGTCTGGCACTGGGCGGGCACGACCGCCCTCACGCCCTTCGAGACAGCGCGCCGCATCGCGGAACGCTTCGGACTGGACCCCGCGAAATTCGTGTCACCGGCACCGCCGCCACCGGCGGCAAACGCATCACCGGTAACGGACGCAACGCCGGCAGCAACCGCGCCGACAACCGCGCCGGCGACCGCGCCGACAACCGTATCCGCGTCACCACCACCGGCGCGTCGTGACTTGCGCCTCTCGCTTGCGCCGCTCGCCGGAAAACTGCGCACGCTCCCCCTTGATTTCGACAGCGTTCTCGAACGCCTGCGCACACCGCCGGCATTCGCCGCATGGCTCGCCACCCAAACCGGAACCGCCGCCGGCACCCGTTCCGCCGGCGCAATCCCCCTGCTCATCAAAGGGCGGGATTTTTGAACATTCGAGCACCGCGAAAATCCCCCGCGAAAATCCCCCACGAAACCTCCGTGTCCTCTGCGCCCTCTGTGGTTGAAATAAAGCGCATCACCGACACCGGCGGCGTGCGCCGCCTGCGCGTGGCAGGGCTTCATTTTCTCACAAGGCGTCATGATTCGCGCCACGCGGGCGATGCTCGGCATGAAACCGTTGTCCAAACAGACCCTGCTCCGCAAGACCCGCGAGGAGTTGCAGACGATGTTCGACGCCCTCGTTGCCCGCGAACCGCGCCTCGCACAGGCAATGTAGGTGGAGGACGACCCTGCGGCATCCCGTCGCCCCGCCTCGCGCAGCCCCACCTCCGTCAGAAGCGTTTTCGGAAGGCGAGGTTGAGGCGCACGGGGACTTCGTAGCGGTTCCCAAAGGCGGCGGCGTAATCGAGTCGGAACGACGCGCTTTCGCCGATTTGCCACGTCACGCCGGCACCGACCGCGAACTGCCACAGGTCGGTTTTCGACGCGTAGCAATCGGTGAACGAATTCGAGGTCACCGCCGTCTCCACGCCGCCGCTACGCCCTTCGATGCCAAGGTTGATTTCGGGGATGAGCGCCCAGCCGCCGCCGGTGGCGCGGGCGCCGCCGAAAAATGCCCGTCCGCCGCGCACGAGCGCGCCGTAGCGGAATGCGTCCGTCGCGCGGTTCGACACGCGCGAGCCGGTCGCCGTCGCGTAGTCCGAGCCGGACAGCCGCGCGTAGCCGAACTGCGCTTCCGGGCTGACGAACCAGTTGTCCCGGAAGTCAAACCGCCAGCCCGCCGCGAGGTCGGCGCCGGCGCCGAGCGTGTCGAACTCGCCCTTGTCGCCGCCCGCCTTGAACTCGCTTGTGAACCCCGTCACGCGCGCCGCGCCGTTCACGAAGAGTCCGCTCGCGTGCAGAAAGCGCGCGTAGATTGCGCCGCCGACGGCGTCGAGTTTCCCGCTGCCGCCCGCCGTTCCGCGGAACGTCTCAAACCGCCGCTCGGCGTGCGCGTAGCCGACGGTCGCGCCGAGCCAGAAAACGCTCCCGCCGTCCTTGCCGAACAGCCGGTCATAGCCGACATCGCCGCCGCCGCCGGAGTCGCGGAAATCGCCGAGCCGGTTCTGCGGTCCGAACCCGCTGCGCGACTGTGTGTAGTGCCCCTGAAGCCAGAAGGCGTTCTGCTCGCCGGCACCGGCAACGCCTGCGCCGCCGCCGGTGCCGCCGGACTTCTTCGCCGCCGCGTCCGAGCCGCCGCCGGCACCGTCATTCAGCCACGGCACATTGCTCGCGCCCGTCGCCGCCGGAACCGCGCCGGTGCCGCCGCCCGCGCCCCTTCCGAAGTCGAACTGCAAAGCGTTGAAGCGGTCGCCGAGATTGCGCGACCCCTCGAACCACGCGCCCGCAAGCGCCGCGTTGCTGTTGATGATGGCGTTGCCGGCGGCGTTGAGCGCGTCCCACTTGCCCGCGCCGCCGGCGGCGTCCGCGACCGCCGCGTAATCGAACCCGTAGCCGTGCCGCCCCGCGCCGTCGTCGGCGATGAACGCCACCGGCACCACCACGTCGCGCGCGCCGGCGTGAACCAGCACCGTGCCGGCAACGCTCTCGTCGCCCTGGTCGGCGTCGCCCGTCGTGTCGAGCAACAGCGCGGAAAACCCCGCGTCCGTGACGACCGGCGCCTCGCGCACCTCGACCGTGTGCCGCCCGCTGAGCGCGTCCGTCGTCACGGTGCCGGAGACATCCGCGAGCGACAGCGTCCCGCCGCCGCTAACCGCCCCGAAGCGCGCCGGCTGCGAGAGCCGCGCGATGCCGCCGCCGAGGTGCAACACGGCGGCGCTGACGGCGTTGTTGAACGCCGCCGTCACGCCGGAGCCGATGGTGATTTTGCCCGCGTTCGCGGCGCCGGCGGCGTCGCCCGCGTCCGCCGCCCCGAAGTTCCCCGTGCCCGCGACCGCGCGGATTGCGCCGCCGGAGAACGCCGTGTCCGCCGTGATGTTCAGCCCGCTGACGACCACGCCGGCGGCGGCGACGCTGATTTGCGCCCCCGCCGTCGCGAACGTGATTTCGTCCCCGTCCCACGCGCCGCCGGTGGTGAGCGCGCCGGTCGCGCTGTGCGTCCAGTCGCCCGTCTCGCCGCGCCACCCGCCGGTCGCGCCGGAGCCGTCAACGAACACGTGTCCCCAGACGCCGCTCGCGCCGCCGCTCCACGTCAGCCGCGTGTTGACGGGCTGTCCCGCCGGCAACGCCGCCGCCGGCAACGCCGCCGCCGGTGATGCCGCCGCCGGTGCCGGCTCGTTCGGCGCGAACCACACCGTGTAGCGGACGCTGGCGCCGGTGAGCGGGTGCAGCCAGTCGCGCGTGAACGCCGTGTTCTGGACCTGCAAATCGCCCCACGCGGCGGTGCTGCCGGCGGACGCCGCGATGAGCGTGTATTCGCCCGCGCGGTTCGCGCTGAACGTCAGCCAGTTCGTCCCGCTGAACGCCGCGCCGCCGGCGGCGGTGATGACCGTCGCGGCCGGCGCGACTTCACTAAGTTCGATGCGCGCGCCGCCGCGCGCCGCCAGTGCGCCGACGAGCAGCCCGCCGGCACCGTCCGCTTCGAGCACCGCGCCCGCTTCGAGCACGACCTTCGCGCCGGTGACGGCGGCGGCGTTCGCCGGCTCGCCGATGGCGAAACGCGCGTTCCTCAACGCCAGCGTCGCGCCGGCGGCGAGCGTCTTTCCGGCGGCGAACGCGAACGAGTTCACCGCCCGCGCGCCGTGCCCGTCCGCGCCCTCGACGGTCTCCACGAGGTCAACGGAAACGGTGCCGGCGGCACCGCCGGCGGGCGCGGCGACCGAGTTCGCGAACACGAAGCCGCCCGCCGCGCGCACCTCGATTGACGCCGTCGCGCCGAGGGTGACGACGCCGCTCTCAACGCCGAGTTGCGCCGGCGCGCTCACGCGCAGCGCGCCGCCCAGCACGGCGGCGGAGGCGAAGTCGTTCGCGGCGGCGCCGGTGAAGTCCACCACGCCGGAAAATCCCTCCTCCAAGACCAGCGCGCCTTCCGGCAGCGCGGCGGTGAACAGCGAAGCGTCCGCGTTGCCGATACCGGCGGCGGCGCGGATTCCCGCGCCCGTGAACGTCCACGCTCCCGCGCCCGTGAAGCGCAGCCGCGAGACGAATTTCCGCGCGCCACCGCCCAACTCGACCACGCCGCCGGCGGCACTCGCGAACAGCACCGCGTCGCCATCCTCGAACGGCGTGACGCCACCGGTGCCGCCGGCGGCGTTCCACACGACCTCGATGTTGCGCAGCGCGCCGAGGTGCAGCAGCAGGTTGCCGCCGTCGGCGACGACCTCGACCGTCCGGCGCGACACGCCCAGCGCGGCGACGGACGCGCCGTTGAAGAGCGCGCCGGCGGTGTCGCCGAAGTCGCTGCCCGCGCCCGCGCTCGCGAGCGCAAACCACGTTTCGCCCAGCGCGGGGTCGGCGGCGTCGAACGCCGGCAGCGCGGCGAGCGCGACTGTCGCGCCGCCCAAATCGGCGGCGCCGGTGACGCGCAGCGGAAGCGTCCCCGCGCCGAAAACGCCCGCGCCGGCGGAGACGGCGTCCGGCGTGTAGCGGGGCGCGGCGGAGGCGTCGAGCGAGACGGTCGATCCGGCGGCGAAGGTCGCGCTGCCGGTGATGACGTTGCCGCCGGCGAACGCCGCGTCCGCGCCGAACGTCGTGTCACCCGCGAGCACCGCGCCCGCGCCGAGGGTCGCGCCGCCGTCGAACGCGATGCCCGCCGTGGCGGAGACGAGGGCGTTCGCGCCGAGCGTCGCGGCACCGGTGACGCGCACCGCGCCGGCGGCACTCCCGACCTCCGCGCCCGCGCCGAGCGTCAGCGCCGCGCCGTAGGTCTGGTCACCGGCGGAGAAGACCGAGCCGGCGACCGCGCTGTCGCCGCCGGCGGTGAGCGCGCCGGCGAAGCGCGCCTTGCCGCGCGCCGCCACGTCAAGCGCGCCGGCGAGCGCGACGGTCGTGTTGGCGAAATCGGCGGTGGCGTTCGCGGCGACGCTGACGGACTGCGCCGCGAGCGCGCCGCCGGTGAGCGTCACGCTCCGTTGGACGCTGACCGCGCCGGCGGTGATTCCGCCCGCGGCGATTGCGACGGACGGTGCCGCGCCGCCGGCGGTGGCGGGGGAGTCGAAGAACACGCGGCTCGCGGCACCGGGGACGAACTGCTTGGTGTAGCCGCTCGTCGCCGCGCTCGGATTGAGGTCAACCCAGTTGGGCGCGACGGTGTCCCACGCGCCGTCGCCGCCCGCCCAGACGAACTCGTCGTCACTGGTGGTGCCGGCGGGGACGAGTTGGTAGAGCGCGAGGGTCGGGTCGCTCAAATTGAAGTAGGCGTTGAGCGTGGCGGGCTTGGCGGTGTTGACGGCGGCGAGCGCGCCCCAGTCCGAGGCGGCGGTGGAGGCGAGCAGGCGATAGACGCCAACTTGCGTGGCGGCGAAGACGACACTCGCGCCGCCGGCACCGCCGAAGTCGAACGAGCGCGCGGTGAGGTAAGCGGCATCATCGGCGGTGGTGGACGGGTCGTCGGGCGCGACTTCGCCGAGGACGATTCGCGCGCCGCCGGCGGTGGCGTCGAACGCGGCGGAGGCGAGCAGCGCGGCGGCGTCCTTCACGGGGTGGCCGTTCGCGTCGAACACGGGCGCGACAGCGGCGGCACCGGCGTTGGCGACGGTGAGCGTGCGGTTCGCGCCGATGACGATGGTTCCGGCGAAGGCGGTGCCGGTGAACGCCGTCGCGGGCGCGGCGAGCGTGATGTCCGCCTCGATTTCGACGCGCGCGTTTTCGGGCGCGAGGTCGCCGGCGACGGCGCCGAGTGGCGGCAGCGCGACGCTCACGGCGGTGCCGGTGGTCGGGGCGACGCGCAGGGTTGCGCCGCCGGCGACGAGCACGGCGGCGGTTCCGCCCAACGCGGGGAGGCGCGCGCCGGCGGCGGCGGGGAACGCGCCGGCGGCGGTGAGCGTTCCGGCGAGGACGCGGGTCTCGCCGGTGTAGGTGTTGGCGGTGGCGGGCGCGCCGGAGGCGTCGCGCGCGGGGGCGAGGGTGAGGGTGCCGTCGCCGAGTTTTTCGAGCGTCGCGCCGTCCCAAGTGAATCCGGCGGCGGCGGCGGCGGTGTTGTCGGTGAGGGCGAGCGCGACGGTGTGGGCGTCGCCGGCGGCGGGGAGGGTGAACGTGCCGTGGGCGTCGGCGGGGTCGGGGGCGTTCCACGCGAGCGTCTCGGCGGCGAAGAGCGTCTTGGCGTCGGCGGAGAGGGTCGTGACGACGGTCAGGAAATCGTAGGCGACGGCGGTGGTGGTGACGTGCTCGGGCGCGGCGGTGATGGTGCCGACGGTGGCGGGGCTGACGGTGATGACGGGCGCGGCGGAGCCGTCCGCCGGCAGCGCGGCGGCGATGACGAGCGTCGCGAACGGGTCGAACGCAACGTCGCCGGTGGCGAAGAGCGGACCGTCAAGCGTGAGGGACATGTAGGCGTTAACAAAGAGCGCGCCGGCGACGAGGACGGCGGCGGTGGCGGCGGTGGTCGGCGTCGTCGTGAGCGTCGGGGTCAATCCGCTGCCGGCGGCGCCGCTGCCGGCGTTGGTGCGGAGCGTCAGCGGGGTGTCAACGTAGAGGGAGTTGAAGGTGAAGCGCGCGGCGGTGAGGGTCGTCGAGGAAGAGGAAGTGCTGGTGCGCCCGTAGGTCTGCGCGCCGGTGGTGGCGATGTCGCCTTCGATGACGACGAAGCCGGCGACGCTCAACGCGGCGACGGACGGGTCGAGCGAGAAGACGCGGACGAACGAGGCGTCGTTGCCGAGGGTGAGCGAGGAGAGGTTCTTGAAGACGGCGTCGGTGACGTTGAGCGGCTCCCAAGTCGCGCCGCCGTCCATTGTGAACTGTGCGTCGCCGTTGAGGACGAGAGCGTGACCGGCGCCGTCGAGCGTGCCGCCGGCGCCGCCGAGCAGGATGCGGGCGGCGTTGACGGTGAGGTCGCCGCCGAGCGTGAACGCGGCGCTTTTGAGCGTGAGCGTGCCGGTGCCGGCACCGCCGACGGTCAGCGTGACCGAGCCGGCGGCGGGAAGCGTGACGGCACCGTTGACGGTGAGGTCGCCGTTGGTGGCGACGCGGTAGTCGGCGTTCTCGGCGAAGGTGAGCGCGCCGGTGGTGATGTTGCCGGCACCGGCGAAGACGTAGGTGCCGCCGAAGGTGTCGCCGGTGGTGCCAAGGGTGAGCGAGGCGGGGGCGACGTCGCCGGCGACGGTCATGGGGAAGTAGGTCGGATAGGCGATGGTGACGCTGTCACCGTTGAGGAAGAACGCTTCGTCGTTGTTTTCGTCGCGCCAACCGGTGGCGCGGCCGGTGAGGGTGCCGGTGCCGGTGGCGGACGCTTCGTCGCGCCAGACGTTGTTGAGCGATTCGGTGTAGGAGCCGTAGGGGCGGAAGACGAGCGAGGCGTTGTTGAGGGCGTAGGAGACGGTGCCGGCGGCGGGGTCAACGGTGACGGTGGCGGTGCGCGTGGTGCCGCCGGAAAGGGCGTCGTTGGAGACGGCGTAATTCGCGGCGGTGCCGAGGGAGGCGGTCACGCCGTCGCCGAACTCGATGAAGCGCGGCGCGGCGGCGGCGGGGCCGATGAGGACGACGGGCGCGGTGCCGACAACGGCTTCGATGGCGAGCGTGTTGACGCCGGTGAAGGCGACGGTGGCGGCGTCACCGGCAGCGGCGGCGGCGATGATGATTTTGTCGCCGGCGGCGGGCGCGGTGCCGGTGACGGTGCCGGCGTCGTCGAGGTCGAAGGTTGTGTTGTCGAACGTGACGCTGCCGGCGGCGGTTTCGACGGCGAGGGTGAGGGTGCCGAACTTTTTGGCGGGGTTGGCGGCGATGACGCCGGCAAGGGTTTCGCCCGGGGAGAGCGTCACGCCGTCAGGGGCGATTTTGCTGCCCCCGTTAAACACAAAGCGCGCGGATTGGAGGACGCCGGCGCCGGCGAGAATGGGAACGGTCGAGTAAGCGGTGCCGTCGAGGACGAGGCCTCGGTTCGTGGCGGCGGGGTCGTTTTCGGCGAAGCGGATTTTCGCGGCGCCGTCGGCGTTCTTGGCGATGCGCAGGGTGCCCATGGTGATTTTCGCGCTCTCGATTTCGTTGTAGCCGCCGGTGAACTGGGTGGTGCCGCCGTCATACATGTTGAAGAAGATGCCGCGCCCGTTGTCCGCGCCCCAGACGCTGTCCTGCGTGCCGGTGCTGGCGGCGGTGCCGAAGAAGACGGTTCCGGGGCCATACATCATGAGTTCCACGGGGTCGTGGTCGGTTTCGGAGAGAGCGAAAATCGCGCCGCCGCGCCGCGCGTTGTCGGGCGCGCCGAGGACGTCGTTGCCGGAGAAGACGATGTCGGCGGGTTCATAGAGACCCTCTCTGGACTGGGCTTGGAGCAGGAGGCATTTGTCGGCGGCGGCTTCGGTGAAGTGCAGGTAGATTGCGCCGCCGCTGGCACTCGTTCCACCGGTGGCGGTGTTGTTGGTGAACGAGGTCGCGCCGAAAAACGTGGAGTGGGCGCCGCTGCCGGGGAAAGAGGTGCTGCCGGCGACAATGGCGAGCGCGCCGCCCTTGGCGTCGCCGCCGGTGGTGACGGAGTTGCCGGAAAAGACCGTTCCTTCGTCAAAAACGAGGTTCGCGCCATTGGGGGCGGTCGCGCCGACGCTGTGCAGGAAGACCGCGCCGCCGGCGGCTGGGGCGTCGCCGGTGGTGAAGACGGTGTTGTTGGAGAAAACGGTGCGCTTCTCAAACCGGAATTCAATGCTGCCGGACGTGGCGGGAACCCCACCGGCATCGGTCACGGACGCGACGTAGATGGCGCCGCCGCCGACAAGGTAATCGGGGGTTGAGGCGGAGAGGGCGGGAGCGTTGACGCAGTTGCCGGCGAAGGTGGCGTCGTCGCCGAATTGGAATTTGTGCGCGGCGGCGGTGCCGGTGGCGCGCGAGGTCGAGGCGATTGCGCCGCCGTTCAACGCGGCGGAGTTGCCGAAGAAGAACGCGCCTTCGCCGAACTCGTAATAGACGCGGCCGCCGTCCCCATACGCCCACGCGAAAATCGCGCCGCCGGCGCCGGTGGTGGCGGAGTTGCCGATGAAGCGGGCGTTGTCGCCGAAGAGGGCGTCCGCATAGCGGGTGGTGATGATTTCGATGGCACCGGCGGTGCTGGCGGAATTGCGCTCGAAGAGGGCGTTGTCGCCGAGTTCGAGTTTGGCGTCGGACGGACCGGAGCGCGTGCCGGTGGCAATCGCGCCGCCGACGTTCACGGCGGTGTTGCGGCGGAACGTGGCGTCGTCGCCGATGAGGATGGTCGAATTGCCGGCAACGCCGCCGACGCCGTCGGAGGGCGCGTCCTTGCGCAGGTAAATCGCGCCACCGCCGCCGCCGCCGACCTGCGTGGCGGCGTTGTTCTCGAACAGGACGCTTCCGAAGGCGCGCAGGTCGAGATACTTCTCGTTGGTCGAGGGAGTGGTGTTGAAAAAGATGCCGCCGCCGCCGCCGTGGACATTGTCTTTAACGACGAGGCGCGGGACAAACGCGCTGCCGGCGGCGTTCTCAAATTCAAGACGGTCGCCAAAAACGAGAATGCCCGGACGGGCTTGGTTGGTGTCGTGCGAAGGACCGAGAACGTTGATGGCGGCGATGTCGGTAAGGACGATTTTGGTGTCTATGATGCCGGTCTTCCCGTTCGTTCCGTAACCGACCATGAGCGAACTTTTGTTGAAGGTGAGCGTCGGCTCGGTGGCGGTCGAAGTGGACGCGCCGGTGCCGGCGAGGACACCGGTGAAGTTGAGGGTCGTCGCGTTGTTGTTCCAAATCGGAATGGTGTTCAGCGAAGCGTCGTCGGCGGCGACCCAGAAGTTGATGACGGGCGAGGCGTAGAGGTCGAGCACGTCGGAACCGTTGCCGAGCGCGCTCGGGAAATCCGTTGCGACCCACGCGCTCTTGACGGTGGCGGGAATGTCGCTGTCGGCGGCGGCGGCAGTGCCGTCGAAATCGGTCGCGGCGGTGCCGAAGAAAAAGTCGTCGGCGTTGATGATGATGTAGTGCGCGGCGGCGCGAGCGTCGGGCGCAAAGACCCGCGCGCATTCCCGCGCGACGAACGCCGTCGCGGAGACGACCGCAAGAGAGGCGGCGGCGGTCAAGAGCGAGCGCAACCCATTGCGCCGCAATCCGTTAACGGGGGTGGGGGGGAGGGGGGACAACGGCTCCGCCGGCACTGCCGGTGAAAGCGTTGCCGGTGCTACCGGCGATGCCACCGTTTCCGGCGTTTCCGGCAAACCTGTTGACACCGGCGAAGCCACCGACGCCACCGGTGGCGGAGTTTTTGGCGGCGCGGACACCGCAGTTCGAGGCGAGTTTAGCAAGGAGGTTCATAATCGTTCTTTCTTACGCAGGGGTTGAATTTGATGCGGTCGGCATCCCGACTTGCGGGCGAGTTAAGAAATACTCGCGGGCGAGTTAAGAAATGCCCCCGCGAAGTCAAGCGGGCGATTGGCGAAAAAACGCGCGCTGCCGATACACACATGGAGCGCCACACATGGAGCGCCGACTTTCAAGTCGGCTCGGCGATGTTGCGGCGTAGCCGCCTTGCTTTCTCTAAAAAAAGTGGCGGCTACGCCGCAACGCACATGCGAGCCGACTTGAAAGTCGGCGCTCCATGTGTGCGGCGCTCCACGGCGAATTACCGCCGGCGGCGGCGGCGGAAGGTGACGGCGCCGAGGGCGAGGGCGGCGCCGTAAAAGGCGTAGGTCGCGGGTTCGGGAATCTGAATTTGCAGCGGCTCGAACAACTCGATGTAGGTGCCGCCAACGCGCACACGGAACGAGTAGTTGCCGACGGTGATGCGGTCGTCGTCGTCGGTGAGGATGCCGTTGCCGGCGGAGGCGACGGCGACGCTGCCCATTTCGGCGATGCGCCAGACGTCGCCCGGCGCGGCGCGGAAGTCGTTCGCGAGGGTCAGGGCGAGCGTGGTGTTGTTGAGCGAGAGCACGCCGGTGACCTTCATCAGCGAGGCGGCTTGGTTCGCGCCGAGGACGACCGCCAGCGCGGCGCGCTCGAACGAGACGTTGCCTTCGACGTGGAGCGTGCCGATGCCGCCGCTTTGCGTCCGCACCGCGACCACGCCGCCGTCCTTCACTTGCAGGGGCGCGCCGATGTTGATGACGCGGCCGGTGCCTTCGAGCCACGCGCCGCGCGTGATGGTGGCGACGCCGGTGACGGTGATTTGCGCGCCGTCGGCGAGTTGGATGTGGCCGCCGGCGGTGGCGGAGAGTTCGCCGACTTTCACGGTGCTGTTGACGGCGGCGATGCCGACGTAGCCGTTGTCGAGCACGCGCAGCGCGCCGAAGTCGCGCGTCACGGCGGGCAGGGGGTCGCCCGCGCTCGCGCCTTCGGCGGGAAGCGGGTCGGCGATGACGAGGGTGCTGGCGAAGGGGCCGCCGCCGTTGGCGACGACGAGTTCGCCGCCGCCGGTGATGGCGCCGCGCAGGACTTGCACGGTCATGGTCGAGACGGGCACGCCGGTCCACACCGCCGGTGGTTCGAGGGTCACGGGCTGCTCGAAGACGAGCGAGGAGCCGGCGCCGATGGTGATGTCGCCGGCGTGGTCGGCGTAGCGGGTCTTGAGCCAGTAGTTCGACCACGTGGTGCCTTGCGAGCCGAGCGTGCCGGTGACGCGCACGGTGTTCGCGGAGGTGTCGTCGCCGATGGTGAGCGGGCCGGCGAAGGTGTTCGCGCCGGCGAGGACGAGTTCGCCGCCGCCGGTTTTGATGAGGGAGCCGTGGCCGTTGATGGCGCCGGCGAGGGTCTGGGTCGTGTTGCCGGCGAAGCGGAGCGTGGTGCCGCTGGCGGTGTCAATCGCGCCGTCGTAGCG
>JAISSQ010000017.1 GCA_031273045.1 Puniceicoccales bacterium
CCCTTCGTCGCCTCCTGACCGAAGATGCGCTTGAACCCGAAGTCCGAGTAAGGATTGATGAACCGCGCCGCCCCCGACACCGGCGGCAACGGAACCCCCGGCGCCCCGGGAACAACGGCGTCGGCGGCGGAGGAGGCGGCGGGAGCGGCGGCGGTGGCATTGCCGGCGGCGGCACCACCGGTGGCGGACTGTGTGCTGCGAGGTGCGCTCATTGTGAAAAGGAAGAAAGGGGCGTAACCGACGGGAAGCCACTGACAGGAGGTCGGAGGCGCGACAGGAAACGAAAACGTCGCCGGACGGGAAGGGTGTTTTCCGCCCCCCCCCCCTGCCGGCGGCGATTGTCAAGTGCGGCAACGGGGCTACCGCTTGCCCGCTCACGCCAAGGGCGGCGGCGTTTCCTTCGGATTGGGACCGTATTTGTTGGGACCGGGCTGGCTGTCCAGAACCGTGAAGACGAACAACACAATGTACCCAATGATGGGCAGGAGCATCCAAAGCAGGTTCCAACCGCTGCGTCCGGTATCGTGCAAGCGACGGACACTCACGGCGAGCGAAGGCAGGAGAACCGCCAAGGAATACCCCGGAGAAAGAAGCACCACCACCGATAACGTCTCGAACTCGCTCATCGCGCCACCCGATGACAAACTGCGCCCAAGCAGAACGCCAAGGAGTTGAACGGCACAAGATACCAAGACGTTAAACAAGGTGAAAAACCAGTATTCCCTCCGACGGGCGCGTCCGTCGAAGACGGCGTATTTTTTCCAGCAACCGAGGTAGTAGTTCATGATGAGTAGGAGTTGAACGTCGCGGGAAACAACCTTTCGGGATGTTTTGCGCAAGCACTATCACCGTGCAACGCAGCACCCCTGCTCGCGCAACTCCTTCTGCGGCACAAGCACCCTTTCGGTCAGACCATCTTCGCGTGGTAGATGTCGTGGATGCGCAGAAGTCCGAGGCAGCGGCGAGTTCCGGGCGTAAGAACCGGCAGGACGGAAAGTTGCGAGGGACGGTCTTCCATGAGACGGGCGGCGTCGCCAAGGGAAAGCGTCGGCGGCGCGAAAACGGGCTTGGCGGTCATGAGCGTGCTCGCGGGCAGTTCGAGCAGGTCGCTCTTCTCGCCGCGTTGTCGGGCACGGCTGACCTGTTCCAGTCCGCGCCGAACATCCCCGTCGGTGACGAGGCCGGCGAGCGCGCCGGCGGCGTCGAGCACAACAGCCGCCCCCAGCGGAAAGCGGGTCATCGCGATGAGCAGTTCGGATACCGGCGTCTCCGGCGCGACGGTGGCGACGGCGTCAAGCGGATGCATGGCTTCGCCGACGGTGAGCAGGAGGTTGCGGCCGAGTTGTCCGGCGGGATGCAGCAGGGCGAAGTCGTCCGCGCCAAAACCGCGCCGCGCCATGAGGGCGGCGGCAAGAGCGTCGCCAAGGGCGAGCGAAAGCAACGCGCTGGTCGTCGGCGCAAGACCGAGCGGTCCGGCCTCGGACTTCTCGCCGATGTCGAGCACGACGTCCGCCTGTTCGGCGATGGGCGAGGCGGCGTTCGCGACGATTGCCACGATGGGTGAACCGAATTTCTTGATGACCGGCAGCAAGCGAACCACCTCGGCGGTGGCACCGCTTTTCGAAATGAGAATGGCAGGGTCGCCGGGCTGAAAAACACCAAGATCGCCGTGAACAGCGTCGGCGGGGTGCAGGAAAATCGCCGAGGTGCCGGTGCCGCAAAACGTGGCGGCAATCTTCCGCGCAACGAGACCGGATTTGCCGACACCGGTGAGCACAACCTTCGACCCGCGCCCGTAAATGAGCGAAACGGCGCGCTCAAACTCGGCGTCCAAGCGGGCGGCAAGCGCGCCAAGAGCGTCCGCCTCGTGCCGCAGAAGCCGTTTGCCGATTGCGAGAGCGGCGTCGGGAGCGTCAGTCATGGGGCGGCATGGAAGCAAAATCTCCGCCGGTGGAAAGGGCGGAAACGACGACAAGCGCGGAGAACGACCGGTGGTGCCCTCCGCAACGCCTCCCCAAACGCGCCACGCGACGCACCCCGAATCGCCCTCCGCAAGATGCCCCGCGATGCGCCCCCCAACGACGCACTTGCCAAGACCCCGTCACGACGCGTGTTTTCGCGGCTCGTTTTTTTTAGTTGCGTTGTTTAGTAAGGAATACATCTTCCGCCGCTTCATCATTCATTCTTTACTCAACAAGTCATGAATACAAACCAACTGAACGCGACCGCGCTGGTCGCCCAAAATGGTCGCCGTGCGGCGGCAGCGGCTGCGACGGCTTCGGACGCGACAGCGGCGACAGCGGCGACGGCGGTGTTCACCGGCGGTGCCAGCGCTCTGCGCGTGAAGCGGCGGTTCCTCGCGGCGGCGGGCGTTGCGACGCTGACGTTCGCGGCGTTCGCCACCAGCGGCGGCAGCGGTTATCTCGCGGGCAACGCGCTCCTCGGCGCCGAGACCGGCGGCACGGCGGCACCGGCGGCAACATCTCCGGTGTCGCCGGCGGGGACGTCTTCGCCAACGGACGGCGGCACGTCTTCCGCGAACACCACCGGTGGCGGCACGTCCGGCCCCGCCAGCGGTGCGTCCGCATCGTCTTCCTCTGGCACCGCCGGTAGCGGCGCAACCGGCGTCACCGGCGGCGGTTCCTCCGGCACTTCCGCCGCCGCCACCGGCAGCGATGACGAGACGGTCGTCCTCGCCGCCGAGAAGATTGAGGGCGCGGATGTCGAGAACTCGGTGCTGCCGGTGCGTCCGAATTCGAGTTTCTACGGGTTCGACGAGTTGGTGCAAAACACGCCGCGCTCAATTTTCCAAGTGGCACCGACGCAACTCGCGACGGACAGTTTCCAGAGTTTCAACGACCTCTCGCGCTACTCGCCGAGCGTCGGCCGCTTGGGCGCGTCGAACTTCTCGACGTTCTCCTACATTCGCGGCGGCACCGCCGACACGTCGCGCAACGGTGTGCTGTTGCTACCGGCGGCGGTGCGTCCGTTCAACAACAACGCTTGGGAGTCCGTTGACATCATCGCCGGCGTGCCGTCGGTCATTCAGGGTAGCACGGTGCGCACCGCCGGTGTCGTCAACTACGTCACCAAGAAACCGTTCTTCGACAAAAACAGTACGGAGTTCACGCTGCAACTCGGCCGCCTCGGCACGAACAGCAACACGACCTATCCGCAGGTCTCCGCCATCCTCGACCAGAACTACGTTGTGAAGAAGGACGAACTCGCCGTGCGCGTTTCTTTGCAACGCACCTACGCCGATCAGTATTGGGGAAATTCGTTGAGCGATTTCTACGACCTCTACGGCGCAATCACGTGGAAGCCGACGAAGAACCTCACCATCAACACAAACTACAACTACACCGACGCCGGTGGTCCGATGCCCTACGGCATCAATCGCGTTGACCAAAACCTCATTGACAACTGGCAATACCGCTCCGGTCTCTACGTTCCAAACATTCGCAGCGTGGCGGTGACTACCGACGCCGACGGCCGCCAGCGTCTCGGAAGCACACTCTCTTATTACGAAGACCCCGTGACCGGCGTTCGATACGCCGGCGGTCTTTACGCCTCGCGCACCGAGGTCGGAAAATTTTCCACAAGCAAGGACGGTCCCTACAACATCAGTGCCGCCGACCTGCATTTCTCGCGCGAGAACCCAGTCGCCGTAACCTTCTCCGCGCCGAGCACTTACACACTCGTTCCGGTGAACGGCACACAAACGCTTTACAGCGACCGCGCGTTCAGCGACACCAAGGAGCACGTCTTGCAAAACATCGCCGAGTTGAAGGTCAACGAGCACCTCACGATTCGCAATAACTCGATGTATCACCAAGTGAACAGTTATGTTTACGGAAGCGACGGCTACCATTCCTACATGATTAACAAGATGGCGACGACACGCTTCGAGTTCGCCACCGACTACGATTTCTCCGGCGCAAACTCGCCCCTGAAAAAACTCGGCGCGTTCGGCGACTTCCTCAAAAAAATCGGCGTCCGCCACCAAAGCAACACCGGCTTTGAAGTGCGCTATTTGTGGAATCTCTGCGACATGGTCAGTTCAAGCAATCTCGGTTGGAGCGACACGCAGGACGTCACCAATCCCGCCGACGGCGGCGGCCGCCTCGGCTACGGCACAATCCTTTCAACGGACAACATTTACGCCGACATTCCGACCGCCGCAAACGGCTACCCGTGGTATTTCACCGCGCAGGGAACGCCGCGCTACGCCGCCTCCACCGACTACGGTTTCTACGCGCTCATCAACGCGAATTTCCCGACGAACGACAGCAACGGCACGCAGCGCTACACAACAATTGTCCCGTTCGACGGAATGATTCGCATCAACCAACTCACGCAGACAAACGTTTTCACCGAGCAAAAACTCACCGTGTGGAAATTCTTCCTGCGCGGCGGCGCGCGCGTCACGTTCATCAGCGACCGTATCAAGCCAACGTGGTCAACCGACTACGCCATAGACAACGGGCTGCTGCCGGGATACACAAAGGCAAACTTCCGCGCGAAAACTTTCGAGCGAAACTACGACATCAACGGCAGCATTTCCTTCCAGCCGGTCGAATGGATGACCGTCTATGCCGCGCTCGACCGCGACTACGCCTCGTCCGACTGCTCGTGCTGCATGACCGTTGGATTCTCAACGGACTACCGCGACGCGACGCACCACAACTACGAATTCCGCAATTCGGATTTCCATCGTTTGAGCACGCTGCGCGAATTCGGCGCGAAGTTTGAAATCATCAAAAACCAACTCTTCGCAACCTTCGCCTATTTCGACCAAGCGCGCTACACGCCGCAAGCGCCAAGTGACGCGAATCCAGACGGTTACAACGCAAACCCGACGACCTACAAGGGCTACGAATTCTCGCTCGCCTACCAGCCGTCGAACGCTTTCTCCGTCGGCGCGAATTTGAGCCAACTCGAAGTCAAATCAATCGGCGTAAAACAGGAGAACTTCCCCGATTTCACAACAAACTTCTGGCTCAATTACCAGTTTCCAAGCGGCTTCGGCTTGAAGGCGTCGCTCTGGGCGACTTCCTCGTGGAAGGCGAACGCGACGGCGAAAGTGCATTCGCAGTTCTCGCTCGACATCGGCGCCTACTACGCGGCGAAGAACTGGCGCGTCTCGCTCGACATTATGAACGTCACCGACGAGAAGAACTGGGCGCAGGGCAGCAACTACTCCGGCAACCAGCCGCGTTATCTGCTGCCGGCGGAACGCCTCGGCGCCGTCCTCAAAGCAACCTACAAACTCTAAAACAAACCGGTTTGAAAAGAGAATACTCATTCAGTTCATTCCGCTCATTCCGCTCACACAGCAAGCATTCCACACAACACACATTCACAACTCACAACCACAACTCATAGAAGAAAGAAACAATCATGTTGTCCGCAATCAGTGCAATCACGGCAATCAACACTGCCGGCACCGCCGTCACCGGCGGCGTCTCCGGCGTTTTCACAACCGCGCTCGCGGGGAAACTCGCGCTCCCGTCGCTTCCGTTCGCGCTTCTCGCCAGCGACTCCGCGCTCGAGGACTTCAAGAAAGGCGGCCCTATCATGTGGCCGATTCTGCTTGTGTCGTTCGTCGCGCTCTCGGTCGTCATCGAGCGCATCATCTTCCTCGCGCGCGAAAAACTCTCCCGCGACCCGCGCGTCACCGGTCTCATTTTTGAGCGTGTGCGCAATCGCGATGTTGACGGTGCCATCAGCATCGCCGACGCGAGCAAGGACTACCTCGCGCGCATTCTCGCCTACGCGCTCAAACACCGCGAACTCTCGCTCGACGACGCGTTCGCCAAGGCGTCGGGACGCGAACTCGCCCGCTATCAGCAGGGACTTGCGGTGCTCGACACCTGCATCACCGCCTCGCCGCTGCTCGGTCTGCTCGGAACCGTCACCGGTATGATTGCGACTTTCGGCGCGCTCGGCACCGGCGACATCGCCAGCAGTGCCGGCACCATCACCGGCGGCGTCGGCGAAGCGCTCATCGCCACAACGTGCGGCCTCGCAATCGCCATCTTCACGCTTTTCCCGTTCAACATTCTCAACACCAAAGTCGAGCAGGCGCGGCGCGAAATTGCGAACGCCGCAAACTCGCTCGAACTCGCCCGCCAGAAAGCCGGCGACGTGTTTGACGCGCCGACCGTCACCGGCAACGGCGGCGGCATTTAACAACAAAGACAAAACAAAAAATAACAACCCGCGCGGAGGACTTCCCAATGAAACTTTACGCCGAGCCGGTCGCGCAAAAACGCGCCCGCATCGAAATCATTCCGTTGATTGACGTCATCTTCTTTTTGCTCGCGACGTTCGTGCTCTTCACGCTCTCGCTGAACCAGTCCGGCGGCGTCGCCGTCAAACTGCCGGCGGCGGAAACCTCGACGCCGCGCGACAGCAAGGGCGCGGTCACAATCAGCGTCACCGCCGACGGCGCGGTCGCGTGGGACAAGACGCCGGTGCCGCTCGACGAGTTCATCCGTCGCCTGCAAGCGTGGAAACAATCCGAACCGGAACCGCGCGCACTCATCAACGGCGACGAGCGCGCCCGCTTTCAGCAAGTCCGCTACGTCATAGACGAACTGCGCAAAGCCGGCATCACAAAGGTTCACATTGAAACCAAACTCAACCCGCAAACGAAAAAATAGAAACGAAAACTAAAAAGTAGAAAAGACCACCGGCAATGACCACCGCCACACAACAAGTTCTCGCGCCAAAGAAAGCGCGCATCGAAATCATTCCGCTGATTGACGTCATCTTCTTTTTGCTCGCGACATTCGTGCTCTTCACGCTCTCGCTGAACAAAATCCAAAACGTCACAGTCGAACTCCCGCAGGCGACGCCCAACCAACCAGCGTCGAAAACCGACTCCGAAATTGTCGTCCTGCAACTCTCTGACACCGGCTCCGCGTTTTGGAACAAGGAGCCAATCGCCGCGAACGAAATCCGCCCGCGCCTCATCAATTACAAAACATCCACCACCGCGCCGAAAGTCCTCGTCACCGGCGACGACAACGCCACCTACGGCGACGTCGTCCGCGCCCTCGACGAAGTCCGCCTCGCTGGCATCACCGAGGTCTCAATCGAAACCAATTACAGAGGTTCTGGGAAATAACCCCGCATTCTAATTCATCCCTCATCCTTCATCCTTCATCCTTTTTCTCTCATCCTTCATCCTTTCTCTCGATGCGCATTCAACTCCTCATTGGCATCATTCTCGCCGCCGCAATTCACGCCGGCATCGCGTTCGCGGATAAACTGTTCCCGCCCGCCGCGCCGCCGCCGCCGTCCGTCGCCGAGACGCCCACAATCGCCATAAAAATTCCGCCGCTCGAACCCGAGCAGCCCGACGACGTCCCGCCCCCCGACGCCGCCGCCGAACCCGCGCCCGACCTCGCCGATATCGCCCCGCCAATGCAACAGGATACGCCGGCACCGGTGCTCACGCCGACCGCCTTTTTGCAAAAGTTGCAACCACCGCCGCCGAACCTCGGCAACCCCACCGCAGCCATCACAATTCCAAAAGGCAATTTCAACGCTGCCGGCGGCAAAAACATCGCCGCGATGTTCGACCTCTCCGCCCTCGACCAAAAGCCAACACCGCGCTTCAAAGTCCCGCCCGTCTATCCGTATGAAATGCGCCGCGCGCGCATCAGCGGAACCGTTGTTGTCGGATTCATTGTTGACAGCGACGGCAACGTTCAGAACCCCTACATCATCAGTTCGACGAACCCCGCCTTTGAAGCCGAGTCCCTCCGCGCCATTGCAAAATGGCGTTTCAAACCCGGTCGCAAAAACGGCCGCGACGTCAACACCCGCAACGTCCAGCAACCATTCAATTTCTCGCTGGGACGGTAGTGC
>JAISSQ010000110.1 GCA_031273045.1 Puniceicoccales bacterium
CGGCGGACGAAAAATCCGAGTGCCACATCGTCCGCAAATCCCCGTCGAGCGCGCGCCACGCCTCGTAGCCCCCGTGCTCGCTGTCCGCCGACACCGTGACCAACTCGACCGGCACCGCCTTCACCGGCACCGCCGCCGCCGCGCCCGCGCCTGTGGCGAACATTGAGAGCAACGCGGTTGCGGCAGCGCACAACGGCGCGATGCGAGGCAAAACACCGTTGCCGGCGGGGCGGGAAAGGCGGCGGAAGAAACTCATGCCGCCGGCAGACAATCCCCTCCTGCCCTTGGTTCCGCCGCCGGCGCGCCGCCGCTACTTGAGCAGTTCGGCAAGCACGTCCGGCAGGATGCCGCCGGCGCGGTAGTAGCCGAGTTCGGCGGGAGTGTCTATGCGAACGAGGAGCGGAATGTCGAAAGCGCCACCGGCGGCAACGACGTCGCCACCAGCGGCGGCGGTTGGGTTGACGCGCAGGGTGGCGCGGCAGCGGGGGGCGAGGGCGTCGCCGGCGATGCCGACGAGGTCGAGCGTCGCGCCGGCGCGCAGGGCGTCGAGCACGCGCGCGTGGTCGTCCTTGTCGGCGAAGACCAGCGGGAGCACGCCCATGCCGACGAGGTTCGAGCGGTGGATGCGCTCGAAGGATTTGGCGATGACGGCGCGCGCGCCCAGCAGCGCGGTGCCCTTCGCGGCCCAGTCGCGCGACGAACCCATGCCGTAGTCCTCGCCGGCGACGACGACGAGGGGAACGCCGGCGGCGCGGTAGCGTTCGGCGGCGTCGAAGATGGGAAGCGTCTCGCGCGCGCCGCCGGTGCCGAAGAACACGGTGACGCCGCCTTCGGTGCCGGGGGCGAGCAGGTTGCGAATGCGCACGTTGGCGAAGGTGCCGCGCGTCATCACGCGGTCGTTGCCGCGCCGCGAGCCGTAGGAGTTGAAGTCGGCGGGGGCGACGCCGTGCTCGCGCAGGTAGCGTCCGGCGGGGCTGTCGGGCTTGATGGCACCGGCGGGCGAGATGTGGTCGGTGGTGACGCTGTCGCCGAGAACGGCGAGGGCGCGCGCGCCGCGAATGTCGCCGGCACCGGCAGCGGCACCGGCACCACCGCCACCGGCGGCGTTCGCGTCACCGGCACCGGCGCGGAAGTCCGCGAAGAAGGGCGGTTCCTGAATGTAGGTGGAGTTTGCGTCCCATGCGTAAACCAGACCTTGCGGCGCGGGGACGGCGTCCCAGAGCGGCGCGGCGGCGGGGTCGGTGCCGGCGGCGGCGGCGAAGACGTCGGGCGTGACCGCCGAGGCGACGGCGGCGGCGACTTCCGCGGCGTCCGGCCAGATGTCGCGCAGGAACACGGGCGCGCCGTCGGTGCCGGTGCCGAGCGGCTCGGTGTCGAGGTCAATGGCGACGGTGCCGGCGAGGGCGAACGCGACGACGAGCGGGGGCGAGGCGAGGAAGGCGGCCTTGACGCTCTGGTGCACGCGCGCCTCGAAGTTGCGGTTGCCGGAAAGGACGGCGGCGGCGGCGAGCGAGCGGCGTTTGATTTCGTCCTCGACGCCGGGGAGCAGCGGGCCGGAGTTGCCGATGCACGTGGCGCAGCCGTAGCCGACGGTCTGGAAGCCGAGCGCGTCGAGGTCGGCGTCGAGGCCGAGTTTTCCGAGGTAGGCGGTGACGGCGCGCGAGCCGGGGGCGAGCGAGGTCTTCACGAACGCCGGCGGCCGCAGTCCGCGCCGTCGGGCGTTTCGCGCGAGCAAGCCGGCGGCGACCATCACCGAGGGGTTCGAGGTGTTCGTGCAACTCGTGATGGAGGCGATGACGACCGAGCCGTCGCGCAACGCGCCAAGCGCCGGTGACGCCGGTGCTGTCGCCTCCGGTGACGTTTCCGCCGCCGCCGGCGCGAGCGTCAGTCCCGCGCTCCAACCGGACTTCAGCGCCGGCAGTTCGATGCGGTCCTGCGGACGGCGCGGACCGGCGACGCACGGGCGCGTTGCCGCGAGGTCGAGCGTGAGGACGCGCGAGTAAGCGGGCGCGTCGCCGCGTCCGCGCGCGATTCCCCACAAGCCCTGCTCCTTGAAGTAGCGTTCGACGAGCGCGCACTGCTCCGGCGAACGCCCCGTCGCGCGCAGGTAGTCCAGCGTCTTCTCGTCCACGCCGAAGAAGCCCGTCGTCGCCCCGTATTCGGGCGCCATGTTCGCGAGCGTCGCGCGGTCCGGCACCGGCAGCGCCGCCGCGCCCGCGCCGAAGAACTCGACGAACGCGCCGACGACTTTCTCGCGCCGCAGCGCCTCGGTGACGCGCAGCGCGAGGTCGGTCGCCGTCGCCCCCGCCGGCAACGCGCCGGCGAGTTCGACGCCGACGACCTCCGGCGCGAGGAACGTCACCGGCTCGCCCAGCATCGCCGCCTCCGCCTCGATTCCGCCCACGCCCCAGCCGAGCACGCCCAGCCCGTTAATCATCGTCGTGTGCGAGTCCGTGCCGACGAGCGAGTCGGGGAACGCCGCGCCGCCGCGCACGGCGACCACCGTCGCGAGCCGCTCAAGGTTCACCTGGTGCACGATGCCCGTCGCCGGCGGCGTCACGCGGAACGTCTTGAACGCCCCCGCGCCCCATTTGAGGAACTGGTAGCGCTCGCGGTTGCGCTTGAATTCGAGGGCGAGGTTCGCGCCCAGCGCGCCGGCACCGCCGGAACAGTCCACCTGCACCGAGTGGTCAACAACGAGGTCCACGGGCACGAGCGGCTCGACGCGGCGCGGGTCGGCGCCGAGGCGCGCGGCGGCGGAGCGCATCGCCGCGAGGTCAGCGAGCAACGGCACGCCGGTGAAGTCCTGCAGCACGACGCGCGCGACCGGAAACGGAATCTCGAAGCCGCCGGTGGCGTCGGCGCGCCAGTTCGCGAGCGCGGCGACATCCTCCGGCGCGACCTTCCCCGCCCCGCAATTGCGCAGCAACGCCTCGAGCACGATTCGCAGCGTCACCGGCAGTTTGTCCACATTCGGGAAACCGGCGGCGGCGAGCGCGGGCAGCGAATGGAACAGCGGTCCGCCCTCGAAGAGCGGCCGCGCGGCGGGAAACGGCGAACCGCCGGCGGTTCCGGCGGCGGCGGCGGAGTTGGTCGTGGTGGTGGTTTTCTCGGACATGCGCCGTCATGAAAATCGCCCGCGCCCCGCTCGGCAAACGCGCAAACGGGCGCGTCGCCGGCAGCGTCGCCGTCAACGCCGCCGGTGCCGCCGGTGCCGCGCCAGACGGGGCGTCGCGCCGGCTAACGTCTTGCCTAACACAGCCCGCTTTGTGACATTTGCGGCGATGCGCGAAGACCTGTCCCACAAGAGGAATCGCCGCCGGTGGAGCGCACCGTCGGCGATTGCGCTTTGCGTGTTAATCGCCGCCGCCGGCGGGTGCGCGAGCGGCGGGAAAAGCACCACCGGTGGCGACGCCGGAAATCCGCCCCGAACTGCGGTGTCCGCGCCGGAAAAGCCGCCGCCGGCGTCGCTCGCCGCGCCCTCCCCCGCCCGTTCCGAAGTGCCGGCGGTGAGGCCGGAGACGCCGACCGCTCCCGGCGACCCCGTGCTTGAAAAACTCTTGCGCCACGCGGCGGCGAACAGTCCCGACATGCTCGAAGCCGCCATTATCATCGAGCAGAACGACGCCTTCCGGCACCGCGGCTGGCGTCCGTGGATGCCCTTCCTGACGGCGTGGGCGAACGCCGGTCAGTTCAAGATTTTCCCCACCGAGACGCAGGACGGCGACGACCTGTTCAACGCCGCCTACGGCGTCACGCTGCGCTATCCGCTCTTCACGTGGGGCGCGGTGCGCGCCGAGCGCAAGGCGGGGTTGCTGCGCGAGAAGCGCGCCCAGACCGACGCCATCGTCGCGTGGAACCGCCTCGTCGCCTCGCTGCGCGCCGCCTACTACGAGGCGGTCGCGCTGCGCTCGAAGATGGATTTGCAGGAGCGCCAAATCGCGGTCGAGCGCCGCCGCCAGAGCGGTTCGGACAACTCGCTCGCCACCGGCGACATCTCGGAGACCGAGCGGCTGGGGCGGAGCGTCGCGCTGCGCGAGCGCGAATACGAGTTGGGCGCGACGAAACTTGTCTTCGCGAACCTCGTGCAGCGGCTGCGCTCGCTCAGCGGGCTGGCGGATTTGCGCGCCGAGGAAATCCCGTCAACCACCGCGTTCCCGCGCGTGGATTGCGACGCGCTCGAACGCCGCCTCGCCTCCGTCTTCCCGCAACTGACCGCCACCGGCACCGGTGGTGACGCCGGCGCGAGGCGCGACGCCGCCGCCGCGACCGCGCCCGGACACGAGTTCACCGAGGAGCGCGTCGCACGCATTCAGCGCGAGATTCTCGACCACGAAATCACGCAGGCGCGCGCCCGCACGCTGCCCATCTTGAGCGTGAGCGCGAGTTACACCCAGAACCCCTACGACGCCGGCTGGGGCTACAAGCGGAACCCGACCACCGGCGTCAACGAGCGCTACCACTACGGCTACGAGATGCGCGACGTGATGTTCGCCGGCGTCAACGTCACGTGGAACATCCTCGACCGCGACGCCTCGAACGCCGCCGTGCGCGCGCTCAAGGCGCAGCAGCGGCTCATTGACGCGCGGTTGGTGCGCGGGCGCGCCGACCGCCTCAACAACCTGCGCACGCAAATCGCGCAAATCCGCCGCTCGCAGGAGATGCTCGTCCTGCGCGCGAGCCACCTCGACAGCGCGCTGCGCAACCTCGCCGCGCTGCGGCAGGCGCTCACCCTCGGCACCGTTGACGAGTTGTCGGTCGAGAACGCCGAACTCGCCATGCTCAACATCCAGAGCGGCATCGCCGCCGACCAAATCGCGCTCGCCCGCGCCTACCGCGAATTTCTCGCCGCCATCGAGCAGGACCCCGCCTCCGCGCTCTACACGCCCCCCGAAAACGACTGAACCGCCGCCGCCCATGAAAATCGCCACCGCCGCCAAAATCCTCCTCGCCGCCGCCCTCGCCGTTGCCGCCTACGCCGGCGCGCGCGAAGTCACCAAGCCCGCCGTCGGCGTCGTCGCGGCAAAACGCGGCACCGCCGTCGCCACGGTCACCGGCAGCGTCACCGTCATGCCCGCGCTTGAGGCGCGCGTGACCGCCCCGGAGCGCGGCACGCTGCTGAAGTTCGGGCTGACCGAGGGCGACTTGGTGAAGAAGGACGACATCATCGCCGAGATTGACGCCGGCCGGCTACCGTTCGACCTGAAGGCCGCCGAGGACGAACTCGCCAAGTTGAAGGAGCGCAAGGAGCGCGGGCCGACGCGCGCCGCCGAGCGCGAGCGCATCGCCGACCGCCTCGCGAAGGCGCGCAAACTGCGCGAGAGCGGCAACGCCTCCGCCGCCGCCGTGCTCGACCTCGAAAGCCAGTTGGCGGGCGTGGACAGTTTCATCGCGCTGGAAAACCTCGAAACCGAGCACGCCATCCGTCGCGCCGAAAACCAAGTCGCGCTCTGGCGCAACCAACTCGAACGCTACACGGCGCGCGCGCCCTTCGACGGCGTCATCATGGCGCCGGCGGCGGTGGCGGGCGACCTGCTCTTCGCCGGCAACACCATCACGAAAATCAGCAGCGGCGCGTTGCTCATCAAGGCGGAGGTCAACCAGGACGACGTCGCCGCCGTGCGCGGTTGCAAGCGCGTGCACGTGCGCTTCTTCTCGTTCCCCGGAGAAAATTACGAGGCGGAGGTGCAGACGCTCGTCACCGTCGGCAACAGCAGCACGCAGCGTTTCACGGTTTTCCTGAAGATGCCGAAACGGCCGGCGGGGCTGATGAGCGGGCAGACGGGCGAGGCGAACTTCATTGCCGGCGAGGCGCGCGACGCGCTGCTGGTGCCGGTGGGCGCGCTCGTCGGCGGCAGCGTGTTCGTGCTCAAAAACGGACGCCTCGAACAGCGCAAGGTGGGCGTCGGCATCATCTCGTTGAGCACGGCGCAAATCACCTCCGGGCTGGCGGAGGGCGAGCAGGTCGTGTGCGAGGAGGTTGACCAGCAGCGCGACGGCGACCGCGTCCGCGCCCGCCCCGCGAAGATTAAGTGGTAGGCGGTGGGCAGTGGTTAGTGGTTAGTGGTCAGTGGTCAGTGGTCAGTGGTCAGTGGCCAGTGGTCAGTGGTCAGTGGTCAGTGGCCAGTGGGCGGGGGCGGTGAAGAATCAACCGGCGACGAACGGGCCGCCGTTGAGCGGCGCGGCTTGGATTCGCGTGCGGGCGTCCGGCAATTGGTCGCTCTTGGGGAGCGGGGTCTCGCGACCGGCGAGCGGGAAGTCCTTGCGCAACGGATGCCACGGGTAGTCCTCCCACATCAGGAGACGGCGCAAGTCGGGGTGCCCCGAAAACACGATTCCGAACATGTCGAAGACCTCGCGCTCCAACCAGTCCGCCGGCGGGAAAAGCGCCGCGAGCGAGGGCAGCGTCGGCGACGGCTCCGATGCGGCGGCGGCACCGACGTCACCGGCGGCACCGGTGGCAGGCGGAACGGCTTCATTCGCACCGGCGGCAACGCGCAGGACGGCACCGGTGGCGGGATTGCGAAAGTGGTAGATGGCTGCGAAGCGCGGGGCGGCACCGGTGCCGGCGTCGAAACCGGCAATGTCGGCGAGAACGCCGAAACCCAGCGCGTCGCGCAGGGCGGCGGCGAATTCGGGCAGTTTCTCCGCCGGAACGTTGACGGCGGCGGCACCGTCGGCGGCACCCCCGCGCGCGCTCAAAAACGGAAACCGCCGGAGCAATTCGGCTTGGAGGGCACCACCGGTGGCGTCGGTCGGGGCGGAGTCGGACATGGCGCGCGTTGTAGCGGATTGCGCCACCGGCGCAACACCGGCGGCGCCGCGCCCGTCTCCGACAGGGTTGCCGGAGCGCACCGGTGGTGCTCATTCGAGGACGAGGACGGTGTCGAGGTCGTCCCAACGGAATTTTGCCGGCGGGGTGATTTCGAGGCCGCCGGCAGCGGTTTGTTTGAGCGTGAAGACGGTGCTGCCGGCGGGCTTGCCGGCGGCGGTTTTCGCGTTGCCGGCGGCGGTGGTGTCGCCGGTTTTGCCGATGCGGGCTGGGGCG
>JAISSQ010000116.1 GCA_031273045.1 Puniceicoccales bacterium
TGAAAGTCGGCGCTCCATGTGTGTCGGCGCTCCATGTGTCGGCGCTCCGTGTATTTGCCGCACCCGCCCTGCGCTGCCGGCGGTGCCATTGCGTCGGTGCGCCCGCATTTGGTGCTCGGTGGCGCAAAGTGGTTGACTTTTCCGCACAATGGAGCACTTTCCCGCCCCAAGAACGAAAACCAACCGCCACCGCCACCGCCTCCCCCTTCACCGCACACCGCCGCCGCCGCCGCCGCCGCACGTCATGGAAACCGTCAACGCCAGCATGGGATTTCAGGGAACCATTCCCGGAAAACTCGATGACAAAAACCGCCTCACCCTGCCGGCGGCATGGCGCGACGCACTCACCTCCGGCGCCCGCTACACGGCGTTCTTCAACCCGCTCGTCGGCTTCATCGTCGTCTATCCCTCGGAACAGTGGCGGCTCATCCTCAAGGAGACCAGCGACCCGGTCTTCCAACTGCTCAACCCGGACGTCCTGCTCGCCGTCCAAAAACTCAACAGCGAGAGCGTCTCGCTCCAGCCCGACGACGCCGGACGCTTCGTCTGGCCGAAGGGCTACGGCACCGACCTGCTCGAACGCGCCGGAATCACCGGTAGCGCGCGCGACGTCGAGTTCCTCGGCATCGGCGCGAACTTCGGAATCCGCTCCCGCGACAACGCCCCCGCGCCCGACAGCGAAAGCGCGTCGGCGCGCGAATTTCTCGCCGCCCTCGGCAAGGCGTGCGGCACCGCCGGTGCCGCGAAAGGAGGTGCCCCGTGAGCGCCCCGCTCTGGCTACAGCGGGCGTCGCCGCCGGTGCCCGCGCCGGAGTTGTTCGTCCCATCCACGACTTGTTCGCAGCGCGCGAACGAGCGCGGACGGTGTATCCATTTTTCCACTACAACGGGCGCGCGGAGCGCCGGAGTTGTTCGTCCGATTCACAGGTTGCTCACAATCGCGGGCGGGAGGCCGCCGGTCACGCCATGAGCGCCGCAAGCAAAAAAATCGCGCCGCTCGAACGCGACACAGCCGCCGTTGCCGACAAGTTCATCGCAGCCCGCAAAGCCGCGCGCGTCGCCTCCGGCTACCACGCGCCCGTGCTGCTCTTCGAGACCCTCGCGTTGCTCTCGCCGCAACTGGGCGGCACGTTCCTCGACTGCACCTTCGGCGGCGGCGGGCACTCCGCCGCGATACTCGGAGCGTCGGCGGAACTGCGCTTGTGCGCGCTGGACGCCGACCCTGCCGCCGCGCCCCGCGCCGCCGAACTCGCGGCGACCCACATCCACGGCACGCGCTTCTCCTTTTTCGGAATCAACTTCTCGCGTCTCGACGAAGTCCCCCTCGCGCCCTTCGACGGCATCCTCTTCGACCTCGGCGTCTCGTCCTTCCAACTCGACACGCCGGAACGCGGCTTCTCGTTCCGCGCGGACGCGCCGGCGGACATGCGCCTCGACACGCGCGCGGGCATCACCGCCGCCGAGTTCCTTGAGACCGCGCCGGAACCGGCGCTCGTCCGCGCCGTGCGCGACTACGGCGAGGAGCCGCGCTGGCGCGCCGTCGTGCGCGCCATCCTCGCCGCGCGCGGCACCGGCGCGCTCGCCCGCACCGCCTCGCTCGCCGCGCTCGTCGCCTCCACCGTCCACCGCCCCGGACCGCCCCCGCGCATCCACCCCGCAACGCGCGTCTTTCAAGGCATCCGCATCGCGGTGAACGGCGAGTTGGACGCGCTGACGACAGCGTTGCCGAAGGCGTTCGCCGCGCTCGCGCCGGGCGGCGTCCTCGCCGTCATCAGTTTCCACTCGCTCGAAGACCGCATCGTGAAGCGCTTCCTCAACGGCGTGTGCGGCCGCCCCGTTGACGCCTCCGACTCGCGCCCGCAGGACTTGCGCGAGCGCCGCGCCGACCTGCTCACGCGCCGCCCCGTCACCGCCGGTGCGGAGGAGACCGCCGACAATCCGCGCGCCCGCAGCGCGCGTCTGCGCGCCGCCCGGAAACTCCCCCTTCCCTCTTCAACCCTCAACCCGGATTCAAACCCATGAGAACCATTCAGCGCAGGAGAACTCTCTCCCAAGACATCACCGTTTTCTTCGGCTCCATCGCCATCCTCCTGTTCGTCGCCGTCGGCGGCCTCTGGGTTGCCGGCAACGTATATCTGAACCGGCACCGCGACATGCAGGCCGAGGCGAACCGCATCATCCAGAAGGAGACCCAAGAATTCGAGCAGCAGGTCCGGCAGTTCAAGGCCGACCAGGACGAGCGCACCAGCACGGTCGCGCTCACCGCCGTCGCCCGAAAAATGTATCCCGGTCTCTTCCTCGACGTCGCGATGGAGGACGTCGTGCGCCTGCCCCGCCCCACCGCCGCCGACCTCTACCGCGGCGGAGCCGGCGCGCCGCCGGCACTCCCGCGCCCGTCCGGCAGAACGCCGTTGGCGCGCGCCGACGCCGCCCGGTGATTTTCCCGCTTCCGCGCCCGCGCGGCGCGGACTCCGAACGAGGACTTCCCGCATGAAAGACGCCGAGACCGAGGCGGTGCCGGAGCCGCCGGAACCACCGGCGCAACCGCTGCCGCGCCGCCGCCGGAGGGCGCGCCGCCGCGTCGAATTCCTCGCCCGGCGCGACGTCTTCCGCGCCCCGCGCCTGCGCCTCCTGCTGCTCCTCGTCATCGTGGTGCCGGCGTTCGTGAACGTCGGCGCGCGCCTGTGGTGGCTGCACGACGGCGACGGACCGCAGATTCGCGAGCGCACGCGCAACACGCGCGACAAATACGAGACCACCAGCGCGCTGCGCGGACGCATCGAGGACGCCAACGGCGAGGTGCTCGCGCGAACGCGCGAGACGTGGCTCGTCAAACTCGACCCGCACCAGTTGCACGCCGAGCAGCGGGCGAAAGTCGCCGCCGCGTGGCGCGCGGAAATCACCGCGCGCCGCGCCGGAAAGAGCGCGGACAAGCGCGACGGAACGACCTTCCGCGCCGACAAGACGCGCGAGTTCGCCGCGGAACTCGACGCCAAAATCGTCCGCCTCGCCGCGCTGCTCGCGGACGCCGGCGGCGGCGACGCCGAAGTCCTGCGCGGGAAGTTCCGCCCCGTCTGGCGGCAACTGCCCGAAATCGAGGCGGAGCGCGCCAAGCGCCGCAGAGAGGCGCTCGAAGAGGCCGCCGCGCTGGACGCCCACCGCGCCGAACGGCTGGCGCGGGCGAAAACGCTCGACGAGGTGCGGCGCATCTGCGGCGAGCGCGACGCGCCGGAGAACGCCGCCGCCTCCGCCACCGGCACCACCACCGGTGCCGGCGACAGCGGCGATGGCGCGGCGGCGTCACCGGCGGCGGAGGCGGAAGGTCCGATGGACGTGGGGCGCTTCGCGTGGCTCGCCACCGGTCTGACGCGCCTCCTCGACCACTTCCACCCGCAGTGGCGCGGCGAGGTCGCCCGCGTCCGCGCGCGGCGCGAATTGCAGACGGCGGTGCGGCGCAAGGACGCCGCCGGCTGGTCCACGGGCATTCTCGACGGTCCGCCGAAGACCTCGGTGCGCCTCGCCGAGCGGGGCGTCAGCGCCAATGTGCGCGCGCAGATTGACGACCTCAAAATCGGCGCCGCGCTCACGTTCGAGCCGCGCCACGTGCGCGAATACATGAAGTTCGCGCCGCCGCCGCCGTCGCGCCTCGGCATCGCCGGTGCCGCCGCCACCCCGCCACCGGCGGCGCAGCCGGAGCGCTCGCTTGCCGCGCACATCATCGGGCACATGCGCAAGGACGGCTCGACCGCGCGCGGCGGCACCGCCGTCACCGGCATCGAGCGCGCCCACGACAACGTGCTCGTCGGCTGCGACGGCTTCATCCGCACGCAGAAGGACGGGCGCGGGCGGGAGATTCGCTCGCGCCGCATTGAGGAGCGCGACCCCGTCTCCGGCGCGACCGTCCGCCTCACGCTGAAGGCCGCCATCCAGAACGACTGCGAGGAAATCGCCGACGCCGCCTTCGCGAAATACTCGCCGCGCTTCATGAGCATCCTCGTCAGCGAGGCGCGCACCGGTCGTCTGCTGGCGTTAGTCAACCGCCCGTGTTACGACTCCGCCGACCCGTCGGGCGGTCTCGACTCGCCGGAGTGGGTGCGGTGGCGGCAGCGCCGGCGCGACGCCGACCTGTGGGTTCCCAAGGAGACGGTCGCCGAGCAGGTCGCGTGGCGGCAGAAGAACTTCGCGCTCTCGGAGGCGGTCGAGCCGGGGTCGGTCTTCAAGTGCATCTCGGTGGCGATGGCGCTGAACGTTGACCGCGAGGTTTCGCCCGACCGGAAGTTCCCGCTCTTCAGGGGCGCGAAGCACACCGTGCCCTACGCGCGCTCGCGCAACGGGAAGATTTCGCTGCCCGGCGGGGACTCGCACCACTTCGACGAGTCGTCCGTGCGCGACATCCTCAAATACTCGTCCAACAACGGCGCGGCGCAGGTCGTGTTGAGCGTCGTGAACCGCTACGGCGACATCATCTTCCGCGACTACGCGGCGCGCTTCGGCTTCGGCAAGCCCACCGGTCTGGGCGCAATCATGGGCGTGCCGGAGGCGCAAGGGACGCTCCACTGGCCGAACTCGCGCGACAAGGATGGCCGCCCGCTGTGGCTCGTGACCAGCATGGCGATGGGGCACGGCGTCGGGGTCACGCCGCTGCAATTGCACTGCGCGATTGGCGCGCTCGCCAACAACGGCGAACTCATGGCGCCGCAAATCATCAGGAGCATCCGCTTTCCCGACGCGAAGGAGCGCGTCGTGGAGCCGCTGCCGGCGGGACCGCCGGCGGTCACCGCGCAGACCGCGAGCGTCATGCGCAACATGCTTCGCGGGGTCGTGCTCAACGACAAAACGGTGCAGCCGTTCTGGCGCGGCACGGGCTGGCGCGCCGACATCACGGAGGCAGACCTGCCGGCGGATTACCGCGCCGCCACCGGTGGCGCGGGCGTCGCGGGGGCGTCGGCCGCCGCTCCGCGCAGTTACGAGGCGGCGGGCAAGACGGGCACCTCGCAGAAGCATCGTGGCGGCACCTACTCGTCGAAAATCCACACCGCCTCGTTCAGCGGGTTCTTCCCCGCCGAGAAGCCGGACTACGTGATTACGGTCGTCGTGGACGAACCGATTTGCCTCAAGGAGACCACTTCGCGCACCGGCGAGAAAACCGTGGTTCGCGTCAACGCCTCCGGCGGCGAGGTCGCCGCGCCCATCTTCAAGCAGGTCGCCGCCAGCGTCATCATGGCGGAGCGCGTCAAACCGCCGGCGGGACGGTAGCACCGCCTCGGAAGGGCAAAGGGATAAGGGCAAAGGGAAGCGCGTCAAACCGCCGGCAGCCCGGTAGCGCCGCCTGCTACGCCGGTGCCGGCGGAACTCACCGCGCTTCGATTTTCGCGACGCGGCGGGCGTGGCGGCCGCCCTCGAACCCGGTGTCGAGGAAGACGCGCAGGTATTTCTCGGCGAGCGGCGGTGTGGTGTGGCGCGCGCCGAGGCACAGGATGTTGGCGTCGTTGTGCCGGCGGCACATCTCGGCGGCGTCCTCGTTCGCGCAGAGCGCGGCGCGGACGCCGGCGACCTTGTTCGCGGCGATGCAAATGCCGATGCCGGTGGAGCACACGAGGACGCCGAAGCGCGCCGCGCCGGCAGCGACGTCCGCCGCGACCGCCTTGGCGAAGTCGGGGTAGTCGCAGGAGGCGTCGGAGTGCGTCCCGCGGTCGAGCACGACGGTGCCGTCGCGTCCGCGCAGGACGGCGGCGAGGTGCTCCTTGAGCGCGAAGCCGGCGTGGTCGCTGCCAATCGAGACGGTCATTTCGCGGCGCCTCCCTTGGCGTTGCCGGTGCCGGCGGCGTTGAATTTTTCGCGCAGGAAGGCGAGCAGGGATGGCATCGCCTCGACCATGCAGTCGCGGCAGTCGGAGTATTCGGTGAGCGAGCCGCCCCACGGGTCGGAGACCTCGTCGCCGCCGGCGCCGCCGTTTTCGGGGATGAAGCCGCGCATGAGATGGGTTTCCGCCGGCAGTTCGTCGCCGAACATGCGGCGCAGCGTTCCGAGGTGCTCGCGGGTCATGCAGAAGATGACGGCGGCGCGGCGAATCGTGTCGCGCTCGGCGGCGCGGGCGCGGTGGTGCGAGATGTCAATGGAGACGCTCGACATGGCGCGGACGGCGTTGCCGGTGGCGGCGCAGCCGACTTCGCCGAAGGTGCCGCAGGAGGCGACTTTGAGGTCGCGCAGCGGCGGCTGCTCGTTGCGCAGCGCGGCGCGGAGCAGACCTTCCGCCATCGGGCTGCGGCAGATGTTGCCGGTGCACACGAAGAGGATGGTGTTCCGGGGCGGCGGAGGAGAGGCGGCGGGACGGCGGGGCGCGGGAGGCGGCGGAGCGTCTTCGGTGGTTGCGGACATGGCGGCGGTGGTGGCTGTGCGAGGCGTGGTAGCGGTGTGAAAGCAGTGTGCGCGAGTGGCGGCGAAAGGTCGGAGAACGGCGTGTTTTCGGGCGCGGAGCCGGTCATTCCGGCGTTTTGGGGAACGGTGGCGAGCCGCCCATGACTTGTAAAGCGGCAAGCAGGTCGTAGCCGCGCCGAAGCACGGAGTCGCCCGTCGCCGGCGCGTCGGCAGCGTCGGCGGAAGGTGCCGCCGCCGGTGCCGGTGATGACGCCGCCGGTGGTGATGCCGACGTCCCGTTGAGGCGCGCCGCCGGCGTCAGGCGCAGGACGGCTTCGGGGCGGCGACCGCGCTCGACCCACTGCCAGCCGAGCAGGTCGGCGGCGGTGCTGACGGCGACTTTGACGCGCGGCTCGACGCCGGTGCCGACGAGCGAGACGGCGGCGAACGCGGGCTGGATTTCGCCGGTGATGCGCGTCCAGTTCGGATGCCCTTCCACGGGCGCGTGCGCGGCGGTGCGACCGGCGGTGCGCGCACCGGCGATGATGATGATTCCGCGTCCCTGCAAGTCGGCGAGCATCGCCTCGACAGGACCGGCGGTGGCGGCGTTCACCAGAACGACGACGCGCGGTCGCGCCGCCGGCGGCGTCGGTTGCGCGGGAACGGCGGCGTCGGAGGCGGCGTCGGCACCGGTGCCGAGCGGATACTTTCCGACGGCGTGGAAGTTGGGCGCGGCACCGGTGAGTTTCGCGCAGAGGCGGGCGCAGGCGGCGACTTGCGAGGCGTCGCTGGTGAAGAAGCGCAGGTCAACGAGGCGGTCGCCGGTCGCCGGCGGCACGGGAACGGCGGCGTCGGGCGCGGTGCCGGAATAGCAGCGGACGTAGTGGATGCCTCCGGGGAAGAGCGCGGTGAGCGCCGGCGGCGCGGCGGCGGAGACGGCGGGCGCGTCACCGGTGGTGGTGCCGGCGGTGCCGGCGGCGGCGGCCTCGGTGGCGCGAACGACCCGTCCCGGGTAGCGGTGCGACAGGCCTTCGAGGAGCAGGTCGGCGGCGGATTGGCGTTCGAGCGCCGGATAGAGTTCGGGCGGGAAAAGCGCGCTGTCGCCGAGCGCGGGAAGCGTTGCCGGCGCGGTCTTCGCGGGCGGCGGAGTTTGCTTCGGGGACGGCGGCGGCTTCGGCGACGGTTTCGTTGTCTGCGGCTTCGCCGACGGCGGCACTGCCGGTGACGGCGACGGTGCCGCGTCCGGCGCCGACTTCGCCGGCTGTGCCTTCGTCACCGGCGCGGTTTTCTCCGGCGGCGTCGCCGGCGGTGCCGGTTCCGCCGGCAACGGGAGCGTCGCTGCGAGCAGCGGAAACGGGAGGAGCGCGGTTCGCATGGTTCGTCGGGCAGGAAACGCGCGCGCCGGAAACGGGCAACCCTTATGGCGCGCAAAAAATCCCTTGCGCACGTCCGCCAACCGCTTTCCCTCGCGCCCTCTGATAGCAGAGTAATTCACCTTCACCTCCTTATCACCATGAACGCGAAACATCTTGCCGCCGTCCTGCTCACCGCCGCGCTGTCCGTCCCGACCGGAAGCCAAATTGCCGCCGCCGCCGGCGAAACACCGGCAAAGCCCGCGTCTCCCGCCGCCGGCGAAACGTCCGCAAAACAGCCGGTCGCCGCGCCCCAGCAAGTCGGCGTCATCGCGCTCAAGGCCACCCGGATTCCCGTCGTGAAAAAACTGCCCGGTCGCGTGGCGGCGCTGCGCTCGGCGGAGGTGCGCGCGCGCGTGCCCGGCATTCTGCTCAAGCAGAAATTCCGCGAGGGGACGGACGTGAAGGAGGGCGACGCGCTTTTCCAGATTGAGCCGGCACCGTTCGAGGCGCGCGTCGCCGCCGCCAAGGCGAACGTGCTCACGGCAAAGGCGGACATCGCCCTCGCCGAGGCGAATCTGAAGCAGACGACGACGCTGTGGCGCCGCTACAAGGAACTCGTCGGCACGAAGGCCATCAGCGTTCAGGATTACGACAATGCGGAGGCGTCGAAAATCGCGGCGGAAGCGCGCTTGGACGCGGCGAAGTCGCAGTTGAGCGCGGCGGAAGCGGCGCTGAAAACGGCGGAGATTGACTTGGGTTACACGAACGTCACCGCACCGATTTCGGGACGCATCGGGCGCCCGTTCGTCACCGAGGGCGCGCTCGTCGGTCAGGCGAGCGTGACGCCGCTGGCGGAAATCAACCAACTTGACCCCGTGTATGTGGACTTTTCGCAGGGCGCGAACGACCTCAGTTCGTTCAAGCAAAAGGTCGGTTCCGAAGCGAAGTGGAAGACCAATTTGAGCGTCTCGCTCGTGCTCGACAACGACGCGCCCTACCCGCACGCGGGCGAACTGCTCGTGTCCGAAATCACCGTGGACCCGAACACCGGCAGCGTGAAACTGCGCGCCAAGTTCCCGAACACCGACTGGCTCCTGTGGCCCGGCATGTATGTCTGGGGCGAATTCAAGTTTAACGACGACGTGCCCGTGTTCCTCGTGCCGCAACAGTCCGTCGCGCGCGACGAGTCCGGCGCCTCCATCTTCGTCGTGGACGAGCAAAACACGGTCGCGAAAGTGCCCGTTGTGACCGACGAGACCAGCGGCACCAACTGGGTCATCCGCAACAACAAGGCGTTGCGCGAGGGCTTGAGCGTCATCGTTGACGGCGGCATGCAGGCGGCGGCGCCGCTGAAGCCCGGTCAGACCGTCACGCCCGTGCCGTGGAAGCCGCTCGCGACAAAGTGAGAATGACAGAAGACAACTCCATGAACGATAGCGAGAAGAGACCTCCCTGTTTCCGCTCACGCGCGAATCATTCATGAAAATCCACTTTCCCAGTAACGATGGGGAGGAAGTGGTCCTTCCGTGCCCAGAAGCCCTCGAAGACCTGTTTCGACAATGGCGGCGCGAGGAGCAAGAAAGGAGACAACTTGAGGAGACAGTAAAGCAGTTAGAAAAGATTAAGCGCGATTGCGAACGCGAACGCGTAAAAGATTTACTCAAATGGAGACCTCATGGGTTCTAACCCCGCAAAACAACCGCCAACACCTCACCAACCAGAATGAGTATCTGCCCCGCTCCTATCGGGGCTTGAATTTGCCTCGTTGTCGAGCGGCTAAACACATGGAGCGCCACACACATGGAGCGCCGACATTCAAGTCGGCTCGGTGGAGATGCGGCGTAGCCGCCACTCATTTTTAGAGTAGTTATGCGGCTGCGCCGCAACAACGCCGAGCCGAATTGAAAGTCGGCGCTCCATGTGTGGCGCTCCATGTATCGGCTTGGCGTGTGGCACGATCTATTACAGGGGTTCCGTCGCTGCGCGACTTCACCCCTGCCTATGTTATGCCGCCCCTTCGGGGCTTGGCGCATCATTTCGCCGGTGCCGGTGCCGACGCCGGTGCCGACGCCGGTGCCGGTGGTGGTGCCGGTTTGCGGTCGAGGGCGGGGGTGAAGATTTCGCGTTCGATGCCGAGGTCGTCCGGCCAGCCCTTTTCGAGTTCGCTTTTGGGCAGGACGCGGCGCGTGAGCATTTCGTCGAGGTCGGCGATGAGTTTGTCTCGGTTTGTGGAGAACAGGTAGTAGTCGCCGCCGATGCGTTCGTAGGCCTGCCGGATGACGTAGCGCGGCGGGCGGCGGGCGTCTATGAGGTAGCGCAGATGTTCGTCGAGGTCGGGTGCGTTTTCGTTGGCGAGGTCGAGTTTGACGAGTTCGAGCAGAATCCCCTGATTGTAAGGGTTTTGGATGTAGGCGTCGCGCAGGAGGCGCGTTGCTTCCTGCGGGCGGTTCAGGGAGAGGAGGCGGCGCGAGACCGCTATCATCATCGGGAGCGAGAGGTTGCTTTTGGCGATTTTGTTGAAGACGACGATGCCGAGGTCGGCACCGCCGACGTCGTCGGTGCCAAAGTAAGCGAGCATGCGCAGTGCCTCGAACTGTTCCTGTATCTTCTTCTCGCGCAGCCAGTAAGGTTTTTTCTCGACGAGTGCGGCAATTTCCGCGAGCACCTCTTTGTTGCGACCGGCGGAGAGTAGCGTTTCGATGTCCAGCAGACGGAAGTTGGCGAGGCGTGTGAAGCGGTTCTCGAACGCGAACGCGCTGATGCGCTTTTGCAGTTCGACGTCGCCGTGGTCGGCGGCGTAAGCGCCAAGCGAGAGCATTGCCGGTTCGTTGGCGGAGAAGTGGGTCAGGAAGTTTTCGATAACGGCGGCGCGCGTTTTTGTGTCTTTCGTTTCTTGAAGCAGTCCAAGGAGATAGATTCGCGGGCGGAATTCGTCCGGCTGGAGCGCGATGATGGTTTGGAGGGCTTCCGCCGCCTTGGTTTTGTCGTTCCGTTCCCAGCAACATTTCGCGTAGGCGTAGAGCAGTTTGTCTTTGCCGTCGTTGGTTTCGGCGATGTAGTTTCGCAGCAGGCGCAGGGCGCGCTCTTGCTCGCCGTTTTCCCAGATTATTCGCGCGTTGAGCAGGAAACCGGACAGATTTCCGAGCAATTTGTATTTTTCGAGTGCTTTTGAGGCGCGGGTGAAATCGCCGCGCAGGAACAGTGCCTCCGCATAGGCGGTGGAGAAAGCGTTGCGCGCATCGGCGGGCATCCGCGGGTCATCGAGATATTTTTCCGCCGCCGCGATAATTCGCATATCTTGGTCGTATTGCGCGCAAAATTGGGCGTAACGCATGAGATTTCGCCGAATTTCGCCCGGTTCCGTCAAATCCATGATTGTCGGCAACGTGGAGTCGAGCAGCGTGAACGCATCCTGAAAACGGTCGAGCCAGTCCGGCGACGCCATGTAGTAAGCGGCCTGAAATTGGGCGTCGAGGTTTCGTGGCGAAGCCGCCGCCGCCCAAATCAGTTGGGCGATGTTGCGCGGATTTTCGGAAAGCGTGTGGCTAATCATGTCGCGCTGCCGGTCGCGCGCCGCCATCACGTGTTTGTTGAGGAATTCCGGCAGAATCACGATGTCCGTGCGCGGGATTTTGTTGGGGATGACGAAGACGAGCATGTTTGCAAATGTCGTCTTTTCAAAGCCATACACGTATTTGTTCAGGTAATACATGAACCCCGCCATCGCCAAGTAAATCAGCAGAAAGACGCCGGCGAGAATGCTGCCGACGAGTTTCCAGCGCGGGCGCAAATGCCACTCGGCACTCTTGGGGTCGCGGACGTAGTGGGCGAGACCGAAGAAAACTTTTGCCGCCACCGGTTTCGTTTTTTGCGCGGCCGCTTTTTTCGCACCGGCAACGGAGGCACCGCCGCCGGCAACGCCCGTTGTCCGCACGGAGGATTTTTGCGGCGGAACTTTGGGCGGAACCGATTTCGGCTCCGGTTTTGCCGCCGGTGCCGGTTTTGCCGCTTCGGGACGCGGAACAGCGGAAAGCGGCGTTCCCTTCGGAGCGATACCGCCGCCGCCGGTGGCGGTGGTTTTCGGAGGAACTCGCTTCGGCGGTGCGGATTGCGCCGGTGCCGCCGTTGACGTCCGCGCCGGTGTCTTCGCCGCCACCGGTGGTGCCACCGGCACCGGCGTCGCCGGCGGTCGCTTGGTGCCGGCCGGGGCAGACGCGGGACGGGCGGCGGCGTCCGAAGCGGGCGTTGCCGGCGCAGTCGGCGGCTTGCCGGTGTTGCTTTGCATGGCGGGGAACATAAGCGCGCGCGCCCGCCGCGCAAGCGCAAGGATTTGCTGTTCCTGCCGAAGCACGGCGCGCCCCGTGTTCGCTCTTGCCGCCACCGGTGGCGGTTCTTAACAACGCCCGCGACGGAAAATCCGAAAATCGGGGAAACAAACAACTAACCAAAAAACTTAAAAACCGTGTCCGCCGCCACTGACAACGCCGCCACCGGCGACACCCGCGCGCTTCCGCCGGCGACCGCGGGCGTTCCCCGCCACGTCGCCATTATCATGGACGGCAACGGGCGCTGGGCGCGGCAGCGCAAACTCCCGCGCGTCGAAGGGCATTACCGAGGCGGCGAGAACGTCATGCGCATTGTCGAGGCCGCGCAAAAACTCGGCATAAAGTATCTCACCCTTTACGCCTTCTCGGTCGAAAACTGGCAGCGTCCCGCCGCCGAGGTTGACGCGCTCATGCGCCTCCTCGAATCGTTCCTCGGACAATACGCGCGGCGGCTCGTCGAGGAGAAAGTCCGTCTCCTGACCATCGGCGACATCTCCGCGTTGCCGGCGCACGCCCGCAAGCCGCTTGAGCAAGCCATCCGCGACACCGCCAACTTCACCGGACACACGCTCGTCCTCGCGCTCAACTACGGCGCGCGCGCCGAAACCGTCCGCGCCGTCCGCGAAATCGCCCGCGCCGCCGCCGCCGGCGCGCTCAACCCCGACGCCCTTGGCTGGGACGACCTCGCCGCGCGCCTCGACACCGCCGGCATCCCCGACCCCGACCTGCTCATCCGCACCTCCGGCGAGACCCGTTTGAGCAATTTTCTGCTCCTGCAAGCCGCCTACGCCGAGATGTATTTCAGCCCCGTTCTGTGGCCGGACTTCGACGGCGAATGCCTTGCCGCCGCCCTCCGCGCCTACGCCGCCCGCGAACGCCGCTTCGGAAAAACCGGCGAGCAACTCGCCCGCGCGGAAGACGCCCATGCCGAAAAAAACGCTTGCCACCACGCTGCCGGCGGGTAGCGTCCGCGCCCTTTTTCAACAAAATCCTCAAACGTTTCCAACATGTCCCGCATTTGCGTCGTCACAGGCAAACGCCCCGTCAAAGGGCGTCGCATCATCCATAAAGGTCAAAGCAAGAAGAGCGGCGGTATCGGCCTCCAACTCGTCAAGCAAACCAAGCGCGTGTTCAAGCCGAACCTGCAGCGCATTCGCGTCAAACTGCCCTCCGGTCAGGTGAAGCGCCAGTGGGTCTCCGTCAAGGCGCTCAAAGCCGGCCTCGTCGAAAAGGCGTAGCCACCGGTGGTGGTCACCTCCCACTGACCACTGGTCACTGACCACTGGCCACTGACCACTGACCACTACCTAACACCCCATCAGCGCGCCGTAGCGTGCCCGCACGTAGGCGGAGCGCCAAGCGTCGCGGTGGTTCTTGACCCAGTTCATCAGGGCGAAATCGAAGCCCACGTCGCCACGGTGCTCTTCGGACAGATACCACTTGTGGCGGTTGATTTCGTCCAATTCGTCGCGAAACATCTGGACGACAAACGACCGGCTGAACATTGGGGTAAAATCGCCCGACTGGGCGGCGGAAGGAGAATTCGGCATTGATGGTCTATTGCTGGTTTTGTTGCTGGTTTCGCGGTGATTTTCGGGCGGGAAAGTGGGTCCCGCCTCACGCCGGCGCAAGGTCAATTTTCGCAGCGAGCGCGCCCGCAATCGCGGCGAACGCGGCACCGGCGGTGCTCTCCGGCGCGGCGACCGCCACCGGTTCCCCGTCGTCGCCGCCGGCGCGCACCCGCTCGTCGAGCGGAACCTGCCCCAGCAAGGGCGCGCCGAGCGCGGACGCCACCGCCGCGCCGCCGCCGGCACCGAAAGGCGTCGCGCGTCCGCCGTCCGCCGGCAGTTCGAGCCAACTCATGTTTTCGACCACGCCCAGCACCGGCACGCCGACCTTCGGGAAGAGCGCCGCGCCGCGCAACGCCACCGCCGCCGCCGCCGGTTGCGGGGTTGTCACGATGAGCGCGCCGTCGAGCGCCACCATTTGCGCCAGCGACAGCGGCGCGTCACCGGTGCCGGGCGGCAAGTCCACCAGCAGCGCGTCGAGTTCGCCCCACGCGACGTCGAACGCCAACTGGCGAATCGCGCTCGTAATCATCGGACCGCGCCAGATGAGCGGCGTCTCCTCGTCAACGAGGAAGCCGATTGACATCACGCGCACACCGAAACGCTCGTGCGGCACCATCCGCTCGCCGTCGAACGCAAGTCGCCCTTCCAAGCCCGTCATGCGCGGCACCGACGGACCGTGCAAATCGCAGTCGAGCAGTCCGACGCGCAACCCCCGCCGCGCCAGCGCGCACGCAAGATTCACCGCCAGCGTGCTCTTGCCGACGCCCCCCTTGCCGCTCGCGACGGCGATAACGCGCCGGACGCCGTCGGGACGCCGCGCCGGCGGCAGTTCACGTCCGCCCTGCGGAGTGCCGCCGGCGGTGTTTCCGGCACCGGTGCCACCGGTGGCGCGCGCCGGCGGAGCGTTCTCGACCGTCACCGCCGGCGCGGGCGCGCCCGCTTCGCGCAACGCCGCCAGAACCTCCTCGCGCAGGCGTTCCGGCACTTCCGGCGACGCGCTTGAAAGCGCGAGCGCGACCTCCGTTTTCCCACCGCCGGCGGCGATTTCGCGCACCAATCCAAAGGAGACGATGTCGCGGCTGTAACCCGGATATTTGACGCGCCGCAGAATGTTCAGAACGGTTTCCTTGTCCACTGTGCCGACGAGGAAGCGGCGGTGCCGGCGCGCTGTCAATGCGCCGCTCCCAGCGCGCCCGCGCACGGCGCGGCGTTCCACGGCGTGCGGTAGAAAACGCGCTCCATGACGAGGCCGCAGGGAGGTGCCGAAGGCACGACGGCGGCGCTCACGCGCGCCTCGCGGTAGGCGAGCAACGCCGCCGGCGTCATGCGTCCGAGCCCGACCTGCATCAGTCCGCCGGCGAGGCGGCGCACCATTTTGTAGAGGTAGCCGCTCGCCTCGGTGATGAGGTCAATGCGCGGACCGCGCCGGAAGAGTTCGAGGCGGCGCAGGTCCTTCACGGGGTTCTCGCCGTCGGAGATGTCGCTACCGCTGCCGCCGAACGCCGAGAAGTCGTGCACGCCGAGAAGCGGTTCCGCCGCCTCCCGCATGGCGTCGAAGTCGAGCCGCCGCTCGCCGAGCGAGAACACGTAGCGGGCGAGTTGCGGCGGCGCGTAGCCCTCGAAGAAGCGATACCGGTAGCGTTTTCCGCGCGCCGAGAAGCGGGCGTGGAAATCGGGACGTCCCAGCCATGCGTCGAACACCTGAATGCCGCGCGGAAGCCCCGTTCGCAGGGCGCGCAGCAACACCGCCGGCTCATGCTCCCAGAAAGCGTCGAAGTGAAAAACCTGACCGGCGGCGTGCACGCCGGCGTCCGTGCGCCCGCTGCCGTGGACACGCACCGGTGCCTGCACGATTTGAGCGAGGCGCGCCTCCAACGCGCCCTGAATCGTCACGCCATCGCGCTGCGCCTGCCAGCCGAGGAAGTCCGTGCCGTCGTAGGCGACCTTGCACACCAAACGCGACATGCCGCCGGCGAGGTCGGGGCGGCGGCGCGACGCCGGCGGCAACGCGAACCGTCTCGGCGGAATCGGCGGCAAGTGCGGCGCGGGCGCGGGCGCGGAAGGCGGCGTTTCCGGCGCGGACGCGGAGGGCACCGCCGGCGGCGGCGAGTTTTCTTCGGGCGGCGTCATGTTCGGGAAATCAGGCACCGGAAGGTGCAGGTGCCGCCGGTGCCGGTGCGTTCGCCGGTGCCGGTGCCGGCGTTTGCGCCGCCGGCGGGTCGTAAGAGATGCGGCGGTGCGCCATGTTTTGCAGGGTGTTGATGAAGGCGTCGCGGACTTTCGCCAGTTCGCTGAACGTCAGCGGGCACTCGTCCAACTGCCCGCGCAGGATGCGTCCGAAAATCATCTCGTTCACGAAGCCGGCGCGCACGTCCTTGTCCTCGCGGTTGGGCAGCGTGTGGAACGCCGCCTCGATGCCGTCGGCGAGCATGACGATTCCCGACTCGCGGGTCTGCGGCTTGGGTCCCTCGTAGCGGTATTGGGATTCCTCGACGCTTCGCGCCGTCTCCGGCGGTTTGAGTTTCGTGAAGCGGAGCGTCGCGGGGTCGTTCTTTTGCAGGGCGCTCCGAATGAGGCGCAGGGTCTTCATCGCGGAGACGTAGCCGCTCGCGGGGCGCGCGTCGAACTCGACGGGCGGCGGGAGCGCGTTGCCGCCGGCAGCCGCCGCGCCGCCGGCGGTTCCCTTCGCGGCCGGTTCGCGCAGGGCGGCGTTCGCCTTGTTGAAGAAGAACTCAATCCAGTCCGTGCCGTGGTGCTGGCGGATGATGGCGCGCACCTCGCGCGGGAGGCGGTATTTCGGGTGCTCGGCGATGGCGACGCCCTCGCTGACGTGCTCCTTGATGATGCTCGCGCTGATTGTGGGCTGGATGAGGTCGTGCGGGTTCTCGTCGCCGCTCTGGTTTTCGACGAAATACTCCGGCTTCTTCATCTTGCCGATGTCGTGGAAGATGGCGGCGCAGTTGCACAGGACGGCGTTCGCGCCGATGGCCTTCGCCGCCGCCTCGGCGAGTTTCGCCACGTTGCGGCTGTGTTCGAGCGAGCCGGGCGCGACCGCCTCCATCTTCAAAATCAGCGGGTGGTCGGTCGCCATCTCCTTGAGCGTCATCTCGCTGGTCACGCTGAAAACGCGCTCCAGCACCGGCAGCATGCCCAGCGTGAGAACGCCCGTGAGCACGCCGATGACGATGCTCCCAATCACCGGCAGCCAAAGCCAGAGCAGGTGCGGCGACGCCTGCCAGTTCTGGTAGCAAACGCCGACCATCGGCAGCGCCGCAACGACGCCCGAAACCGTGCCGGCCTTCAAAATCGTCCCGCGCGAGCCGGACACGCAGACCACCCAGACGCCCGCGAACGACGCCAGCGCGAACACCAGCAGCACCCCGACGCCGCGCCCAAGTGTCAGCGCGCAAACGGTGGAGACCAGCAACGCCGAGAGCATGCCCAGACGCGCCCCGCACAGGACAGCCACGGCGATTGCCGACAGCGCCGGCGGCGTCAGCCAGAACAGCGCGTGCGCCCCGCCCTCGTGCCTCGGAAAGTGCTGCAGCAACTGGTGCATGCCGCCGTATTCGCCGAGTTCGAGCGAGGCGCGCGCCAGAGCCACGTTCACCGCCGTCAAAAACATCGCCAGAAACACGTGCCGCCGGCGCGTCTCGCCGTCCGTTCGCGGCGAGATGAACCGGAACAGCAGCACCAGCAAAAGCACGCCGGCGACGGACAGCAGGTCCTTCACCAACGGCACCCCGACCGCCTCCGCGCGCCCCCAAAAACAAATCCCCGACAGCAACGCCCAGAACGCCGGCAAAATCAGGAGACCGGCGTAAAACGACGGGTTCTTATACCACCGCGCCGCCGAAGCGTCGGTCTCCAGCCGGCGCGGCAACACGTGCGTCTTGGACCGCTTCCAGCCGAGAACAAGACGACCAACGCGAAGCAGGTGCCGCAAATGAACGGTGTCCTCACCGCCGGTGCTGGGGTCGGAGTTTGCCATGCGAAAGTGCGCGCGAGAGTGCAGACCCCTTCTCCGCGCGGCAAGGTGGAAGGTGTAACGCGAACGCCGCCGCCGGTGCCTCGCCACCGGCAGCGCGCACGCCGCCCGCCGCCTTGATTCCCCTGCGGCGCGCCGCCATGCTTCGCGCCAATGACCAGCGACAACAGCGACCGAAGCGACATCCCTTTCACGCCCGAACAAATCCGCGAAACACTCGCCGCGCCCGCGCTCATGAGCGTCGGCGAATTCCCCGGCGGACGCCTCCCCCACATCGCCACCGGCAAGGTGCGCGAAATCTTCGACGCCGGTGGCGACCGCTTGCTCATCGTCGCCACCGACCGTCTCTCCGCCTTCGACGTCGTCATGGCGAACGGCGTCCCGGGCAAAGGCGTCCTGCTCACCCAAATCTCCCTGTGGTGGTTCAAACGCGCCGCCGGCGTGATGCCCACGCACCTCGTGCCCGACCACGACGCCGCCGTCCGCGCCCTGCTCGCCGGCACCGGTGTTGACGCCGCTACCGCCGCCGCGCTCGCGCCGCGCTCCATGCTCGTCAAAAAACTCCGCCCGCTGCCCATCGAAGCCATCGTCCGCGGCTACCTCGCCGGCAGCGGTTGGAAGGAATACAAGCGCACCGGCGCCATCCTCGACCACGCCCTGCCCGCCGGCCTCACCGAGAGCGCGCGCCTGCCGGCCCCCATTTTCACGCCCTCGACCAAGGCCGCCAAAGGGCACGACGAGAACATCACCGAAGCGCGCTGCGCCGAAATCCTCGGCGCCGAAACCTTCGAGAAAGTCCGCGCCGCCGCCCTCGAACTCTACAAACTCGGCGCCAACGTCGCCGATACCCGCCTCGGACTCATCCTCGCCGACACCAAGTTCGAGTTCGGCACCGACGCTGCCGGCGCGCTCCACCTCATTGACGAAGTGCTCACGCCCGACTCCTCCCGCTACTGGCCGCGCGAGAACTACGCCGCCGGCAAACCCCAGCCCTCCTTCGACAAACAGTTCGTCCGCGACTGGCTCGAAGCCCAGCCCTGGGGCGCGACAAAGACCGCCCCCGGTCCCGCCCTCCCGCCGGAAGTCATCAGGCACACCCAAGACATCTACTTCGACGTGCTGGAACGCCTGCGCGATTCGGCCATACGGATTCCGCTCCGCTGACCACACATGGAGCGCCGACTTTCAAGTCGGCTTGGTGGAGATGCGGCGTAGCCGCCATTTTTTAGAAGCAAGGCGGCTGCGCCGCATAGAGTTTGCGAGCCGACTTGAAAGTCGGCGCTCCATGTGTGGCGCTCCATGTGTGCGGCGGCTTGGCGTGTGGTGTTGGGAACGCGCAGGACGCACGGACTTGGGAACGGCGGGCGCGCGCGGGGTGTCTCGTGGCGTTATGCGCTCCTCGCCCGCTTTCCTGAAAAGAACACCCCGCCTTGCCACGCCTGCCGCCACCGTTGTTTTCGCACTCGCTGTCGCGTTCGCCGGAATTGCCGCCACCGCCGGTGACGTCCGCGCCGAGGCGCGAAGCGAGGCGATACCGCTGATGCGCGACATCGCGCCGGACGGACTCGTCGTCGCGCCGGACGGCAAAGACGATGCCGCCGGCACTGCCGACGCGCCGCTGTCGCTGACGGCGGCGGTGCGGAAAATTGCCGGCGCCGGAGCGGAGGGTTCCGGTCGCGCCGCCGGCGTTCGCACCGGCAACGTCGTCGTCCGCCTCGCGCCCGGAACGTATTATCTGCGCGAGACGCTGGTGCTGGGCGCCGGCACCGGCGTCACCGGCGGCGTGACTTTTGAACCTTTGCGCTTCGCTGCCGCCGACAGGCAACCGCCGGCAGTCGTCTTTTCCGGCGGTGTGCCGCTCGCGTTGAAGTGGGAGGCGGCGCCGGAGGTGCCGGCGCGGCGGGCGGACGGCTCGCCGGCGGTGTTCAAGGCGGCGGTGCCGGCGGCGGTGCGGCCGTTCGACCAACTGTTCGTCAACGGCGAGCAGCAGGTTCTCGCGCGTTATCCGAACTTCGACCCGGCGGCGCGCTACTTCAACGGCGTCGCCGGCGACGCGATTGCGCCGGAGCGCATCGCCCGCTGGCGCGACCCCGCCGGCGCGTTCTTGCACGCGCTGCACGACGCGCATTGGGGCGGGATGCACTTCCGCGTTCTGGGCAAGACCGACGACGGGCGGGCGCTGCGGATGGAGGGCGGTTGGCAGAACAACCGGCCGTCGCCGCCGCACCGGAAAATCCGCTTCGTCGAAAATGTCTTCGAGGAACTCGACGCGCCGGGCGAGTGGTTCTTTGACGCGAAGACGCGCACGCTCTTCTTCTGCCCGCCGGCAAAATTTTTCGCCGCCGGCACCGCCGGTGACGCCGCCGGTGACGCCGGCACCGCAGCGACCGTCGCCCGTCTCAACGCCGCGAGCATCGTCGTGCCGCAGTTGGAGACGCTCGTGAAAGTCGGCGGTGACGCTGCCACCGGTGCCGGCGCCGTCACCGGTGGCGTCGCCCTGCGCGGCATCGCGTTCCGGCACACGCTGCGGACGTTTATGCAGACCCGCGAGCCGTTGCAGCGTTCGGACTGGCGCATCGCGCGCGTCGCCGCCGTCGTGTTCGAGAACACCGCCGGCTGCTCGCTCACCGGCGCCGAGTTCAGCGACCTCGGCGGCAACGCCATCCTCGTCAACAACCGCAACACCGGCCTCCGTCTCGCTTCGCTGCACATTCACGACACCGGCGGCAACGGCGTCATCTTCCTCGGCGACCCCGCCGCCGCCCGCGCGCCGTTCACGCACTACGGGCACATCATCGCCATCGAGCCGGACGATTTCGCCAAGATGGTGGACGGCGCACCCGGACCGCGCGGCGACAACTTCCCCCGCGACTGCTCGCTCGAAGACGCCCTCATCACGCGCACCGGCACCGTCGAAAAACAGACCGCCGGCGTCACCATTGACCTCGCGCAACGCATCACCGTGCGCCACTGCACCATCGCCGGCGTGCCGCGCGCCGGCATCAACATCGGCGCCGGCACTTGGGGCGGGCACCGCATCACGGACTGCGACGTCTTCGACACCGTGCGCGAGACCGGCGACCACGGCTCGTTCAACTCGTGGGGACGCGACCGCTTCTGGTTCGCCGACCGCGCCCGCACCGAGCGGCTCCTGCCGCGGTTCCCGACGCTGCCGCTGTGGGACGCCGTCGAGCCGGTCGTCCTCGACCGCAATCGGTGGCGTTGCGACCACGGCTGGGACATCGACCTCGACGACGGCTCCACCAACTACGTCATCACCCGCAACCTCTGCCTCAACGGCGGCCTGAAACTGCGCGAGGGCTTCGCGCGGCGCGTCGAGAACAACATCACCGTCAACAACACCTTCCACCCGCACGTCTGGTATCGCGAGAGCGGCGACACCGTCCGCCGCAACATCTTCTTCCGCCCCTACGCCGACATCTGGATGCCCAAGACGCCGTGGGGCGCGGACGTGGACTACAACTTCGTGCACACGCCGGCGGCGATTGCGGCACCGGCGGTGCCGGCGGCGACGCTCCAAAAAAAATCCCGCCGCGACGCCCACTCGCTCACCGGCGACGCCCGCTTTCTCGACCCCGCCGCCGGCGACTACCGCGTCGCCGACGACTCCCCCGCGCTCGCCCTCGGCTTCAAAAATTTTCCGACCGACAACTACGGCGTGCGCCCCGCGTGGCTCCGCGAACGCGCCCCGAAGGTGCAACTGCCGGTGGTGAAAACCGCCGCCGGCAAAGCCGCCGCCGGTAAAGCCGCCGTTGGAAAATCCAGTCGCAGCACCGGCGTTCACGCCGACACCGGCAGCGGCGGCACCACCGGCACTGCCGCCGGCGAAGCCGCCTTCCTTTCGATGCGCGTTAAAAACATCGCCGGCTTCGGCGAACTCTCCGCGCTCGGACTCGCGCGCGAGTTCGGTGTCGTCATCGTCGCCGACGCCGCCAAGTCCCCGCTCGCGCTTGATTACGGCGTTCGCGACGGTGACGTCATCCTCGCGTGGGGCACCGCCGGCACCGGCGACTTGCGCGCCCTACGCGCCGCCGCCGCCGCGACCCCCGCCCCCGCCTCACTCAAAATCTGGCGCGACCAACGCGAACTTATTTTGAAACGTCGCCGGTAATCGTTTTCCCCGTTGTCCAGTCGCTGACTTGTGCGGCGAGGAATTGGATGTAGGCGGGGTGGTCGTTGAGGCAGGGAATCAGCACCAGGTCCTCGCCGCCGGCACTGATGAACTGCTCGCGGCCGCGCATGCCGATTTCCTCCAGGGTCTCGATGCAGTCGGCAACGAACGCCGGACACATCACCAGCAGGCGCTTCACCCCGCGCTGCACCAGTTCGTCGAGCTTGGCGTCGGTATAGGGCTCGATCCACTTGGCGCGCCCCAGGCGCGACTGGAACGACACCGACCAGCGCCCCTGCTCCA
>JAISSQ010000169.1 GCA_031273045.1 Puniceicoccales bacterium
AATCGCGCCGCCGAAGCTGTCAGCAGAATTGCCGATGAACGTGGCGCGTTCGACAGCAAGACGACCGCCATCGATGAGCGCGATGACGCCGCCGTAATCGGCGGAGTTGTTCTGGAAGAGGTAGGAGCCGCCGGCGTCGGCGGTGAGGAGCAGGGTGTGCGGGTGGTAGGCGGAGAAAACCGCACCGTCGCCGGTGGTGTAGCCGTTTTCGACGGTGAAGGTCGCGCCGGCTTCGAGGTGGATGGCGGTGGCGAGGCCGTCCCCGCTGGGCGCGACGATGCGGGCGGAATCGGTGCCGGCGGCGTCGAAGCGCAATGCGCCACCGGCGGCGACGACGAGCGCGGGGGTGGTCGCGAGGGGATTTTCGGCGTCGGCGGGGGCGCGGAACTCGATGGCGCCGAGCGCGGCGACGCCGAGTTGGCGGTTGTTGGCGACGCGCAGGGTGCCGCCGCGCAGGACGATGCCGCCGGCGAAGTCGTTCGCCACGTCGTCGCGCTGTCCGGTGAAATCAACGGTGCCGGTGAAATCCGTGGCGGCAGTGCCGAGTTCGAACGCGCCGGTGGCGGCGATTGCGCCGCCGGTGAACGCCCACGAGCCGTCTCCGGTGAAGGCGACGCCGTCGGCGTGCTTGGTGTCACCGACGATGTTGATTGTGGCGCCGCCGGCGACGGTGCTGCCGGCGAAGGTCACGCTGTCGCCCGGCGCAAAGGTGGTGGGCTGCGGTGTGCCGCCGATGAGGGGCGGCGGCGGCGGAAGCCAATTGGCGTCGGAGAAATTCCAATCGCCGCCGGTGAAGACGGTGCCGGTGGCATCGGGGTCGGCGGCACCGGCGACGTTCCACGTGAGGGAGAGCGGGGCGGCGGCGGAGGAAATGGTGAGGGTGAAAGTGGCGGAAGTTGAACTGGCGGTGGTCTGTGTGCCGGACGTAAGAGAGTAGCGGGAAGAGAGGCGGTTCAAAGGGTCGCTGCTTACGATTTCGCCGCCGACGGCGATAAGGATTTTGCCATCAGCAATAAGTTCATTGAGGTGCGTGGAGGCGTTGACGGTGGGGTAGTTGAACTTCAGCAACAGGTAACTGCCGGTAGTGCCACCGTCGGGCAGGGTTTGCAGGTCGAGCACGAGTTCGGAGAGTGCGGAGACGTCGAAGGTGATGTCGGAGTTACATAGAGAGTCGGCGGTGAGTTCGAGTTGCGGGACGGTGTTGTTGACGGGAATTTCATTGCCGGCGGCGTCGCGCAGATTGAAACCGAAGCGCGCATCGGCACCGAGAATGATATTTTGGGCAGTGACACTCGCCGCAGTGCCGCCACTCACGCTCTTTCCACCGGCGACGAGGGTCGCGACTTCACCGGCAGTGCCGAGGGAGAAGGTGCCATCTTCAACCTCAATGGTCGCAGCATCGAGCGACCCAACTTCCTCGTGCGCATAGAGATACAGCGCGCCGGCGTTGACGGCGAAGGTGGCGGTAGCACCACTGTCCTTGGTGATGTAACTATTGCCGGCAAGTTTCCAGACGCCGACACCGGTCTTGGTGACAGAGACCGTGGCGGAATTACGGGCATCCCCCAAAATCGGGTCATGGAAGTCCGCGAGGGCGTTGACGGCGGTGTTGACGGTCAGCGAAGCGGTCGCGGTGTCATCAGCGAGGAGCGCAACACTGTATGGATAGGTGAAACCGGTGGTCTGCTCGAAACGAACGACGCCGTCGGTGGGAACGTTGAAGACGACACTACCGCCGGTGTTCTGAATGGGAGCGTTTTGAGAGTTTCCGCCGTCGGAAACGTTGCCGCTGAACAGGGCGGAGTTGTTGAAGGTGACGGTGCCGCCGTCACTGTAAACCGCCGTGCCTTTGCCGTCGTTGGCGTAATTGCCAACGAATTCAACGGGACCGTTGAAGGTGATGCTGCCGGCGGCGTTGTAGATTGCGCCGGCGGTAAAACCGGCTTCATTGCTGGAAAATCTGGCGAAATCATTGAAAACGTATTCGCCGCCGTTGTTGTAAATCGCGCCACCGTTGGGGAAAGCGTAGTTGCCGACGAAAGAGGCACCTTTGTTGAACGTGACGCTGCCGCCGGAGAAAATCGCACCGCCGAAGGACGCCTCGTTCGTCTCGAAGGCGACGGGGGCGTTGAATTCGAGGGTCGCGCCGACACCGGATTCGTCTCCGCTGCCGCCGAAACCCTCGCCGGCGTAAATCGCACCGCCACCGATGCGGCCGCCGGCGGCGGTGTTGCTCCTAAATGTAACAGCGGAGGCGTTGACGACCGTAAAAGTGCTCTCCTTCGCGAGCCGGACGCCGCTGCCGTCGTCGCCGTCGAAGTTGACTTCGCCGGTGGCGTTGATGGTGAAAGCGCCGCCAACGGAAAAATTCTGGACTTGGTAGAACGACACGAAACCGTCGCCGACAGAGGGGTCACCGGCGGTGGTGATGGTCAGGTCGCCGCCAACGTAAAAATCTGCGATTTCGCCGACCATGACGCCGTATTTTTCGGCGGAAAGGGTGGCATTGCCGGTGACGTTGAGTTTTTCGACGTTGTAGAGTATGGCGACGCCGCCGGCGGTGAGAGCGAAGTCGTTGTTCACCGTAAGGTCGCCGCTGTAGGTGAGTTCCGCGTAACCCTCGGCACCGGTGGCGGAAATAGTGATATCGTTGGCGTTGAGCGTGGTAACAGAATCCAACTGCGCACCACTGTTGGCACCGGTGGCGGAGATAGTGATGTCGTTGGCTTCAAGGGTGCTGACGTAATACAAACTCACATACCCCATGTCGCTGTTGGAAAAAATGGAGATGTCGCCACCGGCAGTGAGAGTTCCAATACCAGACAGACCCGCATAACCATAACTGCCGGAAGTGGTAAGGGAAATGGAAATGTTCCCGCCAACGGTAAGGGTCTCGACGCCATCCACATCAGCGCAAGCGGAGTTGCCGTCGGAGGTGGAAGAGAGGGAGAGGTCGCCGGCGACGTCAACGGTGGCGAAAGCGTAAATGCCGATGTCGCCGGTCGCGGTAGTGGCGGTCAGGTTGCCGCCGGTCGGTGTGTCGCCGCCGGTCTTCTGAACGCGCAAAACGCCGGTGAAGGGCCAAGCATCCCAATCGCCGTTGATGTAATTACCCGCCCAACTGTATCCATCGCCGGCACCGATGACGTTGAGGTCGCCGGTAACAGTCAAAGAAGAAATAAAGTTCACGCAGTATTCCTCGGCACCGGCGGCAATGAGGTTAAGGCGCGTGTTGCCGGTGATTTCGAGTTCGGGGGCAAGAGTTTCGATGAACCCTTTCCCCAGCAACCCGTTGAACACGACTTCGCCGGAGGCGACGGTGATGGTGAGTTTGTCGGGCGTGGCGGCGGCGGGGTCGGCGGGGCGCAGGAAGCCGTTGATGGTAATGGCGGGGGCGTCGGCGGCGAGGTCGGGATTCGTGTTCGTGAGTTCGCGCTGTCCGTCCACAAGAACAATGTTCGGCTCGCCGGCAACGAGCGCGGAAAGCGAACCGTAGGCGGAGGACGTGGCGGAGGAGAAATCGGTGTCAATGACAACCGTGCCACCGGCACCGGCGGCAAGGGCGATGTTCTCAAAAGAGAGCGCGGCAGCGGGACCGTTGATGAATGCGGCGAAGTCGGAAAGCGTGGCGTCACCGGTGACGCCGACGGTGAGGTTCGTGACGGTGTTGACGACGCCGTCGGCGGTGCCGGCGATGTCGATTTGCGAGAGCGTTGGCGCGAACAGCGTCAGCGAGGTGCCGGTGCCGGCGGCGGCAGCGGCGGCGACGGCCTCGGCGGTGAACGCGAAACCGGCGGCAAAATTGAGCGAGGCGGTGGCGTCAATGGAGTTGCCGTTGCTGACATCCGGCGCACCGGCGATGTAGGTGGCAACGGGTTCCGCGATGGTCACGAGGTTTTCGTAAAACTGCCCGCCGGTGGTCTGCACGGTCACCGACGGCAACGGTTCCGCAGCGGGCGCGGCGAGAGGAGCGGCAAGCGGCGCAGCGAGAGGAGCAGCGAGGGGGGCGGCGAGGGGCGTGTTGACACCGATGGAACCACCGGCGTTGACGCGGAACGTTCCGCTCGCCGCATGGGTGAGCGCGAGCGGGGAGAAAAAGAGATAGAGTTCGCGATGGCCGTCGAGCGCGTGGTTGAGCGTCAGCGACGCCTCATTGGCAAAAACGAACGACAAGGATTTCTGCCCGACCGGCGTCTCCTCCGATGGTTCGACCAAGAAGATGTCTTGGACAGTGGAGACCGAACCGTTGACATCCACCTGCGACACGTCGCCCGGAATCTCCGCCGCCGCCAAATAGTCCACCATCGCCGCCGCCCTCGGCGCCACCGCCGCGAACACCTGCTCCAAGAGCGCGCCCCGCGACGAACGCGCCGACAACGATTGCGCCGACGACGAGCGCGCCGATTGCGACGCCTCTTGCGGCGCGTCCTGTGTCGCCACCACCGGCGCGAACGCCAGCGCGCCCAGCGCCGCCGCCGCCGACAACAACGCCCGCAACGAGCGCCTCCGTCCCGCGCCGGCACCGCCGCGCGTCGCCACGCCCCGCGCCGCCGGTGCCGCGCCCGTTGCTGCAAACGGCGCTGCCGCCGTGCCTTGGGAAATCACCGAGTTCGAACCGAACTCCGAAGAAAATCGAGAAGCGTTCATGTTTTTGATTGCGGACGGAAACATGAATTCCGTTCCAATAAACGCAACAAGAAAATTTCAACCCACCTTGCCCTTGCTTGACAGAACGTGTGCCCGCGACGCCGTTGGCGTAAAAACAAACCGATACACACTTGGAGCGCCGACATGGAGCGCCGACTTTCAAGTCGGCGTGGTCGTTGGGTGCGGCGCAGCCGCCACTCTAAAAAAAGAAAAGCAAGGCGGCTACGCCGCATCACTGTCGAGCCGACCTGAAAGTCGGCGCTCCATGTATGTGGCGCTCCATGTGCGCAGCCGCCTTGCTTTAAAAAAGTGCCCACCTAAAAATGATTTTCCCTGTCATCCCAACGGGTTCCCCACGCGCCGCCGGCGCACGCCGCCGGTGGCGGTGCGCTTTATTTTAACCACAGAGAAATCATGTAAATCATGTCAAGAGATGCTTTGCCATGATTGACATGTTTCCCTTGATGCCGTGTTTTCGTGCATGTCATGACCTTCACGCCGCCGTTGCCGCCGATTTTCGCCGAGAATCCCGAAACGCTCGGTTCCGCGCTCGCCGCCGGCGGTCATGCGCCATTCCGCGCCGCGCAGATTTTCGATTGGCTCTACAAAAAACGCGCCGCCGACCCCGCCGCGTTCTCGAACCTGCCCGCCGCGCTGCGCGAATGGCTCGCCGCGCATTACGACTTCGCACCGAACACGCCGCTCGCCGGCACCACCGCCGGCGACGTCACAGAGAAAATCCTGCAACGCCTGCGCGACAACTCGCTCATCGAAACCGTCGTCATCCGCGCCCCGCAGGAAGGCGTCGGAGCCGAACGCTCGCGCGTCACCGTTTGCGTCTCGACGCAGGTCGGCTGCGCCTACGGTTGCCGGTTTTGCGCGAGCGGCTTGGAAGGACTTCGGCGCAACCTGTCCACCGGCGAAATCGTCGGGCAGATAATGGCGTCGCCGGCGTTCGACAACCTCGTCGTCATGGGCATGGGCGAGCCGCTCGACAACTACGACAACCTGCTCGCCGCCCTGCGCATTTTGAACGCTCCGTGGGCGTTGAACTTCGGCGCGCGCCGCATCACGGTTTCGACCAGCGGGGTCGTCCCGCGCATTTTGCAACTCGCCGACGAGCCGCTCGGACTGCGCCTCGCCGTCTCGCTGCACGGCGCGACGAACGCCGTTCGCGACCAAATCATGCCCGTCAACCGCCGGTGGCCGCTCGAACAACTCATTCCCGCGTGCAAGGCGTTTGCCGCGAAACACGGTCGCATGCTCACGCTCGAATTCATTCTCATTGACGGGTTGAACGACACCGGCGAGCAAGCCCGCGCCCTCGCCGGCATCGCCCGCGACCTGCACGCGCACGTCAACCTCATCCCCTACAACACCGTCGCCGGTCTGCCATGGAAACGCCCGTCGGCGACCCGCCGCGCGTGGTTCGAACGCGAACTCAAAAATCGCGGCGTCTCCACGACGCTTCGCCGCGAAAAAGGACACGACATAGACGCCGCCTGCGGTCAACTGCGTCTGAAAAAAGAACGCGAAGAACGGGCGGCGACAATGGCACCGGAATGACAGGACACGCCGCCGGCGCTATTTTTCCGCGTCCGTCCACTTGTGTTCGCCGCTGCCGACGGTCACGGTTTTTTTGCTGTAGGGGAGCGTGACGGTGGCGGTGGTGTTGACGGGGACGCGGACGCGCAGGGCGAGGGTTTTCGCGGCGTCGTCGCGTTTCCATTCGACTTCGATGCGGCCGGTGATGGCGTCGTAGTGCGATTTGACCCACGCAAGGCGTTTGTCGGGCGCGGGGCGGATGAAGAAGTGTTTGTAGCCGGGGTTTTCGGGGTCGAGTTGGATGCCGGCGACGTGCCGGTAGAACCATTCGCCGACGACGCCGAAGGCGACGTGGTTGAGGGAGTTCATTTTGGCGTCCCAGAACCTGCCGTTGTTGTAGCCGTCCCAATGCTCCCAGACGGTGGTGGCGCCTTGGTTGATTGAGAAGAACCACGAGGGCATTCCTTCGTTGAAGAGGAAGTTGTAGCCGAGGTCTTGGCGTCCGATTTTTCCGAGTCCTTCCATGACCCACGCGGTGCTGTGGATGCCGGCGCTGATGTTGCCTCGGGCGACGCGCGCGAAGTTGTCACCGGCGGCGCGTTTTTGCGCTTCGGGCAACAGGTCAAAGAAGAACGCCATTCCGTAAGCGGGCTGGTCGTTTTGTCCGATTGTGCCGTTTGGTTTGACCCAGCGTTTGTTGTAGGCGTCTTTGATTTTCGCGGCGGCGGCGGAGAATTTTTTCGCGTCGTCTTCTTTGCCGAGAACTTTTGCCATTTGGGCGAGGATTTTTGTGGAGTTGTAGAAGTAGCCGGTGGCGAGGTAGGTCTTGTCGGTGTTGCCGCCGAGACGGAGCCAGTCGCCGAAATCGTTGCCGCGATACTTTTCCCAAATGCCGTTTTTTTGCGAGCGCACGAGCCAGTCAACGTAGTTGTGAACGGCGGTGTAATTTTCTTCGAGGACGCGCTTGTCGCCGTAGTTTTCATAAACGCGCCACGGGGTGATGACGCCGCCGTCGCCCCAGCCCGGTGTCTGGCGGAATGACATTCGGGAGAGGCCGTCGTGGGGCGCGAAGTCGGGGTAGAATTTTCCGTTGAGTTGGCTGTCCGACATGTCGCGGCTCCACTTTGTTAGGAATGCGGCCATGTCAATGTTGTAGCAGGCGGTTTGGAGAAACACTTGACCGTCGGCGGTGTAGCCCTCGCGTTCGTCGCGCTGGGGGCAGTCGGTGATGATGGAAACGAAGTTCCCCCACTGCGTCCAAAGAATGTTGTTCCAGAGTTTATTCACTTTCGGATGCGAGGTTTCAAAATAACCGGTCTGCGGCGCGGAGGAGGCGACGACGCGCCCCGTAAGTGTCTCTTTTGTCGGGGGTTGTGTCAGACCGCTGACGAGCACGAAGCGGAATCCGTGATAGGTGAACCGCGGCTCGTAGGAGATTTCTTTTTCGTTGCCGGCGATGTAAGTGTCAACCGCGCCGGCACCGCGCAAATTCGCTGTGTAGAGACCGTTTCCTTGTGTCCATTCGGCGTGCGACATGACGATTTTTTTGCCGGTGCCCGGGTTGTATGGGAGGCGCAGCAAACAGTGTCCGGCGATGTTTTGTCCGAGGTCGAAAAGATAGGTGTCTGCGCCGACTTTTTTGAACGACACCGGTGTGATGTCTTTGATGATTGCGATGGGTTCGTTGCGTTGGGCGACGAGTTTTGTTTTCGCCATGTGGGGTTGCAGTTTTGGGAACACCACCGGTGCTTTCCAGTCGGTGCCGGCGGCGAAATTCGGCTTGTCCCAACCGGCGGGATTTTTGCGCGCGTCGTAGGTCTCGCCGGCGAAATAGGCGACGCGCTCAATGGGGCCGTTTTGCAAATACTTCCACGAGCCGTCGGTGCCGAAAACCGCGCTCGTTCCGTCGGTGAAATTGACGGTCAGTCGCGCGAGCAGTTTTCGGAATTCGCTTTTTTCGCCGTAGCCGCCGCGCCGACCGTTTTGCCAGCGCGCGCCGGAGAACCAGCCGTCGCCAAGCGTTGCGCCAAGCGCGTTCGCGCCGCCGGCGGTGAGCAGCGCGGCGACGTCGTAAGTTTGGAATTGGAGGTGCTTGTCGTAGCGCGTGTATTCGGGCGCGAGGACGTTTTTGCCGACCTTCTTTCCGTTGATGTAGAATTCGTAAATGCCCAGCGCGGTGGCGTTCAAATACGCCGACGCGATTTTCTTGCCCGCCGGCAGTGTGATTTCTTTGCGCAACAGCGGCGACGGCGTGAGGCCGCCGGTGTAGCCGCCAAGACGCGCCACGCGCGTTTCCGGTTCGCCAATCCACTGCGCCGGCGCCCAGTCGTCGGCGGTGAGCGGACCGGTCGTGAAACGCGCCGGCGCCGACCACGCCGACGCCGCCCCTTTTTCGTCGAGGACGGACACGCGCCACACGTAGCGCGAATGCGCCTTCAACGGCGCGCCGGCGTAGGCGATTTGGTTCTGCGCGGCGGACTTCACGACGCCGGTGTCCCAGACGACCTTCGCCGCCGCCGCGTCGCCGTTCAACGCCACCTCCTGCACGTAAATCCGGTAGCCGGACTGCGCCTTGCCGGTGTCGCCGGCGGCGCCTTCGAGCACCCAACTGAAACGCGGCGCGGGA
>JAISSQ010000160.1 GCA_031273045.1 Puniceicoccales bacterium
GCATGACCCCCGCCGAACAAGTCGCCTACCTCACCGACATTGACGCCGAGAACTCCTTCGCCTCCGCCCTCGAAGCGAAATGGGACGACGGCGTCGAACAAGGGCGCGCAGAAGGCCGCACCGAAGGCGAGACCGCCGCGAAACTTGAAATCGCCCGTAACTTGAAACGGCTTGGGATGTCGCCCGCCGACATCGCCGCCGCCACCGGTTTGGCTCCCGACGCGCTCAAAGGGGTCTGAACGGCGGGCGGGGCGGCACCGGCACCGGCAGCACCGGTTGCGGCACCGGCGGGGCGGTAGCGGGGTTTTGTTTTACCGTTTTTTTGTGAATTTTTTTGAGCGGAGAGGGGTTTCGCCGCTCGCCAGCGGCGCGCGGAGGGCTATCTTTCCGCGCACAAAACCGTTTCCGTTTCCTCACGAACGTCCTCTCGAACCCTCTCCCGAAAATGAACGCCCCCCACAGCACCCAATCCGCTTCCGGCGAATTCAACCACGTCACCGGCGGTGACGCCGCAACCACCGCAACCACCGCTTCCACCGGCAACGGCGCCACCGGCACCGCCACCGCTTCCACCGGCACCACCACCGCCGGCACCGTCGGCACCGCCGCCGGCACCGCCTCCGTAGTCGCCGCCGCAACCGTCGCCGCCGCCGCCGGCGCTGGTGACAACCGCATCGGTGGCAGTGCCGGTGCCGGCGACAAGTCGCTGGCGGCCAAAGCGGTGACAAGTCACCGCACTCCATACCGCGCGCCGGAACCGCTCTCGAAAACGGACGCCACGGAGGCGGCGGCACCCCCGGTCGCAAACGCCCCTTCCCGCATTATGAACGCCTTCTCCTCGGACGCTCCGCACCGCGAGGCGGACACCTTCTCCTCGGACGCGTCGAGCCGCGCTATGGAGTGCGGTGACTTGTCACCGCTTTCCGCCACCGGCGCGACTCATCGCGCCACCCCGTCGCGCCCGCAAGTTGCCGCCAAGAACGTCCTGCGCCTGCCGCGCCGGTGGTTGCGGGCGGCGGCGGTGCTCGCGGCGGTCGGCGGGGGAATCGTCGGCCCCGACGCCCTGCTCGACACCGCAGCACCGGTGGCGGTCGCAGCGGATAACATCCGCAACAGCAACGGTCGTTACGACCACAACGACGGCACTTTCTCCGGCACCTACAACTACGAGAACTACAAGTTCTCGACCACCAACGACTCGTGGATACTTGGCAACGGCACCCGCACGTTGAACGCCGAGTATTTCTGGGTCACTCCCGGTGGCTCTGACGCCGGTGCCATCCGCATTGATAATGCAGTCGCCCAAGTGACCATCAATTCGCGCGTCGTCTTTTTTGGCGGGATGCCTTCCGGTGGTGGCGATTCCATCGGCGGAAGCACCTTCAAATACGATTACGACGGTTCCTCCTACACCTTTGTCGGGGCACTCACCTCGATGACTTCCGGCAAGGTGAACAACACCCAGCGCAACGACCTCACCGTCGCCACGAACCGCATCCTCATCACCTCCGAAGGTGCCACGCTGTCCAACAGCAGTTCGTTCAACCTCTACGGCACGAGTTATTATATGCCGGACATAACGGTGTATAACAACCTCAACATCCTCTTCTGCGTGGGTGACGGCACCGCCGCCGGCAACGGAAATCTTGCCGGCGCGTGGGACGCCACTCTCTCCCGCTATGCCAACTTCGACCTCGGCGGAGGTGCGAGTTTTCAACTCATCTTCAACCGCGCCGAAGGGTCGGGAACGACCACTTCCGTCGGCATAGACACCACCGGCGACTCCCTTATTCACGCCGCCGACGGCGAGGGCGTGGACGCCGACAAGACCCTCGTTCTTGCCAAGGACTACGGTCACATCGTCACCCGCTACAACATCTCCAACACCGGCGGTTTGGTTCAGCGTGGCACCGGCACGACCACGCTTCTGGGCGCGAACACTTACACCGGCGCGACCACTGTTGAATACGGCACGCTTGCGCTCGGCGGTGCGAACACCGGCAGCAACATCACCGTCAACGCCGGCGCGACCCTCGCGCTCGTTGGCAATCCCGACTACCACACCGCCGCCGGAGCCGCCGCCGTTCTTGGGCAGAGCGGCGGCAGTGTCGGCGGCAGCGGCACGACCCTCGTCTTCGCCGCCGGCGCGAAACTCGTCATCGGCACCGCGCCGTTTGACGCCGCCGCCGCCGGCGTCGCCGGCGCGAACGGCCTTTACGCCTACGACCAGAGCGTCGCCTTCACGAACGGTTCCGGCGTGACCCTTGCCAACATCGGCACCGCCGCGAACCCAATCGTCGTGAACATCGGCGAAGCCGGCACGCTGCTCGAACTCGACTTCGGCGCGGTCGCCCTCTCCGGCTTCAGTTCCAGCAACCCGCTCACGTTCCACATCCCCGACTACAACGGCGTCGAAGGCGAATTTCACATCACCGGCCTCTTGCTTCCGACCGCCCCCGGTGCTGTCACCCTCGCCGCCGGCAACATCGGCGCGCTCACCTATAACAATAACAACGACTATTGGGAACTCATTCCGCCGCTCTCCGCGCCCGTCGGTGGCACCATCACCATCGGCGGCGCCACCGGCACTTGGAGCGACATCACCAGTGCCGGCACCACCGACTATCCGAGCGGCACCGATATGACCGCAGGCACGCGCGTCTTCGTCACGCTCGGCGCCGCTTCGGACAAAATTATCTTTGGCAAGGCCGCGCTGACGGAGGGCGGGGCAACGGTCGGCGGCGTGTTTCCGACGCGCCTGACCAGCACCGCCGCCGGTGCCACCATCGAACTCGCGCTCGATGGCGCCGCCGCCGGCAAAATCACCCTCACCGGCGACACCAAACTCACCGGCGCGCTCAACCTGACCGTCCCCGCCGGCGCGACCCTCGTGCTCGCCGGCGGCGTCTTCGACAACGACCCCTCCACCGGCACGTCTCCCGCGCTCGCGCTCGGCGCCAGCACCGGCGTCCTCCAATTCGGCACCGGTGCCGGTGCTACCGAGGCGCGGAAAACCGTCGCCGCCGACATCACCGGCAGCAGCACCGCCGCGAAAATCGTTTTCGCCGGCAACACCCTGCTCGACGCCGACATCACCGCGTCCGCCGCCGCGACCGTCCTCAATAACGCCGCGCTCTCGCTCGCCGCCGGCGTCCACCTCGCGAACCTCACCTTCGGCGACAGTGCCACCGCCGGCACCACCTTCGTCGTTGACGCCGACGCCACCGGCACCGACGCGCCGAGCGTCACCGGCGCGTTGACCGTCGCCGGCACGCTCTCGGTTGACCTCTCCGCCTACCTTGCCGCGAACCCGCTACCCGTCGCCAGCCCTGCGGCACCTTCCGGCACCCCCGCGCCCCTTTTCGCGCCTGCCCCGACCACGCTTCTCACCGTCAGCGGCACGCTTACCGGCAGCACCGCCGCCGGAGCCGCCGCCGCCGGCAACGCCATCCGCCTCGCCGACCCAATCGCCTACGGACCCGCCTACTCGCTCGCCACCTCCGGCAACACCGTCCAACTCCTCACGAACGCCGCCGGCGCGGCGTCGTCCGCCGTCCGCACCGCGAACGTCAACTTCACGAACGAAACTTACAGAATCACGAAGGATGGAGCCGGCGCGGTCGCCGTCCCTGCTGCTGCGTGGAACCAGTTCACCACCGGCACCGGCACGAACCAAGTGCTCAACGACGCCTCCGGCGCGGCGACCTCCGCCACAATCACGTGGAGTTCCGCCGGCATCGTGAACGCCAGCGGAGCCGGCACGATGACCACCGGCAACGGGCAACTCACCGGTAGCGGTCTGGATGGGAAGAGCGCGCCTACTGCGCCCAAGGGCGGTGCCGCCGCCTACGTCAAAGTCACCAACCCCGCCGCGCTTTTCCCTGCCGGCGAGGGCGGCGGTGCCTCCGCGCTTTCCTCAATCTGGGCACCGGCGCAGACCGACCTCTACATCATCATTTTCGGCGACGCTTCAAACGGTGGAAGCTACCGTCTGTCGTGGCGCGTGGATGGCAACGGCAAGAGCGTCCGCTTCGCCGGCAACGCCGCGCCGGACGCCAGCGGTTACATCTACACCACCATCACCGGCACCGGGTGGAACGACAGTTCAGGCACACCCCAAGGAAACTACGTTGACGGTCCGCTCTCGTTCTCGCTCCCCAGCAACGTCTTCAAAATCGACCTGAACTACTTCGACCTGTGGGACACCGCCTCCACCGGAACCCTCGAATTCTACGTCAACAACAACGCTGACACCTACGAGGACGACCTTGCCGGCTTCCAAATCGTTCAGACCGGCGGCGGAAACATTGACTTCGACATCTGGGACGCCGCGACCACCACCGGTGGCAAGTTTTCCGACGCCAAGTGGCACGATGAGGGCAGTTCCACCCTTCGCTCGTGGGCGGGCGGTGCCGGCGGCGTCTATGGCGGATACAACGTCACGCTCTTCGACGCCGGCAACGGCACCGCGAGCGGCACCGCCACGACCGTCACGCTCGACGACGCCTATTACACCAACGGCCTGTGGGTTCGCACCGGCGCCGTCACCCTCGCCAAGGACACCGGCGTGAACGCCGCCGTCTCCGCCCTGTGGTTTTACGACGGCGCGACGCTGCGCGTTGACGCCGGCGCCTCGCTCGCCGTCACCGCCCCCGTTTATGCCGGCGACCTCTCGCTGAACCTGCTCGGCGCGCTCTCGCTCACCGGCACCGGCAGCACCGTGACCGTCACCGGCGGCTCCTCCTCCGCGAGCACCGCGACCCTGAACCTCGGCGCGGGCGTCACGCTCAACCTCAACAGCGGCGCCCTCTCGCTCGCCTCCCTCACCGGCGACGCCACCTCCGCCATCACCCGAACCACCGCCGGCACCGCGCTACTGACCATCGCGAACGCCGCCGACATCGCCTTCGCCGGCGACATCACCGGCGGTGCCGGCACTATCTCCCTCGTCAAAACCGGTGCGGGCAAACTGACGCTTTCCGGGGTCAGCGCCATCGGCGTCGCCCCGCCGACGAATTACAACGACGGCGGCGACACCACCGGCGCCGGCGCGACCTATCCGGGCATCGTCATCGGCGCCGGCACGCTCTCCATCGCGAGCACCAAATCCATCTCCTACAACGCCTCGACGACCAGCGCGCGCGTGACGTTCTACGGCAGCAACACCGGCGTTCTCGAATACACCGGCAGCGCGACGACCGAGACCATCGGGCACCTGCAATACGGCGGCGTCACCACCGCCACAATTAGCGTCACCAACGCCGCCGCCATCCTGAACGTCGCCGGTGTCAACTCCGTCAGCGACACGCCGTATCTCGAAAAGACCGGCGCGGGCGTCCTGCGCTACATTGACGGCACGGACGCCACGGTGAACAACAACTACGCCAACGTCCGCATCAAGGGCGGCACCGTCGAGTTTGCCAAAGCGAGCAAGCAGGACGTCAACCGCGTCGCCGTCCTCACCGGTCTGCTCTCCATCGGCAACACCAACACCAACAACGCCATCTTTCACCTGACGCTTGCCGACAGCGACGGTGACTCCGCCGCCGCCGGCGCGATTTATTACACGAACGGCATCAACTCCGCCCTCTCTTCCATCACCGCGAACCCCGTCGGCACCATCACGAACACCAACCCGCTCACCAAGACCACCGCGAGCGGGCAGAGCACCGTGACCGTCGCCGCGCTCGACAAGAACGGCGCGGGCACGCTCGTCCTCGAAGGCGTCAAACTCACCGTCACCGGCGGCATCACGCTCTCGAACGGCAACCTGCTTTTCCTTGCCGACAATTTTGGCTCCGGCCGAGCCGGCGAACTCGGCGCGACGCCCACGCTCGCCATCTCCGGCACCGGCACCCGCCTCGGCGGAACGACCACCTTCGCGGGCGCGCTCACCGGCAGCGGCACGCTCAACATCGGCGGCTTCACCTACGCGGCGCACACGTCGTCGAGCACTTACGTCCCCGCCTCCGGCACGTGGTCGGGCACCGGCTACGATGCCGCGAAGCAGGCCGCCGGCGTCATCACGCTCACCGGCAACAACTCCGCCTTCACCGGCGCAATCAACGTCTCCGCCGGCAGCGAACTCAAAATCGCGGACAACTACGCCGGCGGTCCCTTCTCCGGCACCGCGACGAGCGACATCAACCTCTCCACCTCCGCCAACGGCCTCAACCCCGCCATCCTCACCTTCGCCCGCAGTGCGCCCGCGACCGTCTCGAACCTCGCGCGCAGCATCACCGGTGGCGGCGACATCGCGGTCAACGCCAACAACAAGGTCGTCCTCGGCTCGTCCACGAACGCGAAGAACATTACCGGGCGCAACCTCACGCTGGGCTTGAACGCCACGCTCGAACTCTACGGCACCACCAAGTTCAGCGGGGACGTGACGCTCGCCAACGGCGCGCAACTCTACCTCGGCGGCAGCGGCAGCGCCGGCGGCATCACCGGCAAACTCGACCTCTCCGCCATCACCTCGACCGCCGGCAGCGCTGCCACGCTCGTCCTCAACGACCCGAACTTCATCGTCGGCGGCAGCATCGTCACGCCCTCCGTCGCCGGCAACGTCGTCAAGATTGACATCATCTCCTTCGTCTCGTCGCTCAGCACGAATCCCGCCACCGCCACCGCGCTGCTCACCGCCGGCACCGCGCTCGACCTCTCGAAGTTCGCCCTCTCGGTGAACCTCCGCGCCACGCCGGCGCTCATCCTCACCAACGACAACAAGACCCTCTCCGCCTACGCCTCCGGTGCCGGCACCGCCTCGCTGCTGTGGAACGCTACCGCCGCCGGCGCCAAGTGGGAGTCCGGCAACATCACCGGCAACGAGAACTGGCAAGTCCTCACCGGCAACGCCGTCTCCGGCAACGCGAACGCCGACTTCTTCTTCGACACCGACTCCGTGCGCTTCGACGACACCGTCTCCGGCGCCACGCACACCGTCACCCTCGCCGGCTCGCTCACGCCCGGATTGGGCGGGGACGCCGCGTTCGTCGTCAACACCACCGCCGGCTACGAATTCATCGGCAGCGGCTTCATCACCGGCGCCGCCGTCAAACTCCTCAAAGAAGGCACCGGCGACCTCACCATCGACAACTCCGGCGTGAACACTTACGCCGGCGGCACCGAAATCGCCGACGGCACCATCACCGCCAAGACCCTCACCGCATTCGGCGGCGGCAACCTCACCACCACCGGCGCCGACGCCAAAGTCGTCTTCGACGTCTCCGGCACCGTCGCCACCCCCATCCCGCTGACCGACCCCGTCTCCGGCGGCGACAACGACCGCGTCTTCAACATCGAAGTCCTCGGCTCCAACACCATCACCCTCTCCGCGCTCGGACAGGACGCCACGCTCGTCGTCCAGCCCACCAACGGCACCGCCGGCGCACTCGTCGTCAAAACCGGTACCGGCACCCTCGCCTTCGACGACACCAACTCCGCCACCTCCACCTACTCCGCAATCCGCCTGCTCGTGGAAGCGGGAACCGTGGTCGCCTCGAAAGCGTCGTCCTTCGCCGAAGTGACCGTTCTCGGCGACGGCTCCTACAACAACTCCGGCGTCCTGCGCTTCGCCGAGACCACGCGCGGCTCCTCCCTCACCGGCGGCGCGCTCATTCTCGACGGCGGCTTCATTGACATCACCGGCACCGCCGTGACGCTCTCGCCTGCCACCATCAGCGGCGACGGTCTCATCTCCTCGACCACCGGCAGCGGCCTGTTCGCGTTCACCCTCTCCAACGTGAAGACGCCGACCGACGTCACCGCGCCCCTCGCCGGTCTGAACATCACCAACCGCGTCGGCACCGCCACGACCCAAATCCGCCTCGACATCACCGGCGGCTCCGTCATCGACCTCTCCGGCGCGAAAAACACCTTCACCGGCAACCTGACTACCGGACGCCGCGATGACACGTGGAACTCCGACTTCGCCGGCACCTACGCCAACTACTCCTCGGTCTATGTCAACGCCTCCACCCTCACCGTCGGCGAATGGCCTGTGGAAGCGGGCTACGACCCCGCGAGCGACCCGCGCAAGAACCCCTACGGTGCCACGCTCAACACCGTCGTCGTCGGCTCCACCGCCGCGAGTTACCTGACCACCGCGAACGGTGCCGACCTCGCCGCGCTCTACAACCTCTACGGACCGCTCGGCGCGAACTTCATCAACATCGTCAGCAACGACACCACCGGTGGCGCCTCCATCACCAGCACCGGCATTCGCGGCACCGCCAACATCTACTACGGAAGCATCAACAACATCATCTTCCTGCAGGACGGCGCGAAGTTCGTCTATTCCGGCACCGGTCCTGCCGTCCTTGACCGCCAAATCTTCGCCCGCTCCTACAACTACAACGAAATCCACGTCACCCAGCCCGGCGCCACGCTCTACGTCGCCGACATCTACCAGTGGGGCGACACCAATTGGGACACGCGCATCACCAAGAAAGGACCCGGCACGCTCTTCATCGGCGGCTACGGAATGGAATACCGCGAGGACCAGAGCGGCGATATGCCCGGCTCGGACGGCTACGTCACCCTCGGCAAGGCGTCCGTCGTCTCCACGCTCATCCGGCTGCGCATTGACGAGGGCACCGTCGTCTATGCCCGTCCGGGCTACGACGGGAACACCGGCGGTAAGGATTGGGGACACTACATCATCGGCATCAACCCCTCCGGCGTCCTGCGCATCGGCACCGCCGCCGAAGGCAACACCACCGGCGACCAACTCGAAAACAACCGCACCGGCAATGACGCCCTGCTCCAAAATCGCGGTGGCACGTTCACCATTTCCGGCGGCGTCACCGAGCAACTTAACGGCAATTGGGGTCTCACCGATGCCGCCGCCGCCATCCACTACTACACCGGCAGCCCCGTCACCAACGCCTCCGGCGTCATCCAGCAGGGCAATTGGACGCGCAGCGCCACAACGGACTGGACGATGGACAGCACCGACGCCCGCCACGTCACCTTCGTCAACATCAACCTTAACTGGCTCAACGGAAAAGCCATCTATTGGCGCAACGGCAGCAACCAACTGACTATCAACAACAACGTCACCTTCCCCATCGCCACCTTCCAATACAAATACGGCAACAGCCGCCTCATCTACGACATCTCCGACGACGCCTCCATCAACTACAACCTCATCAACGACACCAACGGCGGCTCGCAGGGATTCACCGACGACGGCGGACAAGTCCTCATCAAGCGCGGCTCCGGCACACTCACCGTCAACCTCAACACCTTCTACGCCTACGGCGTGGACGACACCCGCTGGAACACCAGCATCGCCACCGCCGTTTACGGCTCTTCCGGCAACATCTACAACCAGACAACCCTCGTCTATGACGACGGCACCCTCAAGGCCGGAAAAGACAACGTCTTCGCCCGAACCGCAGTCGTCCTGCGCGACAACTCCACTTTCGACCTCAACGGCACCGAGCAGGTCATCCGCCGCCTCGACACCGTCATCCCCGCCGCCGGCGCAACCATCCGCAAATACGTCGTCCCCTACACCGCCGATAACAAGGTGAACGCCGCCTTCCTCGACGCCGACACCGCCGACATCTACTCCATCACCGGCCTCGACTGGGGCATCGTCCAGAACATCACCGGCGTCAAACCCACCCTCATTGACGACCTTACCACGCACGTCGCCGCCAACACGCTCATCCTCTCCACCTACACGCCCGATATCCGCGAGAAACTCGTCGCCGCCGCCAAGGCCGACTTCGCGAACACCGGCCGCTACATCCGCTTCACGCTCAACGAAACCGAAACCAACCTCGGCCCCGTTGTTGACCTCGGCACCGGCGGCTACCTCAAACTCGCCGACGACGCCGCCGTCACCCTCAACATCCTCAAAGGCAGCGGCGACATCGCCACCATCACGCCGACCCTCACCGACGGCTCCAACGGACTGCCCAACACCGCCGCCGCCGCCAGCGCCATCGCCCTCACCCTCGCCGGCGCCTCCCCCGATTTCGCCGGCACGGTGCACAAGTCCGCCGGTGTGGTGAACTTCAACGCCGGCGTCCTCGGCGACCCGTCCGCCGCGTCCGGCGCGGGCGCGGGCAAACTCGAAATCACCGGCACCGCCACGCTCACCACCGCCGCGAACGTCGCCCGCTTCGCCGTCGGCATCCTCGACTTCACCGGCAACACCGCCGCCGCCGCCACCACGCTCAACCTGCCCGCCAACTACTCCGCCATCGGCACGCTCACCACCGCCGCCGGCGCGCTCACGCTCAAGTTCACCGACGCCCACGCCGCGTCGAACGCCGCCACCGCCCTCGCCGGCGTCAGCCCCGCCGCCGCCGCCCTCGCCACCGGCGTCCTCAACACCAACGCCTCCACCTCCGTCACCCTCTATCTCGGCGCCGCGTTCGATAACGCCACCGCCGGCGCGTGGAACCCGCTCATCACCTACACGAGCACCAACGACGCCACCCTCGCCGCCGCCGCCGCCGCCGCAGACCACCTGCTCGACACCACCGGCCGCTGGAAAATCGACCCCGCCTCCTACGCCGGAACGCGCTTCGAACCCGCCGGCGGCGTCAAGGTCGAGAACAACGCCGTCTCCTTCTTCCTGCCCAATTCCCCGTTCCTGCAATGGAGCGGCGCGGACGGCGGCGTCTGGAACACCTCCGACAAAATCGCCTTCAACGTCTCCAACGCCAACGGCCTCACGGGCGTCACCGTCGGCGCCTCGTCCGAGTTCTACAAGAAAGACAGCGTTGAGTTCGCCGACACCACCGTCGCCGGCGGCGCCATCGTCTCCTCGACCGTCACCATCACCGGCGAAGTCCAGCCCGCCGCGCTCGAAGTCAGCGCGGACAGCGTCGCCTACACCTTCACCGGCAGCGGCAAAATCAACGCCCCGACCGTCACCCTCGTGAAGAGCGGCTCGGCGACGCTCACGCTCGCCAACACCGGCGGCAACACGCTCGCCGGCATCGAGGTTGACGCCGGCAAACTCGTCGCCGCCGCCGCCGGCGTCCTCGGCACCGGCGAAATCAAACTCCAGTCCGCCACCGCTGGTCTTGAAATCGCCGCCGGCAAAACCCTCGCCCTCTCCAACACCATCAGCACCGGCGCCTACTCCGGCTCCACCGCCGGCGTGCGCCTCGCCGCCGGCAGCGCGCTCGCCTACTCCGGCACCGCCGCCGCAATCCCGTTCGCCCTCGCCGCCGGCTCCGCGCTCAACCTCGCCGCCACGGGCACCGTCGGCGCCATCACCGGCACCTCCGCCACCGCCACCCTCGCCGCGAACGCCACCGCCGCATCCGTCAACCTCGCCGACTCCACCCTGACGCTCGACGCCACCAGCGACATCGCGAGCGTCCGCCTCACCGGCGTCTCCACCCTGCGCACCACCAACACCACGAGCGCCACCGGTGCCGCCGCCACGCTGACGCTCGACACGCTCGTCCTCGGCTCCGGCCTCTCCGGCGAAATCCTCTGGCAGCCGCTCGCCGCGCCCGCCTCCGCCGCCGACCCGCTCATCGCCGCCACAAACATCACCCTCGCCGGCGCAGCCCTCAAACTCGACATCTCCCCCATCTTCGCCTCCCTCGCCGAGAACACCACCTACACCCTCCTCGCCTCCCAAAACACAATCACCGGCGGCGCGGGGACGGACGGCTTCGGCGCCGGATACCTCGTCTTCTCCAACCTCCCGATGTCCGCCCAAGGTCTCTCCCTCGCAAAGTCCGCCGACGGTCAATCAATCACCCTCACCACACAGTTAATCGGGCTGAAAAAATACACCCTCAAGGCGGCCGGCTCGCGCGCCGACGCCGTCTTCACAAACGTCGCCAACTGGGACGCCGACACGAACTCCTTCGACCAGTTCATCATCCCGGCGGGGCAGGGCACCCAGACCATCACCATCCCGACCGGCACGACCCTGCGCCTCACCTCACGCGCCACCGGCGCTACCAGCGCGAGTTCCACCGGAAACTGGGACCTCTACGACAGCACCGGTGCCTCCGTCCTCTCCGTCGCCGCGCTCGCAAACAACGTCGGTCTCATCTTTGACGGCACCGGCATCAACGACCGAACAACCATCCAA
>JAISSQ010000195.1 GCA_031273045.1 Puniceicoccales bacterium
CCGTCGGCCGCCAACTGCTCGAAGAACGCGCCAACCTCGCCATTCACGACCCCAAGGTCTCCGCCGCGCAAATCTTCGCCGACCTCGGCATCACCGGCGACGCCGTTGACGAGCGCGGCAACCCGCGCGTCGAGGTCTGCTCCACGCCCTACGCCGCCGCCGAACTCGCCCACGCCGTCGTCATCCTGACCGATTGGGACGAATTCGCCGCACTCGACTACGCCCGCATCCACGCCGCAATGCGCAAACCGGCGTTCCTCTTCGACGGACCGGCAATGCTCGACTTCGCCCGCCTCCGCGCCCTCGGCTTCGAGCCACGCGCCATCGGCCGCGGGGAGGAACTCGCATAAGCGAGGTTCACCCCGCGAACGCCAATGAGCCACGCAACCCCCGCCACCACCGCGCCAGAGCCGCCTCCGCCGCGCCAGAACCACCAGCACCCCGACCTCACCACAAGTCGCTAACCCATCTCTCTCCCGATGCCCGCCCACCACACCATTCCCGGCGCGCCCCCGACACATTGTCCGCCAAGAACAGCAGTGCCATCGCGTCCGAAAAAACACTGCAAGGCAATTCTTCCTCCTCGGCAGATGCGCTGTTCGAAAATGTTGCCGCCATTCTCGAACAGGCGCGGGGCAACGTCGTTCGCGCCATCAATACAAGTATGGTGCTCGCCTATTGGCTGATTGGACGCGAAATAGTCGAAGCCATTCAGCAAGGCGAAAAACGTGCAGGATATGGGGAACAAATTATTTCAAAACTCTCGGAACGGTTGACCGTTCGCTTCGGAAATGGTTTCTCAAAGGCGAATATCAAAAACTTCCGACAGTTTTATCTCGCTTATTCAGAACGCCGCGACCGAATTGGCTACCCGCTGGGTAGCAAATCTTTCTCGCCCCAACTCACTTGGTCGCATTATCGCGCCTTGATGCGCATAGAAAACAAAGACGCCCGCGATTTTTACGAGCAGGAAGCAATTGAGGGCGGTTGGGATAAGCGCACATTGGAACGGCAGATTCAGTCATTTTACTATGAACGCTTGCAAAAGGGCGCACACCCTCAAAAAATGCTGACGGATGGTCGTTCTCTCCAAATCCAACCCGTCATACCCGCCGAAACTCTGCGAAATCCATACGTCCTCGAATTCCTCGGTCTGCCGGAATCCGCCGCACTTCACGAGTCCGACGTGGAACGCGCCATTCTCACGCATCTGCAACGCTTCCTATTAGAACTTGGAAACGGCTTCGCCTTCGTCGCTCGCCAAAAGCACATTCGCATTGAAGAACAAGACCGCTATATTGACTTGGTTTTCTATCATTGCCGCCTGAAATTCTATTTGCTAATTGACCTGAAGGTCGGCGAATTAACACACGCCGATATCGGTCAAATGGACGGCTATGTCCGAATGTTCGACGGACTTTTTGTCGCTCCCGATGACAACCCCACAATTGGCTTGATTCTTTGCACAGAGAAGAACGAAACCGTGGCAAAATATTCTGTCCTGAATGACCGAAAACAAATCTTTGCCTCCAAATATATGCTCTGCCTCCCAACCGAAGAACAACTCAGCCGCGAAATAGAATCCGAACGACGCATCTTGGAAAACGCCCGCGAGATTGCAAATACCGCATAGCAACAATCAACGCAATGCGACCGAAAAATAAATAACCACAGAGAACACAGAGACCGCAGAGGTAGCGCAGAGGCGACACTGAGACGACGCAAAGGTCGCCATCCGCATTTTTTCTCTGCGGAAACTTTCTCTGCGAAACCTCCGTGTCCTCTGCGCCCTCTGTGGTTGAAATAAAGCGCATCACCGACACCGGCGGCGTGCGCCGCCTGCGCGTGGCAGGGCTTCATTCTCTCACAAGGCATCTTTGCCTTGTTGTCAGGCGGCCACACACATGGAGCGCCACACACATGGAGCGCCGCCACATGGAGCGCCGACTTTCAAGTCGGCTCGCCCCCTCCATGCGGCGTAGCCGCCACTCTTTTTAAAAGAAGCAAGGCGGCTGCGCCGCACCACTGCCGAGCCGACTTGAAAGTCGGCGCTCCATGTGTGCGGGAGATCCGCGCTTCCGGTGGGCTCAATCCTTCACTTCGGTGTCAATGGAGACCTTGGAGATTCGGGCTTCGCGGATGAGGGCGAAGACGTCAATGACGCGCTGGAAGCGCAGTTGTCCGTCGCCGCGCACGTGAAGCATCGGCTGTTCGGCTTCGGGGAGTTCGGCGAGGCGTTTGAGTTCGGCGCGCAGGGTGGTTTCGGAGACCTCGCGTCCGTCGAAGACGAGCCGACCGGCGGCGTCGAGCGAGACCGTTCGCGGTTTCGGGGCGGTGGTTTTCGGGGGCGGGGTGGCGATGGCCTTTGACGCCACCGGCAGGTCAATCTGGGTGGTCTGTTCGAGCACCGGCGTCGCAATCATGAAGATAATCAGGAGGCAGAAGCACATGTCGAGGAGCGGCGTGACGTTAATCTCGCTCAACGCGGACATGTGGTGCCGGCGGGAAAGGCGGTTGAGTTTCATCGGGGCGGGTCAGGGCAGGTTGTTGATGTCGGCGGCGAAGTCGGCGCGGTCGGTGCCGAAGTCGCCACGCGGGTCGGACGCGAAGTTCGGGGGCGGGACGGTGTGTGCGGAGGCGGTTGGCGCGTGCGCCGCCGGTTGCGCCGGTGCCGGTGGTTCCTGCGCGGGAAGTGCCGCCGCCGGCGGGCGTTCGCGGCGGGCGGCGCGGGCGGCGGCTTCGGCTCGGTTCAGTTTGTCGCGCAGTTCGAGTTCGATTTGGTCGGCGAGCGAACTGGCGAAGTTTTCGAGTTCGGTCGTCATCATCTTCGCCTGCGTGATGAGGTAGTTGTATCCGAAGGTGGCGGGGATTGCGACGAGCAGGCCGCAGGTCGTGGTGACGAGGGCACCGGCGACGCCCGGCGCGAGTTGGGAGATGGTCGCCTTGTCGGTGAGGCCGCCGAAGGCAATCATCACGCCATAGACCGTGCCGAGCAGACCGAGGAACGGGCCGCCGGAGACGAGCGAGGTGAGCAGGATGAGCCGACGCTCGTAGAGGAAAATCTGCCGCGCGACCTCGCGTCCGAGCGCGCTTTCGACGTGTCCCATGCAGACGGCGACGTTGGTCTGCGAGAGCACCTGGTCACGGTGCTTCCGGTAGGCGTTCGTCGCGGCGTGGGCGAGGCATTCGTAGGCGCAGGGGTTCGCGGGCAGGACTTCGAGGACGATGGAGGTCGTGGTGCGGCGCAGTTTTTCCTCGAAGCCCCTGTTGCGGCGGCGCTGCGAGCCGAGTTCGAGGAACTTGGAGAGCATGGTCGCGATGCTGATTGCGGAGCACACGACGAGCAGGATGGCGATTGCCTTGCCGAAGTTGTCGCACTGCTCGAAGAACCACGTGTAGGGCTTGCTCTCGGCGGCGGCGAGGAGCGGGGACGCGAGCGGGGCGGCGAACGGGGCGGTGCCGGCGGGGAAGAAAAGAGCGGAATTCATTGGGGCGGCGCGGGGACGGCGGCGGTGAGAACGGTGTTGGCGGTGTTGGCGATGTTGCGGTGACGGCGGTGTTCCGGTGCCGCCGGTGGTGCCGGCGGGAGGGCGGTTTTCGGGTCGGATTTGACGGCTTTTTTCCGCCGCCGCCGGTGGTGGCAAGGAAAAACACGGGAAGCGCGGATTTTCCGCCAATTCCGCCGCCGCCGGTCGCAACCATCCGCCCCGAACGCCTGTCTGTTCCCGCTCCCATGAACCGCCGCAATTTTCTCTCGCTTTCCCAGACCGCCGCCGGCGCCGCCGCGCTCGCCGTCCTCACTGAACGCGCCGCGCTCGCTGCCCGCGCTGCCGGCGACGCCGCCAAGCCCGCCTTCCAAGTCAAGGACGGCATGAACTACGCGCCGGTGTCGGCGCAGGCGAAGGCGGTCGTCAAACCGGGCGAGTTTGTTTTCGCCGCCGCGCACCTCGACCACGGGCACATCAACGGCATGTGCAACGGTCTCGCCGAGGCGGGGGCGACGCTCAAATGGGTCTTCGAGGACAATCCCGCCAACGAGAAGGCCGCCGCCGCGCTGCTCCAACGCTACCCGTCCGCGCGCCGCGCCCGTTCGCTGGGCGAGATTCTCGACGACCCCGAAGTGCGCCTCGTCGCCGGCGCCGCTGTTCCGAACCTGCGCGGACCGCTCGGCGTCAAAGTCATCACCGCCGGCAAGGACTACTTCACGGACAAGACGCCGTTCACGGAGCGGGCGCAGTTGGACGCCGCGCGCGCCGCCGTCGCCGCGCACCGGCGCAAGTTCATGGTGTATTTCAGCGAGCGGTTGCACACGGAGTCGGGCATGTTCGCGACAGACCTCGTCGCCGCCGGTGCCATCGGGCGCGTCATCCACGTCCTCGGCCTCGGCCCGCACCGGCTCAACGCGAAGTCGCGCCCCGCGTGGTTTTTCAAACGCAAACAATACGGCGGCATCCTGTGCGACATCGGCAGCCACCAGTTCGAGCAGTTCCTGACTTACTCCGGCGCGCGCGACGCCACCGTCGCCCACGCCGCCATCGCCAATTACAACAACCCAGCGACGCCGGAGTTGGAGGACTTCGGCGAGGCGACGCTCGTCGGCGACAACGGCGTCTCGAACTACATTCGCGTGGACTGGTTTACGCCCGACGGTTTGAGCACGTGGGGCGACGGCCGCATCGTCATCCTCGGCACCAAGGGCACCATCGAACTGCGCAAATACGTGGACATCGCGCGGGAGCGCACGCCCGACCACGTTTATCTCTTCGACGGCACCGGCGAGCGGCACATCCCCGTCAGCGGCAAAGTCGGCTACCGGTTCTTCGGCGAGTTGGTTCTGGACTGCCTCAACCGCACCGAAAAGGCGATGACGCAGGAGCACGCCTTCAAGGCCGCCGACCTGTGTCTGCGCGCCCAAGAGCAGGCGCAATGGCTCACGCCCAAGCCG
>JAISSQ010000008.1 GCA_031273045.1 Puniceicoccales bacterium
CCGCCGCCGGCGTCTATGCCGGCACCATTCACCTCGCCGGCGCCGAGAACCTCGCCTCCACCCTCGCCAACCCGCCGCTCAATCTCTCCCTGCTCGAACAGGACGACGCCTCCGGCGGAATCGTCCTCATTGACGCGCGCGACGCCGCCTCCGGCTACACCGACGCCGACGCCGCCCTGCTCACGCTCGCCGGCAACACCGCCTCCGCCGTCGCCGAAATCCAGAACGCCGGCGCCGGCAACACGCCCGCCGCCCTCGCCAAATACGGCCTCGTCCTCGCCGCCAGCGACGGCGACCTCGTCCTCAACGCCGGCCTCCAAGAACTCGAACTGCTGAAAACCATCGCCGGCAACGGCACCGCCGAGACCACCGTCCTCGCGCTCACCGGCACCGAAAGCACCGACGCCCAGCGCGACTTCAAAGCCCGCATCACCGGCGACGGCGACCTGCGCATTGCCGCCGGCGCCTCCGCCTCGCCGCTCACGCTGCTCAACGGCGCCAGCAACTACACCGGCCGCACGGTCGTCGAAAACGGCACGCTGCGCGTCGCCGCCACCCACGCCCTCGGCAACACCGCTTCGCTCGAAATCGCCGACGGTGCCGCCGCCGTGCTCGACGCCGGCGTCTCGCAAACCCTCGGCACCGGCGGCCTCCAAGTTGAAGCCGGCGAACTTATCCTCGGCGCCGCCGCCACGCTCACCGTCACCGGCAACGCCCGCCTCGCCGCCGGCGCCCGCCTCTCCCTCACCGCCGGCAGCGTGCTCGCCCTCGCCGGCACCACCGCCGAGTTCGCCGCCGGCAGCGAAATCCTCTCCGGCGCCGCCGGCTCAATCACGCTCGCCCACGGAACCACCGCCACCTTCGCCGCGACGCACCCGACGCAAAACCTCTCCGCCCTCAACATCGTCAACGACGCCGGCGGCACCGTCATCCTCACCACGAACGCCGCGCTCGGCGGCGCGGTCGCCGACAGCGCGCGCGTCTGGCTCAACAACGCCAACTCCCGCCTCGTCCTCGACGGCGCGGCGAAAACGCTCGGCAGCACCGTCACCGGCGAAGTCGCGTCCGAACGCGCCGGCACCGTCGAATTGCGCACGACGGCGACGACCGCCTCGCCCATCGAAATCACCGGCCGCTTGAGCGTCGCCACGCTCGAAGTCCTCTCCCACGCCTCGCTCATTCCCGCCGACCCCGCCACCGGCAACGACTTCACCGACATCAACATTCACGCCGGCGCAACGCTGCTCCTCGCCGCGCAGGCCGCCATCGGCACCGACGCCGTCGTCCACAACGAAGGCGTGCTGCGGCTCACCGGCGGCGCGGCGTGGACGTTCGCGAACAACGTCATCGGCGGCGAAATCCACATCGAGAGCGGCTCGACCGTCGCGCTCGCCGACGCCTCCCGCAACGCGCCCGCGCTCATCACCGTCGCCGCCAACGCCGAACTCACCGCCGCCACCGCCGGCCTCGGCGCCGACCCGCTCGACGCCTCCGGCCGCTCCAACCTCGGCAACGCGGAAGTGCGGCTCGACCCCGCCGGCACGCTCGTCTTCACCGGCGGCGGCGAACTGCCCAACCGCATCAGCGGCGGCACCGTCAAACTCGGCAACACCGCCGCCGCGCAGCGCGTCACCAACGCCACCAACGGCGCGAACGGCGGCGACGCGCTCACCGGCAACAACGCCGCGCCGGATTGGGAAATCGCCGCCGGCGCCCTGCTCGTCACCTTCGCGAGCGTCGAAGCCCTCGGCGGCGACGGCTCGCTCACCGTCGGCGAAAACGCCAACGCCATCATTCCCGACGACGGCAACGTCACGCTCGCCAACGCCATCGCGCTGCGCGGCGGAGCGGTGTTGACGGTCTCGACGGACACCGGCGCGGTCGAGTTCGCGGGCGTCGTCACGGGCGTCACCGCCGGCACCGGTGCGGCGAACGGCAGCGTGCTTCGCGTCGAGAACAACAGTGCCGCCGGCGGTGCCGGCAGCGTGTTCGCGCCGAACGTCTCGCTCACGAACGCCGCCTCGCGCCTGACCGCGCTCGACCTCGTCGCCGGCAGCGTCTCGCTCGCGTCCCTCGCCACCGGCGGCTCCGGCGACGCGCTCGCCGCCGCCGCGCTCACGCTCCACGCCGCCACCGCCGCCGGTGCCCCCGCCGGCAGCGCAATCGTCACCGAGGACGCCGTCATCGGCTCGCTCGATATGACGCCGGAGCACGCCGCCGGCACCGCGTTCACCGACCCGCTCACCGGCGCAGCCACCACGCCGTTCCTCGCGTTCGACGGCATCCACACGCTGACCGTCACCGGCACCGCCGACCTCGCCGGTCAACTCCGCATCGCGCCCGACGCCACGCTCAGCGCAATCACCGGCGGCTCGTTCTTCGCGCAGGACGACGGCACGCTCGGCGACTACCTCATCAAGACCGCGCCCGGAAACACGCGCTCGCAGTTCGACTTCCACCTCGCCGACCTCGCCGGAAACCCCATCGCCGCCAGCAACACCATCGGGCGCGACGCCTACCAGAACGCCGCCGGCGCAGCCGTCCCCGCGTTCGACCCCGCCGGCGGTTACGCGATTCTCGACTACGCGGTCAGCGGCGTCGTTGACGATGACGGCGCCGGCGCCGCCGACGGCGTCCAACTCGGTCAGGCGCTCGTGCAAATCAACCTCGTCACCGGCGTCTTCCACATTGTGGCGAACGCCGGCGACGCGAGCGCGGCCGCCGCGCCGTCGAACACGCTCTCCGCGCACGTCACCGGCGGCGGTGACGTTGTGTTCGACGCCACCGCCGCCGGCGCCACCGGCGTCTTCATCGCCAACGGCGCGAACGACTACACCGGTGCCACGTCCGTCGCCGGCAACCTGACCGCGCTCGCCACGAACGCGCTCGGCAGCACCGCCGCGCTCGCGCTCGACGCCGCCGCGAACTCGCGCGTCACGCTCGCCGCCGGCGTCGCGCAGACCGTCGGCGTGTTGAGCAACCCGTTCGTCTCCGATGCGGCGCACGGAACCATCCACCTCGCCGACGGCGCCGCGCTCACCGTCACCGGCGGCGGCAACGCGGGCGTCCTCTCCACCGACACGCCGGCGGGCGCGACGCTCACCGTCGCCGGCGGCGTCCTCGAATTCGACGCCTCGAACACCGCCGCCGAGGTGCCGCTCGTGCGCGTCAACGCCGGCGCCACCGCGTTGCTGACGAAGGTTGACGCGCTCGCCGCCGGCACCGTCACCGGCGACAACACGGCGTTCGTCAACAGCGCGGGCGTCACCGTCGCCGACAACGGCACCGTGCGCCTCGCCACCGGCGGATGGTTCGCGACGACGCTCTCGAAGAACCTGCTGTTCATCGCCGACGCCGGCGCCGGCGCGGTCTCGCTCCCGCCCGAACAGCGCAACACGCACACCGGCGGCACGCTCGTCGCCAGCGGCATTCTCGACATTCAGGCGCGCGCCGACGCCGCCGCGACCGCCGCACTCGGCGCCGCGCCGGTGACGGTCGCCGCCGGCGCCACGCTGCTCTACGCAGCGGGGGCGACGCTCGAAGAGGGCGCGTTCATCGCGAACGCGGTCGTCCTCGAAAACGGTGCCGCGCTCGAAGCCGGCGGCTACGCCGGCAGCAAGGCGCAGCAGTCCGGCGCGCTCACGCTCGCCGCCGGCGACACCGCCGCCAAGCGCGGCGCCGGCGAACTCGTGCTCACCGGCGACAACGCCGCGCTCGCCGGCACCGTCAGCGTCGAAGCGGGGCGGCTCACCATCGGCAGCAACGGCGGCGCGGTGCAGTCCGCCGGCAGCGCGTCGTTCAGCGTCGCCGCCGAAGCCGCGCTTCAACTCGGCGCGAACGACGCGACGGCCGCCACGCGCGGCGCCACCGGCGTCTTCGCGTTCGGCAACACCGTCACGCTCGCTTCCGGTTCCACGTGGGCGGGCACCGTTCACGGCACGCTCGACATTTACGCCTACGCGCCGAACACGGCTCGCGACCCCGCCTTCGCGCTCGCGCTCGCCGGCGCCAGCATCTCCGGCGGCGTCGTCGCGCTCCACAGCGGCACGACCGACCTCGACGGCGCGGCGGCGTCGAACGTTTGGCTGTGGTCGCTCGCCGGCGACTACACGACCGCGCTCGTCACCGACGCGGACGCGCAACTCGGCACTTCGGCGGCGGTTCGCGCCGCCACCGGCGGCCTCGATTACCAAGTCGTCTTCAGCGGCGCCACCGGCGATGTCGCGAACACCGCGACGAGTCACTACGACAATCTGACGTGGCGCGAGTCGCTGCCGCAAATCGCGTTCACGCCCGCCGCCGGCGGGGACTTCGCGCTGCGCGGCGCGTTCAGCGGCACCGGCGAAATCGCGGTCGCGCTCGGCGGCGGAACGCTGCTCACCGGCGGCGGCGTCGTTGTCCCGCCGGCGTTGACGCTCGCGGCCGGCTCGCTCGGCGGCGCCGCCGGCGGCGCGGCGTTCACCGGACGGCTCACGCTCACCGGCGCCTCGCTCGACCTGACGCCCGCGCACACCGCCGAACTCGCGAAGACGGTCGTCGTCCTGAAAACGGACGCGCTGCTCACGACGCCCGCCGCCGCCGAGATGAGCGGCTCGCTCGCGGGCCTCGACTTCGCCGGCGGCGCGTTGCTGCTGCGCGCAATCGGCTCGGACGTGCTGCCGGTGGTCACCGCCGGCGTCGCCGCAATCTCCGGCGCCGGCAGCGCCATCCTGCTCGACAGCGCCTCGTTCATCAGCGCCGGCGGCTCGGCGTTGAAATCGTCGGCGGAAGTGCCGCCGGCGGACGCCGAGCATCCGGCGGGCGTCAACTTCCTGCGTGAAGCGCGGGTCGCCGGCGAGGCGCGGTTGCTCGTCCGCGTGACCGACCACCTCGACGCGCAGACGTTCACGCCGGGCAAGACCGTCGCGCTGCTCGACGCCGGCACCGGCGCGCGCGTCACCGACCCGGCGCGTGTCGCGTTCTCGAACGTCACCGCGTTCTACGATTACCGCGCCATCTCCGGCTACGCCGCCGACGAGGCGCCGGCGCTCGACGGCTCGACGACACCGCAGATGTCGCCGGGCATCTACACGGATTTCGGACTCGTGCAGTTGGACATCGCCGACGGGCAGACGCTCGTCCTCGACTCCGACCGGTTCGCCGATGACGCGGGCTTCGGCGACGACGGCGAGACCGACCGCTACTACTTCGGCGTGCTCATCAGCACCGGCGAGGCGGGCTTCGAGAACGACGCGACGCGGGCGCACACCGGCTCGCTCGTGCTGCGCGGCGCGAAGGAAATCGTGCTCAACTACAGCGGCGTCGGCGACACCGGTCGCGCGGGCAACACTTACCAAGGCGCGACGACGCTTGAGGCGGGCGCGCGGGTCGTCACCGGCGCCGCGAACGCGCTTGGGCAGACGAACGCGCTGACCGTCGGCGCGGGCGCGACGCTCACGCTCGCCGGCAACTACACGCAGACGGTTTACCGGCACGGTGCCGGCGACGGCGCGGTGGCGAACGCGGGCGCGATTGTGTTCACCGGCGGCGAGACGCTCGAAGTGCAGGGGACGTTCACGAACGCGGCGGCGAACGGCGCTTACTACGGAGCCGGCGAGGCGCTGCGTCCGTCCGTGCGGCTCGGCGCGGGGAGTTTGCTCAACGTTGCCGGCGAGTTCACGAACGCGGGCGATGTGACGCTCGCCGCCGGCGGCGCGTTGACGGTCGGCTCCGCCATCGCGCCGGCGGGATTTGCGAACGCCGGCGGTGCGCTCGTGTTCGACGCGGATGACGCGGCGGCGGCGCGCGCCGAGATTTCGGGCGCGTTCGCCAATGGCGTCGGCGGCGTGGTCGCGCTCGGTGCCGGCGGCGCGTTGCACACCGGCGGCGATTTCACGAACGCGCCGACGGCGTCGTTCGACGCGGAGCGCGGTGCGCTCGAAGTTGACGGCTCGCTCGTGAACGCGGGCGCGTTCAGCACCGGTGCCGGCAGCGTCGCCATCGAGGGCGGCGCGGAGAACGCCGGCAACGGCGCGGCGGTGAGCGTCGGCAGCGGCTCGACGTTCGCGGTCAACGGCGCGGCGGGCGTGACGAACCGGGCGGCGTTCAGCGTCGCGGAGGACGCGGCGGCGAGCGTCGCGGCGAACTTCGTCAACGCCGGCGAGTTCGACACGAGCGGACATCCGCTCGACGGCGCGGCGCGGACGGCGAGTTTGGCGGCGCGCGGGACGCTGACAGTCGGCGGCGCGTTGGAAAACACCGCCGGCAGCGAAGTCACCGGCGCCGGCGCGGCGCGGCTCGACTTGGGCGCGTTGAGCAACGCGGGCGCGTTTGCGCTCGGCGACACGGCGGAGGCGTTGGTGCGCGGCTCGGCGGTGAACGAGGGGACGCTGGCGGTCGCCGGCGGCGCGCGGTTCGAGGTCGTCACGGGTCTCGAAAATCGCGGGACGTTGACGGTCTCGGAGAGCGCGGAGGCGGTCGTTAGCGACGGCGCGGTGAACGCCGCCGGCGGCGTGTTGACGCTCGCTGACACGGCGCGGGTGAGCGTTGCCGGTGAGCGCGGTTTGCAAAACGCCGGCGCGATTTCCGCCGCCGGCAACAGCGTGTTGAGCGCGGACGGCGCGTCGGTCATCGGCGGGACGGTCGCGCTCGCGGACGCGGCGCGGTTCGAGTTGAGCGGCGCGGCGGTGGTCAGCGGCGACGCGGTGCTGACGGCTTCGGCGGGCACGGTGCTCGCGGTTGTCGGCGAGGGGACGACGGTGAGCGTGAGCGGGACGAACGCGGACTTCGGCGGCGTGGCGTCGGTCGCCGCCGGCGCGGTGTTGTCGCTCGAAGCGGTGGGCGGACTCGGCGAGAGCGCGGCGGCGCGGATTGTGCTCGATGAGGGCGCGGAAGGCGTTGCCGGCGCAGAGGGCGTTGCCGGCGCGGTGCTGCGCGTCGCCGGCAGCGGGACGTTTGCGCCGGAGGTGTCGAACGCGGGCGAGGAGGGCGCGGTGCCGGCGGTCGAGTTTTCGGCGGCGGCGGAGGGCGAGGCGATTGTGCTGCCTCACGCGAACGCGGGGTTGAACGCGGCGGTGTCGGTGCTCACCGGCAGCGTGGTTGCGCAGGACGCGCGGGCGGTCGGGGCGTTGTCGCCGGTGACGGTCGAGAGTGGCGCGGTGTTTGCGCTGTCGCTCGACGGGGCGGCGTCGGTGACGAATGCGTTCCACGGTGACGGCGCGGTGCGGGTCGCCGGCGGCGATGTGGCGTTCGAGGCGGAGGCGGCAAGCGACGTGGCGTCGGTGGTGGTGGCGAGCGGGGCGACGGCGCGGTTCGTCGGGGCGTTTGATGCGGTGCCGGCGGCGGCGGCTTCGGCGGCTTCGGCGGCGGCGTTGCCGGTGGCTACTGCGGCGGAGGTCGCGGTGGCGTCGGCGGTTTCGGTTTCGCGGACGACGGTGGTTGTCGAGAGCGGCGGTGTGGCGCGGTTGCTGCGCGATGGGGCGGTGTTCGCGGGTGCGGTGGTGCCGGCGGGCGCGGTGTTGTCGTTGGCGGAAAGCAGCGAGGCGCCGGTGCTGCCGAGCGATGGGAGTTCGATTGAGTTTTCGCCGTTGCGGCGGGTGACGCTGGGGGCGTTGTCAGCAAACAGTGCCGGCAGCGGCGTCACCGGCGGCACGTTGGAGTTCCGCGTTGATTTCGCGAACAACGTGGCGGACGAACTTATCGTGAACAGCGAGGTGGTCGCGGGGACGCGGTTCAAGGTGCGGGTGATTCCGATGTCGGCGGGCGGTCCGAGCAATGCGCGGATTCGGTTGTTGACGACGAATGCTTACGACGCCGGCGGCGAGTTGGTGCCGGCACCGACGGCTTCGGACGCGCTGTTCACGGACGCTGTGCTCGACGGTCAGCCGGTCGCCGAGGCGGGGAGTTGGGCGTATTATTTGAAGCAGGGCGACGGGTCGGCGTCGCTGGGCGGGACGAACGAGTGGTCGCTCGTCGGCGGGACGCACAGCCGGCTCGCGGACGCGATTCTGCGCAGCGGCGCGGGGGTCGCGACGCATTGGCATCTCGAACTCGACAACCTGCTCTCGCGACGCGGGGAGTTGGCGGCGACGACGCTCAACAGTTACCGCTACACGGGCGGGAACACCGACGCGGGGCTGTTGCGAAACGTGTCGCGCGATGCGTGGTTCCGCGGCTACGGGTGGCAGTTCGATGTCAACAGCAAGACGACCGGTTCGCCGTGGCGCGAATACACCGCCGGCGGCGATATCGGGGCGGACGCTGGGTTCGCGGCGGGCGATAACGGAACGGTTTTCCTCGGCGCGTTCGCGGGCTACGGGCACACGCGGCGCACCGACAACGGGTTCGGAAAGGGCGAATACGAGACGGTGCGCGGCGGGCTTTACGCGACGTATTTCAACCGGAGCGGGTTCTGGATTGACGGGGTCGCGAAACTGAATCGCTACGCGAACGACTACTCGGTGCGGACGGTTGCCGGCGAGCGCGACACGGCGTCTTACCAGCATTTCGCGGTGGGGTTGGCGCTCGAAGGGGGCTGGCGTTTCGAGACGCGCGAGGGGTGGTTCGCCGAACCGAGCGCGCAGTTCTCTTACGCTTACATTGACGACGCGCAGTATCGCACCGAGGGGACGTTGCCGCTCGATATTGACCAGCGTTCGCGCGACACGATTCAGGCACTCGGCGCGTTGCGGCTGGGACGCGAGTTGCGGACGGCGGCTTACGGGAAGTTCACACCCTACGTGAAGGCACACGTGGCGCATATGTGGTCGTGGGGCGGGCGCGTTCGCACCGGCGACGGACTCGACGAGATGCTCGACCTCTCCGGCACTCGCTGGGGCATCGCCGGCGGTTGCTCTTGGGAAACGCCCGGCTACGGCCAGTTCTTCGCCGAATACGAATACATCCACAGCGACAAATACACCCTGCCGTGGAAAGTGAACGCAGGGTGGAGGTTTAGGTGGTAAAAAGAGATGTTGACCGGCACGGGGCGGAGCGGCACCGTGCTGGTCAGGAATGCCCGAACTCACAAACGCACGAACTCACGAAAAATGATTACCAAACTGCAAGTCGCGAACTTTCGCGGAATTCGCTCGATGACTCTCGACGCCCTCAAGGACGTGAATGTCTTTGTCGGGAAAAACAACTGCGGCAAGACGAGCGCGTTGGAAGCGCTGTTCTTTTGGGCGTGTGTGAACCGACCGGATGCGGCGATTATCCTAAACCATTTGCGCCGTCTCACGAGTTCGGCGTCTGAACTTCTGACGCTCCTTTTCCATAATTCGCAGCACGAATCTCCGATAGAGATTTCAGCGGAAGTGAATGGCGTCAAAACTTGCATTAGGGCGAAGACGTTTATCTCCGAAACCAAAGAGGTTTCCATTTCCGAAGGGGTCAATGGACAGCAATTGATGTCTTCTCCCAAAATGGATGGGATAAAAGTTTTTATTATTCGGAACGGCGGAAAGGAAGAACTTTGTTATAGTTTAACCCTTCAAACAAACGGGGAAATTGGGATAAATCGTGTTCCCAAACAACTCGATGCGCCTGATCTTCATTATCTTGCGGTTCACTATAAAGACGATAATTCCATTGGCAAAATCATCGCAGCGAACCGTGAACCGGAAATTGTGGAGGCACTAAAACCATTCGCGCCAAACATCAGGAACATCAAAATCGGTGGAGAAAACAAAGTCGTTTTGGTTGACGAGGGACGAAGAATCAGTTTGCCGTTGGAGTTGCAGGGCGACGGTGTTGTTCGTGCCACGCAGATTTTCTCCAAAATTCTTGCAGCCGATAGCGGAAGCATCGTTCTGATTGACGAGATAGACAACGGAATGCACGCGAGCACGTTAAAGACGTTCTGGAAAACACTTGTTTCTCTTGCGCAGGAAAAGCACGTTCAGATCTTTGCGACAACGCATAGTTGGGAGTCATTGGCGATGCTCAAGGGTGCGCTTGAAGAGAATGAAACGCTGCAAAATTTCGTTTCGGTTATCAACTTTGTCCGCCGCGCCGAAGACAACATCAACGCGTATCCTTACGACTATCCAAGTTTTCGGGATGCTGTTGAATCTGATATAGATATACGATAACGAAAACGATACCGCAACACGCAAAAACGAACGATAAGAATAAGGAAAACAACAATGAAACCGTGCGCAATACTTGTGGAAGGTAAGTCCGACAAAGCGTTCTTGGAAGAATTGCTGCGGCGGTTCTTTTCTGCCGGCGATAATGGCAAAGGAGAAGGAGCGAACAGCACGATTTCTGATGTCGAAATTGTCGAATGCGGGGGTTGGACAAATCTTGCTTCTAACAACCAAGTGAAGCGTGCCATTGAGGGAGAAAAACCTGTTCTCATTGTTTTTGACGCCGATAGACCGGATAACGATAGACCGGATGACGACGGCGGCTTTGAAAAGCGCCTTGCCGCAATTCAGAAAAAAATAGGAGAACTCGCAAAAGTCGCAAAAGTCGCAAAAGTCGGGACAGACATTCCCATCTTTCTGTTTCCCAACAACCGTGATGACGGTGACTTTGAAACTCTCTTGGAGAAAATGGTAAGAGAGGAACACCGCGACATTGTCCAGTGTTGGCAAAATTACGTCGATTGCATTACTTCCAAGAGTTACATTGATGGCAATGCTTCAAAGAAGTATAACCCTCCGACGCAGAAATCCAAAGTTCACGAATACGCCGCCGCCATAGATTCCGACGTCTGGAAAAAGCAGGAGGGTTTCAACAAAACCTTTGCCAAAGACAGTGTCTGGAATTGGAACTCACCTGCCTTGTCGCCACTTAAAGAATTTTTGACAAAACATCTTTTATGAATCTTTTATGAACACCCGCATAAATAGACCCGTCCCCTCTCTCTTAACTGTGGAGAAAAATAGAGAAACTGTGGAGAAAGAGGAAGAATCTGTGGAGAAAACTGTGGAGAATTTTTTTTCCTGATGATTACGAGTTTTGCGGGAGCAAGGAAAGCGTCCGAAAACAAATTGGAATGGCTGTGCCTTGCAAGGGTGCCCAAGTCATCTTTGAGGCAATCCTAAAAACCTTCGCGCAAATTGATTATGAAACGGTTGAAGCAAAGTTTCCTCCGTGGAAGAACGACGGGGACTCATCGAAAGGTCGCCCCTGCGGGGCTTGACCGCCGACGCCGCTGGCACCGGCAATGCCGTCGTTATTCCAGCGCGGCGGCGAGGACGCGCAGAAGGGCGTCCTCGTCGGGGTGGATTTCGCCGTCGGCATGGGCGGCGGCGGTGACGGCGTTGAGTGCCGCGCCCTTCGCGAGCGGCGGCGTGTGCGCGAGCAGTTCGAGAGCGGCATCGAGGCGGCGAAACGAGCATTGCGCCGGGGGCAGCAATGCGGGCGGTTTGCGCGCGACACCGGTGAGCGCGGCGGCTCCGGCGGCAAAAATCGCGTCGGGCGCGAGTGTGCGGGAACGTCCGGCGTAGGTGACGAACGAAAGCAGCACCGAGCAGGCGTCGGCAAACGCGCTGGTTGACGGCATCGAGACGCGGGCGGCGCGGCGCGGGTCGCGGACGCTCTCGACGTGCCAGCGCAGGAGGCGCATCAGCGCGTATTCAAAGACGCTGACGCGACCGTCGGCGTCAACGAGCCGCTGCGCCTCGGCAACGAGCGCGTCCTGCTCCGCCGGCGGCAACGCGCCGATTGCGCCGATGGAGATTTGGGCGAGCGGCACACGGTGCGCGGGGTCGAGCGCGGCGACCGCCGGCGGTGGCGGTTCGCGCAACAGGTCGAGGAGGACGCCGCCGGCGGTGCTCGGTTCGCGAGCCGCCTCGCTGAGTGGGAAATGGGGAGGAAGAGCGGCGGCGGTGCCGCTGACCGCCGGCGACGGCGCGGCGTGAACGTCGCCGGCCCGACCGGAACCTGTTTCGGATACGGAACCTGCGGTGAAACCGGCGGCACCGGCGGTGCCACTGCCCCGCCCCGCAAAGCCAAGCGCGCCGACTTGCGCCGCACCGCCGGCACCGGTGGTCAGCGGCGTAGCCGCCGCACTTCCTCCCCGTTCCCCGCTCCCCGCTCCCCATTCCCTATTCCCCAAGACGGCGCGAATGCGCGCCTCCAGCGGCGGGTGCGTCGCGAAGAGCGAGGCGAGGAAGCCGCTGACGCCGGTGGCGAAGAACAGGTGCGAGAACTCGGTCGCGTGGGGCGACTCAAGCACGGAGCCGTTTTGCGCGCGCAGGATTTTTTGCAGCGCGCCCGCCATCGCCTGCGGGTTGCGCGTGAACTGCACCGACGAGGCGTCCGCCAGAAACTCGCGCTGCCGCGACACCGCCGACTGAATCACGCGCCCGAAAAAGTAGCCGACCCAGCCGAGCACGAGCAGACCGAGACCGGCGGCGAGCATCACGGCGCCGGCGTTGCCGTCCTTGCTGCGCGAACGCCCGCCGCGCGCGCCAAATTCGAGCAGCACACGCCCGACGACCGTGAACATCAGAATGCCGAAAACGACCGCCGTGATTTTCAGGTTCAGCCGCATGTCGCCGTTGAGGATGTGGCTGAACTCGTGCCCGACGACCGCCTGCAACTCGTCGCGCGTGAGTTGCTCCAGCGCGCCGCGCGAGACCGCCACGACCGCGTCGCCGGTGGTCAGCCCCGCCGCGAATGCGTTAATCGCCGGCTCGTGCGGCAGCACGTAAGCCGCCGGCACCGGCACGCCCGACGCGAGCGCCATCTCCTCGACGACATTGAGCAGCCGCTTTTCGAGCGGACCGGCGTTGCGGGGCGTCACGCGCACACCGCCCATCGCGTTGGCAACCGCCGAGCCGCCCGCGCTCAGCGAACTCCACTTGTAGAGCGAGCCGAGACCTACAACGGCGGAGACGCCCAGCAGCGTCCACAGCGCAACCTCCGGCATCCACAGGCGCGAGAGGTCGGCGGCACCGGTGCCACCGCCAACCCCGCCTGCCCCGCCACCGCCGCCGCCGCCGGTGATGGCTCCGCCGTCGAGCGCGAGCGCGATGACGAGGTAAATCACCGCCGCGATTGCGAGCACGGCGGCGATGAACAGGACGATGAGGCGGCGCGTCTTGACGCGGGCGCGTTGCTGTGCGGCGAAGAAGTTCATGGGCGGCAGAGAAGGCGGGGATTTTGCGGCGGTTTTTTGCGGGCACCGGCAGTGCCGGCGACGGCGGCGGGAGGCGAAGAGCGGCGGAGGTCTTTTTCGGGCAAAGGAAAAGGCGACCCGCCCCTTGGAGCATGGTCGCCGTTTTTGTCGTGGGCGGGTTTCTCTTGTTCAGCCCAGTTCAGCCCCAGAGACGCTTCTTGTGGCGGGAGGCCTTGGAGCGCTTCCGGCGTTTGTGCTTGTTCATCTTCAAGCGGCGTTTCTTCTTGAGGTTGCCCATGTGTGTTGCGTGGTTGGAAAGGTAAGTGAGCGGCGAAAACTGTCCATCACCGCCGAAAAGTAAAGCCCTTTTTCGGGGTGTTTCGCGCCGCAGCGTTTTTTCGCGTTGCTGACGCCGCCACCGCCGGCGTTCCATTCCCGCCGATGACACGCCAGCGCATTTTCACCATATTCTCCGCCGTGCTGCTGCACCTGTGCATCGGCAGCATTTATGCGTTCAGCGTGCTGACAAAGCCCTTGCAGACCCACTTCGACATCCGGCAGAGCACGGTATCCGGCGTGTTCTCTATCGCCATTTTGTTCCTCGGTTTCAGCGCGGCGTTTCTCGGAAAATTTCTCGGACGGCACATGGCGCCGAGCGGCTCGGCGCGCCTGTCGGCGTTCTTCATGCTCGCCGGCTACGCGACGACCGTCGGTGCCGTCGCGCTCAAAAGCGTGCCGTTGCTCTACCTCGGCTTCGGCGCGTTGCAAGGCATCGGGCTGGGCGTCGGCTACATCACGCCGGTCGCGAAACTGATTTTCCTGTTCCCCGAAAACAAGGGCTTCGCCACCGGTGCCGCAATCACCGGCTTCGGATTCTCCGCGCTGCTGACGGGGCCGTTGCTCGAAAAACTCGTCCGCGAATTCGGGCTTGCGCAAGGCATCGCGCTCGCCGGCGGCGCGTTCGTCGCGCTGATGCTCGCGGCGTCGTTCGGGCTGGGCGGGCACTACCGGCGGCCCGACGAAGGGACGCTCCACCTGCGCGAACTCGCCGAGGAGACGCACGTGCCGCGCGCGACATTCTGGCTGCTGTGGACGCTGCTCTTCCTGAACATCTCCGTCGGCATCGCGCTGCTCGCGAACGCCAGCCCGCTCTTCCAGCACACCGGCGTGAGTGCCGAACGCGCGGCGTGGCTCGTCGGCGTGATGGGCTTGGCGAACGGCACCGGTCGCATGCTTTGGGCGACGCTTTCCGACAAGACCGGTCGCTGGCGCGCTTACGCCGCGCTGCTCGCGCTGACGGTCGCGATTTTGGGCGCGCTACTTTACGGCTACGAAGCCGCCACCGGCGGTGCTGCCGTCAGCGTCGCCGGCAGCGTCAACGGCGGCGTTAACGGCGGCGCCGGCGCGGGATTTGGCGTCTGGCTCGTCGCCGGCGCGAGCATCGCGCTGATGGCGTGCTACGGCGGTGGTTTTTCGCTGATGCCCGCATACATCGCCGACATCTACGGCAAGAAGCACGTCACCGAAATCCACGGCAAAGTCCTCTCCGCGTGGGGCTGCGCCGGCATCTTCGGACCCGTCCTCGCCGGCTGGCTCATTCACAACGACACCGCCGGCGGCGCCGCCAAAGACAACTACGCACCCGCGTTTGTCTTCCTGCTCGCGCTCGCCGCCGCAAACCTCGTCGTCATTTGGCGGCTGCGCAAAAAGCCACCGGCAACGCCGCTTTCGCCCGCCTGAACCCGTGCGTCGCCTTGCCACCGGCGGCGTTTTTGAGTTCAAACGCCGGCAATGAAAATCTCCCTCCAATGGCTCGGCAGATACGTGAACCTCGACGGCGTCAGCGTCGCCGAAATCACCGACGCGCTGCCGATGCTCGGCCTCGAAGTCGAGAG